>CAUTZW010000043.1:0-23509 GCA_963543045.1 uncultured Treponema sp.
GCGGGTGGTATCGGTCACGTAGCCAGCGCGTATGGATTGAACCGCTACAATCAAAAATATGCAACGGAATAACATTAGCCGCCCATAACTCTCTGGAGCTGGGGCCGGAACCGGCTGGAAACATTCCGCACTAAAAAAATACTGCGGCGGAATTAACCGCTGCAAGAGGTAGGTTGAAAATGAAAAAAGCTCGGCTTCTAGCCATTTTACTGTCTGCCGGCATGACGCTTTTAGCAGTCGGCTGCACGTCAACTCGTCCAGTACATGAACACGGCGTTACCGTCAATTTGGCGGAAAACCAGTATGAAATACTTGGACGAGTTGAATATAACGGCACGTGGCATAATGTTCTCGGCATTGCAAATTGGGGCGGCGCCGCATACAGCCGCTTGTATGAACAAGCAAAGAAAGACCTCAATGCCGATGATGTTATCAACGTCTCCATTGATTATAAAACCACTGCCGTCGGCGTATTTTATAATGCCCGGACGTATGTAATTTCCGGTTTGGCTATTAAATACAAGAAATAGCGCAGCCGTGCCGATGCGCTGGAGCAGTTCCGGCTTCGGCGCATCGGCTTTTTCCTGCCGCTTTGCCGATGACGCAACTGCGCATCTTCCCGCCAAGTCGCATTCCTTTTTCCATTCTGACTGCCCGACTTGACGATAAAAATCGATTTTTTTCCATTATAGTGCGATATTGTGCGCCGATTATGATTGCGGCATTCCCGCCCTTTATGCTATTTTGATTTCGGCCGGAGCAATGCGCCGCCAAAACAGAGATACGGGATTTATCATGGACGCAAATTATTTTGACAAAAAAGCAGCCCAGTGGGACAACGACGAAAAACAGCTGCGGGCACGGGCGGTATACGCTCGGATGCGCGCAATCATGCAGCCCGACGGCACGGGAACGGTATTGGATTTCGGCTGCGGAACCGGCTTACTGGGATTTCAGTTTGCCGACGATTTTGATGCCCTGCACTTTGCCGACACATCGAAAGGTATGCTGGCCGCCGTGCAGGCGAAGGCTGCCGAAGCGGGCATAACAAACTATCAGGCATTCAATCCGGACGACGGCAATGCGTTGTCGACTTACCGTGCGGTCGTCTCGCTGCTTGCGCTCCATCATGTCGAAGATATTGCGGGGCTCTTGCAGCGGCTCAACGCGCACATCGCGCCGGGCGGGTACTTGGCGCTGGCGGATCTCGATCCCGAAGACGGCAGCTTCCACGCGCCCATGCGCGTTCCCCACAACGGAATCGACCGAAACATCATCCTCGATTTTATGAACGCATCCGGTTACAAAATCCTATGCAACGAAATCGTCTACACCGATATCCGGAACATAAACGGAGAAAAGAAAGAATATCCGATATTCTTAATTGTAGGCGGCGGACGGGAAAACTAAACGTGGAAGATTTAACTTGATCGGCCGTCCGCTTCAAGTTTTCCTACGGAAAACTTGCGGGCAGAGACGTCGGCGGCTGGACGGGAAAACTGGACGCGGAAGATATAACTTGGTCGACCGTCCGCTTCAAGTTTGTCTGTCGACAAACTTGCGAGCAGCGATGTCGGCAGCTGGACAGGAAAACTGAATGCGGAGGACTTAACTGGTCGACCGTCCGCTCCGTGTTTTGCTCGCGGCAAAACTTGCGGAGGGGGGAGATGCGACGAGCGGACGGACGTGTGCAGCTGGAGATGTGGATTTTTACGGAACGGGGGAGTTTTCGTTTCTGGGGTTTTAGAAGAGGAGGATTTTATGAAGGCTACGATTTTTAGACGGAAAGCGCGCGCTTTTTTGGGGGCGGCGATGGTGCTTGCGGCGGTGTTCGGTGCGGGCTGTAAGTTGGATGAGGGCGAGGAGGCTCCGGCTGGCGACGGGAAGCCCCCCGCACCGGTGATGTATACGGTCGTGTTCAGTGCAGGCGAGCACGGCGCGCTCTCTGCGTCGGTCGACGGGCAAGCGCTCACGCCGGATGCAAAGGGGGCGGCAAAAGTCGAAAAGGGTAAAACCGTAACGTTTACGGCAAAGCCTGCCGATGGCTACGGCGTCGATAAGTGGTCGCTGAGCAGCGGGAAGTTCCTTGCTGGCGGCACGGACGGAAGCACATCGGCGACGCTGGCAGTTACTGCCGACGCAAAAGTTAGCGTCTCCTTCAAAACGCTGCCGCCCGGAAAGTATACGGTGGTGATGACGCACGGGCGGCACGGTACGATTTCCGCAAATCCGGAGCTTCCGGCGGATGGAATCGTCGTCAAAGATACGGAAATCACATTTACGGCAACGCCGGCCTTTCAATGCTCGGTCAATGCGTGGACGGTCGAAGGGGGAACCGTGCTGGCGGGCGGCAAGGTCGGCAACAACACGGTGAAAGTCAAAATCACGAAAAATACGACGGTAAACGTAACATTCAACCCGCCGCCGCGCGAATATGTGCGGGTCGCGTTCAGCGCAGGCGAGCACGGCGCGATCTCTGCGTCGGTCGACGGCAAAGCGCTCAAGCCGGATGCAAAAGGCGGCGCAAAAGTCGAAAAGGAAACGGCCGTAACGTTTACGGCAACGCCCGCTGAGAGTTACGGCGTTGATGCCTGGTCGGTAACCGGCGGCGCATTCCTTTCCGGCGGAACGGCGGGAAGCGCGTCGGCAATACTCAAGGTTAGTGCGGATGCAACAGTAGCGGTCTCATTCAAAAAACTGCCGCCCGGACGCTATACGGTCGCGATAAATCACGGGCCGAACGGTTCAATTTCCGCAAATCCCGACATTACCGCGGGCGGAACCGTTGCAAAGGATACGGAAATCACATTTACGGCGACTCCTGCCGAGAAATTCACGGTCGCATCGTGGACAATCGAAGGGGGAACCGTGCTGGCGGGCGGCAAAGCGGGCGACGAAACGGCGAAAGTCAAAATCACGAAAAATACGACGGTGAGCGTAATGTTCATTCAACCGCCGCTCGAATATGCGCGGGTCGCGTTCAGCGCAGGCGAACACGGCACGATCTCCGCAGCGGTCGGCGGCAAAGCGCTCGCGGCGGATGCAAAAGGCGGCGCAAAGGTCGAAAAGGGCGCAGTCGTAACGTTTACGGCAAAGCCTGCCGACGGCTATGGCGTTGAGAAATGGTCGGTAACCAGCGGCGCATTCCTGTCCGGCGGAACGGCGGGAGCTGCAACGGCAACGCTCAAGGTTAGTGCGGACGCAACGGTAGCGGTCTCGTTCAAAAAACTGCCGCCCGGAATGTTTACGGTTGCGATGACGCACGGAGAAAACGGCGACATCACCGCAAATCCTGCAATTCCTGTGGGCGGAACCGTCGCAAAAGATACAGAAGTGACGTTTACGGCCAAAGCAGCCTCCGGATACTACGCGGACGCATGGTCAATCGTCGGCGGAGCCCTCCTCTCCGGCGGGCAAGACGGCGATGATTCGGCAAAAGTGAAAATCACCGGAAATACGACGGTGAGCGTAACGTTCAGCCGCTATAAAAAAGTCGCATTTTCCAAATTGAACGATTATCTTGCGGCGGCATCGAGCCATTCGGTCAATTACATCGAAGTAACCGCACTTGCCGCCGCGGACGTAAAGGGCGACGGGAGCAGTCGGCCTTACGAAGCGAGCGCGCTCGGTAAAATCTTAAATGCAAACAAAGGCAAGGAAGTCGCACTCAAATTCGGCAAAAGCCGGGAAGAACTGACGGACATGAGCTATTGTTTTGCCGGCTGTACCAATCTTGCGAAGGCGCCTGACATTCCTGCCGGCGTGAAGATTGTGCGCGGATGCTTTTCCGGCTGCGAAAACCTGCCGGAGGCACCCGCACTTCCGGAAAGCGTTACGGATATGCGCGAGTGCTTCTCCGGCTGCAAAAAACTGATGAAGGCTCCGCAGATTCCCGCAAACGTTACGAATATGAGGGAATGCTTTTTTAATTGCGGAAAACTGACGCGCGCTCCGGCGATTCCTGAAGGCGTAAAAGATATGAGCGGATGCTTCGGGTACTGCACGAGTCTTGAGCAGCCTCCGACGATTCCGGGAAGCGTCCGCGACCTGAGCGACTGCTTTGCCGGCTGCAAAAAGCTGACGAGCGCACCGGCAATTCCTGAAGGCGTTACGAATATCAGCGGCTGTTTCTACAACTGCAAAAAAATAACGCAGGCCCCGAAGATTCCCGAAAGCGTTACGGACATGAGCAAATGCTTCTACGGCTCGGAAAACCTCCTGTATCCTCCGAAACTGCCCGCGCACGTTAGCAATATCAGCGGCTGCTTCCAGGGATGCGTCAGCCTCCTTGCCGCGCCTGGAATCCCGAGCGGCGTTAAAAATCTGAGCGGCTGTTTTGACGGCTGCGTGCGCCTTACCGTTGCGCCGACCTTGCCGGACGGCATTACGGATCTGAGCAACTGCTTTGCCGACTGTAAGAATTTGATACAGGCTCCAAAAATACCGGAGAGTGTGCAGAATCTGGACGGTTGCTTTGCCGGATGCCTCAGCTTGACGCAAGCGCCCGCACTGCCTACAGGCGTTATCAATGCGCGCCGCTGCTTTACCGGTTGCAAAAACCTGACGCAGGCGCCTGAAATCCCTGCGGGCGTTACGAATCTGTACCAAACTTTTTCCGGCTGCGCAAAGATTCAAACCGTTACGCTCAAGTGCAAGTATAATTCCGAATCGCTTTGGGGATATAAAGAACCGTTCCCTGCCTTCGGAGACGCCTTCACCGGCTGCCCGCGCCTCAAAGCCGGCAGCATAAAAGTTCCGGCCGCGCACCTCGATGCCTACAAAGCCAATGCAGCCAAAATGGGCGCACAGCCGGCATACTTTATTGCCGGATAGTAAATTGAAGGACGGGACGGGCGGGAAAGCGAGTATGTGGAACGGCGGGATGAGCTTGCCTGCCCGCTGTTGGGCTTGCAAGCGGCAAACTCCGCGAGCGGGGTGCAAGGCGGTAGGGCGAGATGCAGAGGTGTGAAAAGATGGAAGGGCTTGGCCGTGGGCTACCGGTCTTGCCGGAGACAAATGCATCTGATAGCGATACATCGGCAGACGAAAGGGGCGCCCAACCGCTTCCCCTGCCAGCCGACCGGTTTTTCTCCATTGAATGGCGCGACTGCGTGGGCGGCCGCCTTGCTTGGATAAAGCGCAATCGATAGCGTAAGACGGTATGGACGGGCATCGCGTTTGGCTAAAGCACAATCGGTTGGCAAGGACGTAGCACCAGCCGACAAAACAGTTTGCGGGATTTGCTCCGTGAGCAATCAGTTTTCCAACTTGCCGGTTCTTCTCCATCAGATAGCTCGGCGGCATGGGCGGCCGCCTTGCTTGGATAAAGCACAGTGGATTGCTGGAGAAGGCAGAGGTAGCGGTCAAGCCGACAGAACAGTCTGCGGGATGTGCCCTGCGCCCAACCGGCTCCCCCTCCATCCAGCCGAGCGGTTTTTCTCCTTCGGGTAATGCGGCAGCGAGGACGGCCGCCGCGTTCGGTTACGGGTTCTTTAAGCCGTCAATCGCAAGGTCAATCATGCAGTAGGATTCGTCAATGGCATTTTGATTCAGTATGGTGAGGCGGAAGATGGCTGATTCGACGAGGCCGTAGAGCATTTCGTTTGCGTCGCGCAGGTTGACTCGCTTGAACTCGCCGTTTTTGATGCCGCGAATCAAAATGAGGTTGAGCAGGTGGCGCAGCCGGATAACGCGGCGGAGGACTCGTTCGGCAGGATCTTCTCCGGCTTTCCGCAGCTGCAGGAGATAGTTCAGAAAAACATTGAAGAGTTTGGTGTTTGCTCGGCATTCGTCAAGGATTTTACGGAAAATGCCGCGTAATGATTTTTCTGCGGAGATATCTTTGCGGTTTACGATGGCCAGCAGCTCCTGTTCGATGACGGAGGTCAGCTGGCGGATACTCCACACAAATATTTCCCGCTTGTTGCTGAAGTAAATGTACAATGTCGTGCGGGTGATGCCGCAGCGGTCGGCAATTTTTTGGAACGTCACATTTTGGTAGCCTTCATCGACAAAAACATCCAGCGCTTTTTGCAGAATTTCGTGCTTTCTTTTTTCATGTTCAATGACAGCGGCCACCGTTTTCTCCCCGTCGTGCGTTTTTTGCGGTGCGGTGCGCCGTGTCGTCTTTCATTTTTTCCGAATAAATATACAGCGTTGTGTTGAGATTCCCCGCTTTGATGCTTTTGAGCAGATCCGCATAGCGGCCGAAGCATTCCTGAAACGTTTTATGCGCGGTAATAATGCCGAAGTCCCAGCCGGCAAAGCGCGCATTGAGCGCCGCCATGTTCTTGTACAGCGCGGACGCCTGCTGCTCGTCCCCCATGCGCTCGCCGTAAGGCGGATTGCACAACAGGAGCCCCGTATCGTAAGGGGCGGAAAGCTCCCGAAAATCCGCCTGCATGAAATCCGGACGGGGAATCTTTGCGTCGCTCCCGATTGACTGAAGCGCCCGCCCGGCCGCCGACAGCGCGTATTCCGCATTTTTTCTGCTGCGCTCGACCGCCGCCGCATCCAGATCGGAGCCGGTAATGCGGACGGTTACATCGGTGCGAATCTTTGCAGCTTCCTCCCGCCGAATTTCATCCGCGCACTTCCGATTATAAATAGGAAGATTTTCGAGCGCGAACCGCCTGCCGAAGCCCGGCGCAATATTGTACGCGTACAATGCCGCTTCGATTGCAATGGTGCCGGAGCCGCAGAACGGATCATGGAGCGGCGTCTTCCGCCGCCACAGCATCTCCTGCAAAAGGACAGCGGCAACCGTTTCCCGCAGAGGCGCCGTGCCGCCGTCTGTGCGGTAGCCCCGCTTGTGCAGCGGCAGCCCCGACAAATCGAGCAGCAGCATAACGGTATTCTCGTCGATGTATACCCGCACCGCTGCCGCCTCCCCGCTTTCCGGCAGCGCCGACATATGCCACCGGTCGCCCAATTTGGTGTAAATCGCCTTTTGCACGACTCCCTGAACCGCATGTTCCGAATCAAGCGTACTTTTATGGCAGCGCACCTTATCGACAATGACCTTCACATCCTTTCGGAAATAAAGATGCCAGTCGACCGCGTAAGTGCCGTCGAAAAGCGCATCAAAATCTTCCGCCGAAAACTCCGCCATCCGCAAAAAAACACGGTCGGCCGTCCGCAAGCACAGATTTGCGCGGAAGAGAGCCGCATCGTCGCCGGTAAAAATAACCCGCCCCGGCGCATTGCCCGCCGTTTTATAGCCGAGATGCTTAATTTCATTGCCGAGTATTTTTTCCGCGCCGACAGCGCATAGCGCAACCAAAGTATTCATGTTCACAAAGTAGCATCTTTACAGATATTGTGCAATTGTCAAAATAAAACAGAGCTTGCGCCCATTCCGGCGCAATTTGATGGACGAGATTGCGAGCGTTTTCATCCCCGTTTGTGAATACAACGGATGCGAGCAAGGTTTTTTCAGATCCAGTTCCGGAGCGGAGAAGATGCAATTACCGGAAAGGACTTGTCTGACGCTTTCGGGAAATTCGCATAGTTGGGCGCGTTCGGGGCGAACCCTCGTTTTGCAATTCGGTGAAAGGCTTTCAGATTGATATGGATTGAAAATCTGCGCAGATACAAAGCGAGGCGCGTAGTCAACGATTTGCTTTGCGGAGCGGCAAAGAGACGGCTGTATTTTTTTCCATCCATATGCGGCGGACAAGCACGGGATGCAAGTGTCGTCGTTCCTCTCCTTACTTGAACGGATTTTCGCTGTTCCCCGTAACGGCACCCTTCCCCGCTCGTTTTACGATACCGGTTTGTTTTCAAAAAGGTATAAATAAGTATAATCACCGCATGTTTACAAAATACATTACGGTTTTTTTTATTTCGATGGTTCCGCTTGTCGAGCTGCGGGGGGCGATTCCGTTTTCGCAATTACAAAATCTGCCGGTGATTCCGTCATACATCGTCAGCATCATCGGGAATATGGTTCCGGTGCCGATTATTTACTTGTTCGCCCGCAGGTTTTTGCGATGGGGCGAAAACACACGGGCGCTCGGTCCGCTGTGCCGCTTTTGTTTGGTGAAGGGGGAAGCCGCCGGCAAACGGCTTTCGGCGAAGGCCGGACGCACCGTTTTCGTTGCCCTCATGCTTTTTGTGGGGATTCCGCTGCCGGGTACCGGTGCGTGGACGGGAACGCTTGCGGCAAGCATCCTCGACATGAATTTTAAAGAGACGACGATTGCCGTTATCTGCGGCGTTCTCATGGCCGGTATGATCATGATGGCGGCAAGTTTTGGCATTTTCAGTATGCTCGGCGCATTCTCTGCGCGATAACTGCGCTTGCGGTCGGTACGGTTTTGTCGCTCGGTTGGGTCGGGGCGGATTTTCCGTCCAGCGGAAAATCGCGCGGTGTGCGGAGCGGGAGGTTGCCGTAGAGTACCACTCGCTGCCTCATGGAGCGGTTGACTTCCGACAAAACACCCGTGAATGTACGGAACGGTTCTGGCCCGCGGAAAAATTACCGCAGTTCGCCTTTTTCCACCGTCGCTAAAAAAGAGGCCGTAAGCCGTAAGCCCATCCGCTTCGATGGAAGCGCACTTATATCCGCCTCGCCTGCATGCAGGTTTGCCTCAAAAGAGTGCTTCCACCGCTCGTTTGTGCGTTGTTCCGTTCGGGGCCTGCCGGAAGAACACGCGGTATGCAGAACCGGTCGTCGACAGCTGCTTCCGCCCGCCGCCTCATGGAGCGGTTGGCTCCCGATAAAACACCCGCTAATGTACGAAACGGTTCTGGCTCGCAGAAAAATTACCGTAGTCCGCCTATTTCCACCGTCGCTAAAAATGAGGCCGACATCCGTAAGCTAATCCACTTCGGTGGAAGCGCACTAATATTCTCTGCGTCCTCCATGTAGGTTTACCTCAAAAGACTGTTTCCACCGCTCGTTTGTTCGTTGTTCGGTTCGGGGTTTGCCGGAAAAACACGCGTAGTATGCAGAATCGGTCGTCGACAGCTGCCTCCGCTCTCCGCCTCATAGGGCGGTTGTCTCCGGCAAATAATTGTAGACAGCACGGAAAGGTGGCCGCCGCAAGAAAAACTACTGTAGTCTGCCTGATTTTACCGCCGCTAAAAAAGAAGCGGACTGCCGTAAGCCAATCCGCTTTGACGAAAGTGCGCTCATATCCGCTGCACCCTTCATGCATGTTTGCCCGCGAACGGTTACTGCCGCCATTCACCGCCTCATAGCACGGTCGGCTCCCGCAAACTTGCACGGGGTGTGGCCTGCTGACAAAACGGACGCGTGCGCTATCCCATCTGCCGGAAAAGCGTGCGGCATACAGAATCAGCTGCCAGCACTGACGCCACTTGCCACTCCACAGAGCGACTGCTTCTTGAAAATAATTATAGACAGCATGGAAAGGTGGCAGTCGCCAGATAAATTACCCAAGTTCGTCTGTTTCTACCGCATCGTTAAAAAAGAAAGCGGACTGCCATAAGCCAATCCGCTTTGACGAAAGTGCGCTCATATCTGTTGCACCCTTCATGCATGTTTGCCCGCGAACGGTTACTTCCGCTGCTTATCCGTGCGCTATCCCATCTGCCGGAAAAGCGTGCGATATGCGAGACCGTCCGCCGACAACTGCCGCCGCGCGCCAGTCTATGAAGTGACTGCTTCTCGCAAATAATTATAGACAGCATGGAAAGGTGGCAGTCGCCAGATAAATTACCCAAGTTCGTCTGTTTCTACCACATCGTTAAAAAAGAAAGCGGACAGCCTAAAGACAATCCGCTTCGATGGAAGCGCACTTATATCCGCCGCACCTTCATGCAGGTTTGCCCGCGTGCGGTTGCTGCCGCCATTCGCCGCCTCATAGCGCGGCCGTCTCCCGAAAACTTGCACGGGGTGCGGACTGCTGATAAAACGGACGTGTGCCTTGCGGCGTTTGTGCGCTGCGGAAAGTGCTTGGCGTCCGTTTTGTGTTCCGTAGGTTTTAATATATGAGTGAAAATGCTGTTTCCATTGCGTCTAACCAGTTTTCATCGGCGGGGGTGATGGTTTTTGCCGCTTGCAGCGATTTATTACCGGAAAGATAGGCTGTTGCATTTGCATCGGCGCGGGCTTCTACCTGTTTGGTTTGGGCATCGGCACTGATTTTTGCGCGTTCCGTTTTTCCTTCCTGTGCAAGTTTTAGCAATTCCTGTTGAGCGGCGGCCTTTTGTTTTGCAGGCGCAAGGTCTACTTGTGCGTCCAGCATCCTGCGGCTGTATTCAAGTTCTTGCTCTCTTTCTTTTTGCGTCATTACTTTCGGATGCCGCGTATCGTCCATCATTGTTTTAATCATCTCTTTAACATCCGCTTCTTCAGGCGTTAAATCTTCCGGCAGTTCGCCAAGCACGCTTTTTAGATATTTTCCGGTTGTCCGCGCCCATGTTTTCGCCGGTATCACATAAATCTGATAGAATACGCACTTTCGTTGCATTTTGCCGGTCAGCGCATCTTCCTCATCGATAATTTGCCAAAAGTCCGCTTTGTTTTCATGCCCCGTAATTTCGACATGCGATTGCGTCTGCGTTGCCTCTTCGAGTGCTTCCTTTGTTGCCTCGCTCATACTGCCGGTTCGGGCTTTTTCCGCTGCGTACACGGCAATCGACTGCTGCAACTCGCGCGCAACTTTCCGCGCGTAATTGGCATTTGCACGCATTTGCGCCGCACGGTAATCGGCTCCGCTTCCTTCCGACGATTTAATAATATCGCCGTCAATACCGAAATGGGCTCTCGCCTTGTCAAAGTTACCGAGTAATGCGGGACCGAGCCAATCGGGAATTGCTTCCGTTCCAAGCGAACTCCCGGTCCAATCGCGGATATACTTTTTGTTTCCCGCGACTTTTACGTTGCTATTTGATGGCGCCGAGTTTTGCGGGGCATTCGGAATCGAAGCGCAGCTTGCTAACGCCAAAAGCGCACCTATCGCGCTTACTGCCATAAAAACCGTCTTTTTCATGTTTTCTCCTATATGTTCATTTATTCCACCGACTTTTTGAGTGCCGGCGGTAACGATTGCCGTAATGCTTCGCAGACGGTGCGCTCCATGCGGAGCCTGGCCGGGGGCTCCGTACTTGCGCCGATGCGAGGGAAGGTTTTGCTGTACGAAAAAAGGGTTGTTTTTTCCTCTTCCGTGATGGTAACGGTGATTGTCGGCGTAAAAAATATGCCGGCGGGTAAGTGCGTTTTGTATTCGGCCAATTCTACCGAGCATACGACGCGCGCACTTTCATTTTCCGCTGCAATGGGAAAGCCCAAGTCCGTTAGGATGGCTTGGACTGTTGCGTTTGCCTGTGAGTTTGCATCGGCCGCACGGTGAATCGCGATGAGGCTGTGCGCTTGTGCATCTGCAAGACGCGCAGGCAGTGCGCCGAGCTTTTCCTCTATAGCGGAAAACGAGTCTGCACTTTCCGGATGGAGCGTATACGCAAAGGCAAGGAGCTTTGGCAAATCCGACGAAAGAGCGGCCTCCCGCGCTTGCAGCAAGAGTAATGCCTGCTTAAACGGACTTTTTTGCGTACTCCCCATATCGTATAAAGCGCTAAAAGTATCCGCCGCTTGCCGCACTTTCGGCGCATAGATTTTCCACGCCTCGTCGCGGTTGATATACGCGACTGTTTCATAGACTTGCGCTTCTTTATGCAGATGCGGTTTTGTATAGCGGACGGCAAAAAGCTCCGTATTCGACAAAATCTGCGTTACGTCTTCCAAGCGGCTTTGCGAACTGCCATCGGTAACGAGCGTTTTTTCGACCGTGTTCACGCTGATTTTTGACGAAAAATAGCGCGAAAGCGCAGAAAGCGCATTTTGTTCGGCGGAAGACGCATCTTTCCCGTTCCCCCGTGCGGCAATGTACGCAGAAGACGAAAATAATTCCTGCTCCGTAAGCGCATCAACGGCGGCGTTGTTACGGGGCGCGGGAGACGATGCGCACGACACGAACAAGACGGTGGCGCAATAGACCAAAAAATAATTTTTCATTTATTCTGCCGCCTTCAAAACGTCATGCCACTCTTGCAAAGAAAGCGACCTTGGGGTGAATGATTCGCTACTGGAATAAGGCGCTCTGAATTCAATGATTTTTGTGGTAAGCGGTTCGGAAAATTTGTCATCGATCGCTACGGAGTAGAATGCTACGTTCATGGCGCGTGTATTATTGAAAAGCCGGAATTGCGGCGGAACAGCTTCGTTTTCGTAGCGGAAAGTTTTAAGGTGCGCCGCTTGACGAATCGAATCTGTTTTTAGTAGTTCGCCGTACTTATTGTATAAGCCGATTTCCATATAATAGCCGAATGAATCGGGTAAGGTATGCACCTCTCGTACCCACGCTTTGTTTTCCGGAGCATTGCGTATTTTCTCCCATTCGGCGGCAACCGTATTATAGAGTACAAGCGCTTTTCTGTTCGGAACAAATCGAATGCCCTCCGCCCATTTCAAGTTCACCCGATCACCTGAGCCGCTCACATCACTCTGCATTTTTTCAGGATCAAGATCATGTACTAAAATCAGATAGTTATGTACGAGATATACTTCTACGTCCTTCCATATTTTAGTCCACTTTGCGGTTTGCTCCTTGTAATATGCTGCCCGCGCCCGGATATCCGCAGGCGTAGCGGAAACAAGCATGGAAGAAATGACTGCGGACGCTTCTTTATTGCCGCCGGCGGACGAATCCGCTAAAAAAGTCAACGCCGTTATGAAGTCTCCGTTTTTTTGCGCTGCCATTCCCTGCGCAAGGCTTTTCGTACTGCTGGCGGCTGACTGATTTTTTGTCAGTCCCGCAAGTTGCGCATTTGAAAGTGCAATGCCGAGCCCGTTGAACAAATCGGAGACCGCATCTTTTACGGCGGCTCCGTTTTCTATGTCGGCAAGCGAATATTGCCCGCTGAACGATGCTTTTATTTCGTTGGTCGAAATATTATTGACGCGGAAATTTAATGCATAGCGGGACGGCAGTTTTTGAATCGAACCGGTTAAAACATATTCGGCGCTCGTGAGTTGCCCGAATTCTGCGGCGTTATCGGTTGAATACAAGCCGCTTTCACTTAATTTCTGCTCCGCAACTATGACGGATTCATTTTTTCTGTCCAATACGGTCATGCCGGAAAAGGATGCAAAATGTCCGGTGAGCGAGTCTTGCAAAAATTGCGGAATCCAGGAATCATCCGCGCCCGGATTTTGCAGCTGTGGAGCGGGAACGGCAATCACCTTTCCCGAATAGGCCGTTTCTTTAGGACGCTCCGATTCGTGCCGTTTTGTAGAATCTGTAGTATTCCGTCCTCCGGAATTGCCTCCGGCGGATGGCTCTGCAATCATTTCAAGATGAAAGTCTTCCTGCGATGCAGTTTGGGCTGCCGGCTCCGGCTCGTCTACAAGCAATGCGCGCATAAAACCACATCCGGTGGCGAATAGCGGCACGAATAGAAATACAAAAAAATAGGTTTTCACTAATTTTTTACAGTACATAGTAAGGCTCCGTACGAATAATTGATGCAGAGGGGGATTTCTTTTGCGATTACTTACGCATATAGCGAATATTATAACGTCAAATAGCGTGGTGTCAAGTTTGCGCCGCGCGTATTATAGTGCAAGCTGTATGGATGCCGTGGAGTTGCAGGAACTTTTCTCTACAAATCTCAAAAATGCCAGAAAAAACGCGCATTTGAGCCAAATGGGATTGGCAGAAAAAGCAAATCTTTCGGTAGGCTATATTTGCGATTTGGAAAGCGGCCGTCGCTGGGGAACGCCTGAAACCTTTTCCAAACTTTCGCAAGCGCTAGAGATTCATCCGTTTCAATTACTGCTACCCGTTAAAATAACCGGTGCACTGCCGGAGCACGCCGATCTATCCATTCAGTGCGAGTTTATTGCCAAGTTTCACTCTATTTTACAAAGCAACATCACCCAAGCGGTGGATAAAGCAATTTCCGATACGTTTTTAACCATAGTCTAATACGCGCGGCAGAAATAGCATCGTGAGTTGGAAAATTAGCCGTGCCGCCATGTTTTTGCCGACGGTAAATGTACCGAACCTTTTAATCTTTCGGCAGGTTTCTCAGGCGGTGGGGCGTTTAGTTGTGGCTGTGCTGCCTGCCGGAAAAATGCGCAGTATACGTAAGTGGCTGACGGAAAGTGCGCTTGCTGCCTTGTAGAGCGGAAGCCTTTTCGCAAACAGTTGTGGAGTGCACGGAAGATACTGGCTGGCGGAAAAATTATCGTAGTCCGCTCGATTCCTATTCTGTTAATAAAATAAAGCGGACTGGTGTAAGCCAATCCGCTTTGATGGAAGCGCACTCTATTTGCCGTGCCTTCGTATGGAGTTGCCGCGTGCGGCTACTTCCGCCGCTCGCCCGTGTGCCAGCCCGTCTGCTGGAAAAGCCTGCGATATACAGAATCGGTCGCCGATAACTGCGGCCGCCCACCGCCTCATGGAGGGGGCTCCCGCAAACTTTCACAGACTGCACGGAAAGGTACCGGTCGGCGGAGAAATTACCGTAGTTTGCTTGTTTCTCCCCCTCCGTTAAAAAAAATAAAGCAGATTGCTGTAAGCCAATCCTCTTTGGTGGAAGCGCGATCATATCCGTCGCGCCTTCATGCAAGTTTGCCCGAGAACGGATGCTTCCGCCGCTTATCTGTGTGCGCCATTCTGTCTATTAGGAAAGCCCGCGGTACGCGGAACCGGCCACCCCGCTCACTGTCTCATAGAGCGGAAGCCTTTTCGCAAACAGTTGTGGAGTGCACGGAAAGGTAGCAGCTGGCAGAGAATGAGCGCAGTCCGCTCGATTCCTCTTCCGTTAAAAAAATAAAGCGGACTGCCATAAGCCAACCCGCTTTGACGGAAGCTCATTTCCATCCGCCGCGCTTTTATGCAAGCTTGCCTCAAAGGAGTGCTTCCGCCGCTCGTTTGTTCGTTGCTCGTTCGCGGCCTGCCGGAAAAGCCTGCGATATGCGGAAGCGTCCGCCAGCAAGTACCGTTGCTCACCGCCCCATAGAGCAGGCATTTCCCGCAAACTTTTACGGGCTGCACAGAAATATTACCGACTGCCGGAGCGATTCCCGCAGCCGACCTATAACGTTATTTTTCTGTAGGACGAACGAGTTTCTTCAGGCGCCAAATATCTTTGACGTAATCTTCGATGGTGCGGTCTGAAGAGAATTTGCCGCTGTTTGCGATGTTGATCAGACACATTTTTGCCCACTGCATCTTATCGCGGTACAGCGCGTCAATTTTCTCTTGCGCCTTGCAATACGCATCAAAGTCGGCAAGCACATAGAAAATATCCGCGCGCTGCCCTTCCACGCCGTACACCAGCGAATCATGCAGCTCCTTGAACAGTTGATGAGTCGGATCGTAGGTGCCGTCAACAAGCTGCGCAACGACCTTTGCCAACGCAGGATTGCGGTCAAGGTATTCTTGCGCATTGTACGAATGATTTTTTTCGATTTCAATAATCTGATCCGCATTCAAACCAAAAATCACCGCATTGTCTTTACCTGCTTCTTCGACAATTTCAATATTTGCGCCGTCCATCGTGCCGAGCGTGAGCGCGCCGTTTACCATAAACTTCATGTTGGACGTACCGGACGCTTCCAAGCCCGCCGTTGAAATCTGCTCCGAAACATCCGCCGCCGGGAAAATCCGTTCTGCAAGGCTGACGCGGTAATTTTCCACAAAGACTACGCGGATTTTGCCCTTTACGCGGCGGTCGTTGTTCACCCGATCCGCAACCGTATTGATGAGCTTGATGATTGACTTGGCGCGGCGGTAGCCGGATGCCGACTTCGCGCCGAAAATAAAGGTGCGCGGCACCGGATTGTACGACGAATCCTCCAAAAGCCGGTTATACACGTACATAATATGCAGAATATTCATCAGCTGGCGTTTGTATTCATGCAGACGCTTTACCTGCACGTCGAAAATACTGTCGGGATCCAAAAATTCGTTCTGCGCGTGCTTGAGGTATTCGGCAAGTTTGTGCTTATTGTTCTTTTTGATTTCAATAAGTTCCTTCAAGCTCTTGTCGTCATCCGCAAACTTTTCAAGCCCCTTGAGTTTCGACAAATCTTTTTCCCAGCCGTGCCCGATCCGCTCCGTGATAAATGCGGAAAGCTCACGGTTTGCGCACAAAAGCCAGCGGCGCTGCGTGATGCCGTTCGTCTTGTTGTTGAACTTTTTCGGGTACAGCTCGAACCAATCCTTGAGCTCCTTCGTTTTGAGCAGCTTGGTGTGCAGCTCCGCAACGCCGTTCACGCTGAAGCACGCATGGATTGCAAGCCACGCCATGTAGATTTTGCCGTTGTTGATGATGGACATTCTGCCGTAGCGTTCATAATCGTTCGGGAACAGCTGGCGCAGGTCGATGAGGAAGCGCCGGTTAATTTCTTCAACGATTTGATAGATGCGCGGCAAAAGCCCTTGGAAAATATCGATCGGCCACTTTTCAAGCGCTTCCGCCATGATCGTGTGGTTCGTGTAGGCAAAGGTTTTGGTCACGACCGCCCATGCTTCGTCCCAGCCGATGTTGTAATCGTCCATCAAAATGCGCATCAACTCAGGAATTGCAACAACCGGATGCGTATCGTTGAGCTGAATCACGTGGAGTGCGGCGAATTTTGAAAAATCCGTGCCGTAATCGGAAACATAATGGCGCACTAAGTCCTGCAAGCTCGCCGACGAAAAGAAGTACTGCTGCTTGAGGCGGAGCGCCTTACCGCTCGGGCCGGAATCGTTCGGGTACAGGACGCGGCTGATATTTTCCGCGCTGTTTTGCCGTTCGACGGCGCGGTTATAATCCATGTTGTTGAAAAGCTGCAAATCAAAGCCGTTCGGCGAAGACGCTTGCCACAGGCGGAGCGTGTTGACTGTGCCGGTATCAAATCCGACTATCGGCATATCATACGGGATTGCGGTAATTTCTTCGGCGTTTTCGATGTAAAAGCGCGGCCGTCCGTCAGGCGTTGTGCCGTATGCAATGTTGCCGCCGAATTTAACGGTTACCGCAAGGTCGCTGCGCTTCATTTCCCACGGATCGCGGTGCGCCAGCCAGTTATCGGGATGTTCGACTTGGTAGCCGTTTTCAATCCGCTGCTCAAACATACCGTATTGGTAGCGGATGCCGTAGCCGTGTCCCGGATAGTCGAGCGTCGCAAGGCTGTCCATAAAACAGGCCGCAAGTCTGCCGAGTCCGCCGTTACCAAGTCCGGCGTCCGGCTCTTCATCTTCAATCATGTTGAAGTCGATGTTCATTTCTTTGAGAATATCTTTTACCTGATCGGCAATGCCGGCGTTGATAAGATTGTTGCTCAACGCCCGCCCCATAAGGAATTCCGCCGACAAATAATACAGCTGCCGCACGGAACCTTTCTCATATTCATGGCGAGTTTTCATCCAATTTTCCATGATAAGTTCCATTGCAGAAGCGGAAACGGCATCAAAAAGATCGTGTTTATTTGCCTGCGAAATATCTTTACCGTACTGCCGTCTTAAACGGGCGGAAAGACTTTCCTTAAATTTTTCCGAATCAAATTTCATCTAATCACCTCCACGCTGATTATTGCGATACACTACAAAACATTCCGATGTTTTGCAACCTGTCGAAACAGGCTGCTTTTACTTGTCGGGAATCAAATTACCGAATGGTTTTCCTGCGCGGTAACGCTGTTTTCTTCTATTATTATACCTTGAATTTCCGCATTTCCGCTGCCAGCCCTTCGATGCTCTCTTTGTTTTTGCCGGCAAGCTCTTTGACTTCGTGTACGGCGCGGTTGATTTGCATAACGCCGGCGGACATTTCATTCATACTTTCTTTTATGACGGAAGTCAGCCGGTCAAGTTTTTGCATTTCGTTTGCAACTCCCTTACCGCCGATAAGCATTTCGTGCGAACCGTCTTTGACTTCCGCAGTTGCCGCGCTGATTGTTTTGATGGCACTCAATACCTCGCGGCTGCCGTTCTCCTGTTCTTTCATCGCGGAGGTCAGCTCGGAGCTCATGCCGCGGACATTTTCGGACAGTTGGAAGATGGCGTTGAATTTATCTTCGACGGTTTTGGATGCGGCGGAAAGCCCTGCAATTTCGTCGCTCAATTTTCTGAGCGTATCGGTGATCGCTTTGCCTTGCGCGCTGGATTCTTCGGCAAGTTTCCGGATTTCGTCCGCAACGACGGCGAATCCTTTGCCCGCTTCTCCGGCGTGAGCGGCTTCAATGGCCGCATTCATCGCCAGAAGATTCGTCTGGCTCGCGATATTTTGAATGACGCTCGACGCTTCAAGCAGCCCGCCGGACGCTTCCGCAATTTCTTTCGTTACGGTATTCGATTCGATGAGCGTCCGTTTGCCTTCCGAAGTGGCGTCGGCAAGCGTTTTGACCATCGCGTCGCTCTTTTCAAGCGATTGCGTTATCGAGGCAATATTTGCGACCATTTGCTCAACCGATGCGGATGAATGCACGACGCTCGCTGATTGCTTTTCGATGCTGCCGTCAAGCCGGTCGATAGTGCGGATGATTTTATCCACCGTTCCCGCTGTGGCGCCGACGCTTTCAGCCTGCGACAGCGCCTGTTCCTTTACGCCGTCGATATTTGCGCTGATTTCATTGAGTGCGCTCGCGGTTTCCGTCATGTTCGACGCAAGTTCGTCTCCCAGCGACTCCATTGCGCCGGAGGTATCGCTGATCGCCTTCACCGACGCGCCGATCTTTTCAATCGTTTGATTAAAATATGCCGAAAGCTCCGAAACTTCGTCGTTTCCCGACTGCGGCAGCCGCACCGTTAAGTCGCCTTCGCCCTGCGCAATATTCTGCAATGCCTTTACAACATGATGGAGCGGCCGCACCATATTGCGGGCGGTAAAGTAGACGACGGCCAGCGCGCCGATCAGAACGAGCGTTCCGAGCAAGAGCATCGCGCTCCGCAGGTGATCGACCGTGCCGGTAAATTCCTTTTCCGGAGCTTTTACAACAACCGTCCCGCCGGTTGTGCGCATCAGGGCATGGGATGCGATATTCGACAAACCGTTGTAGGTGTAATAGTCAACCGCCGAGGCCGAATTGCTCAACGCCCGCTTTTCAAATGCGGCAAGAGAGGTAAACGCCGGATTCTTCTGCGCAAGCTGCTGCGAATTGCCCAAACTTTCGACAATCTTTGTGTCGCGGTGCGCGACAACAGTGCCGTTCGGATCGATAATATAGCAGTAGCCGGTCTTTCCGACACTAATATCTTTGACGTAAGTGCACAGCTCGTAACCTGAAACGGCAACCAGCAGTACGCTGATGACCGAGTTCGATTCGCTGTAAATCGGAACGGAAAAAAGGAGCTGCAACTTCTTCGTTTGCGAGGAAATACGCGGTTCGCTCAGAAAACGTTTGCCGCTTGCGGCCGCACGGTACCAATCCTTCGAAGATACATCCCGAACATCGCCTTCCGGCGCATAGCGCATCCCGTTCATGTCGCATAACGCAAAATATTCAACTTCACTGCGGAGCGACGCCTCCTGCACCAGACTTGCCGTCTTTTCCTGAAACGTCAGCGCGCCGTCCCGCAAAATCGGCATCCGGGCAATCCCTTCAATAAATTGAAAGAGCGCTTCCACCCGTCCGTCCACAATTCCAGCGACATCTTCCGCCTTGTCGACCAGCTGCGCTTCAACCTTCTCCATAACAGCCGTCCGCGCAGTGCGTACAGCCAACAGAATCTCAATTGCAACTGCGGCAACCAGCAAACATCCGAAAATAAAAATCAATTTCTTTTGGATTGAAAAACGTTTGTTCGATTTACTCATATCGCACCTTTCCTTATGGGCTGGATACTATTCTTTTCCCGCGCTTTCTTCAAGGCTCCGAAAGGCGTGCGGGGTGGGAGTAAATACTCTTCTAAAAGCAAGTCAACTTTTTTCAATGGAGCGGCTGACGGGAGGGCTTTGCCTGTGCGGTCAACCTGCCCGTTTGCGTTTTCATGGCTGCAAACTCGCAGAAGATTCGTATGTACGGTGGAGGGGAGATGGGGGTGGCTGAATGAAGATGTGGATTTGCGTTTTCTTCGCGGAACAGTCACTGGAGATTTGTGTGCACAGCGGATGGAGAAACCGGCGACGGAATGGCCGGAAGGGGGAGTGCCTGCATGCTCGAGTCTTTGTGACGGCAAACTTGCTGGAGAGTTACATGCGTTGGGCGGGAGAAATGGGCGGTTGAATGGCGGGGTCTTGCCTGCACGCTTGAGTTTTCTTTGCGATAAACCTGACGGAGATTAGTATGCGTGCGCAGCGGAGGGAGAAACTGGCGACGGAATGGCCGGAAGGACTTAGGCTGTACTTACGAGGGTTCTTTGCGGAAAGATCGCTGGAGGTATGTCTGTGCAGGCGGGGAAGCGGGTGATTGAATGGACGGGGTGGATTTGCTTGTGCGGCCAACCTGTCCGGTTGCGTTTCCATGACTGCAAACTCGTTGGAGATTTGTATGTGTGGTGGAGGGGAGATGGGGGCTTGAGTGATGGCAGGGGCTTTTAACTGCACGTCTGGGTTTGCTTCTTTGCAAAGTCGCCGGAGAATCGTGTGTGGCGGAGGGAGAATCGGGCGGTTGAATGGTCGGAAGACCTCTGTCTGTCACGCGCGGGTTTTCTTTGCTGCAAACTCGCTTGAGAGTCGTATGTGCGCTCGGGAGACACGGGAGGTTGAATGGCGGAAAGGTTTTATTCTCTCTCCCCGCATTTTCTTCCCAGCAAGCTCTCTGGAGATTTGCCTGCGTAGTGGACAGGGAATAGGCGACAGAATGGACGGAAGACCCCCGTCTGTCACGCGCGGGTTTTCTTTGCTGTGAAGTCGCTGGAGAGTCGTATGTGTGGAGGACGGGGAATAGATGATTGAATTGTTGGAAGGACTTTATCTGTGCGCCCCCGTGTTTTCTTTGCGGAACGCTCGCTGGAGATTTCTGTGCGTGCACGCGGCAGACGGAGAAGCGGGTGGTTGAATGGACGGAAGGGCTTTGTCTGTCATGCGTAATTTTTCTTTGCGGAAAATCTCTGCCGGATATTAGAATGCGTGCGCGGCGGAGGGTGAAGCGGGCGGTTGAATGGCGGAAAGGCTTTGTCTGTCATGCGCAAGTTTTCTTTGCTGCAAACTCGCAGAAGATTCGTATGCGTTGGGTGGGAGAAATGGGCGTTTGGGTGACGAAATGGCTTTGTATGCAAGTTCGCGGTTTCCTTTCGATAAACTCGCTGAGGAGGCGTGTGCGTGATGGATGGGACTTGAAAGATATAATAACTTTACCGTCTGCTATAAGTTTCTATTTTTCGAAGCTTGCTCAATCACTTATAGCCGCCCGAGGTTTTATTGGTGGAACACTCGGTGGAAGTATGTATGTGCAGGCGGGGAAGCGGGCGGTTGAATGGTCGGAAGACCTCTGTCTGTCACGCGCGGGTTTTCTTTGCTGCAAACTCGCAGAAGATTCGTATGCGTTGGGGGGCTTCCTCAAATTACGGCGATAGTGGCATCTTTTCTGCTGCAAAAGTATCCGTCTTCCGTTCTGTTTCAATCACTTCACGTGCGACTTTTCATTCTTCCTAGCTCATACGACTCTATAGTGCCGAATATCTTAATTTCTAAAGCCTTCTCTTTATTAATTTTGTTATTGTAAAACGGCACAACGCAGAAGTAGGCAAATTCGCAAGTATCGTTCATCGATTTCCAAATATGGATGAGCGAGATGCAAGAAAATGTACGGGTGCAGGTATTTTCTTATGGTGACATGTAGGAGCTTTGTCAGAACGCCATTACATTGTGGAGGCAAATCCAAGTCCCCTTCTGAATTATCTATATAAAAGCACCTAATATTGCCGCAACATCTGTATGCAGATAGCCTTTGCACTGATGATGCACAGTGCTTTATTCGCTTGTCGTTCTTGTTTCTCAGTATGTTATTTGTTTTCAGAAAGCATATGTGGAACGCCGGTGCAGTTTCTGATTGTGGTAAGGATATTAACTAAAGTCAAATAGTTTGGGCGGTGAGAGGATCGAACTCCCGACAACCTGGGTGTAAACCAGGTGCTCTCCCAGCTGAGCTAACCGCCCTATTTTTTTATATTACTAGAATGAGTATTTCCTGTCAATGTGCACGGAAATCAATTTTTACCGAGGACAGTTAATAAAATCGTACAGGTTTATGAGAACATAATACCATTCAAAGGCAGCTTTGACTCTGCTTCCTGCTTGTATATGCGGATGAGATTGAGTGCTGTCTTGCGCAGCATGTTCAAATTCTGCTGTATGTTTTTACTCTGAACCCTACATCTATCCTCATCAAAGAGCACATCCAAAAGCCAGTGCATCGATTCTACCGACCATTCCGTTCTTGCATGGTGAAGCAGTTCCTCTGCAGTCAACACTTTACTTGAAATATAGTAATGCCATTCATCCGTCACGCCTTTACTCGTCTCAAATCGCGTATGTACTGCACCAATACATTGAAGAGCCGCCCATTCTCGCCCTCCCGGGTGCCATCCGACATCACCACTTGTATATGCACTTCGCCTTTCTATCCGTCCATGCCTTTTTCCGTTCGGGTAACGCTGTCCATCGTTGCACGTAGCTTTTCATCCTGAACATACTGTTCTTACCCTTCACACTCAGCAAATAGTCTGCTTTTGCCTCAACGACTGCTTTGACTGTCTCTATTTGGCAGTTCAATGCGTCGACAACGACCATACTGCCGGAAATTTCAAGTTCTTTTATCAATTCCGGTACCGCAGGTATCTGGTTACTCTTTGATTCTACCGTTTTTTGCGCAAGGTTAAGGCCAAACTCCCCTATTTGTGTGCACGGTCAATGTGTAAAGGGCTATCGTATTTTTTCATCTTTTCCGTCTATGGCAATGGTCAATGGTTTCTTTTTCTTACTTTGTTCTTCTTCTTTTCCAATTTTGCGGCAAGCTGCGGTACAGCGGTACAATAGAAGCGACCCATTGCTTTATACACTGATTAAGCGATTCAGGGGTTACCAGAGCGAGCAGGCTTAACAGCCACCAATAACATGGTATTCGTTTGATGCCAAATGTTTCTGTCAAAAATGTTTTGACATGCGCGGTTGTTGCCCACGCATGTATTTTCTTCACACTTTGCAAATCGCACAGGCTTCCCAAAATCACGATGATAACCGCATCTTTTATGCTGCAAAAATACCCATCGTATTCCCGTTCTGTTTCAAGCACTTCAAGTGCATCTTCTAATTCTTCCCACCTCATACGGACAGGATAGCAGTTTATCTTCTTAATTTAGGCCGACTGGGCAAAAATTGATTTCCGTGGCTCCGCGCCTTTTGAGTGCTACCACCGAGCTCCCCGGTCGCGGCTCGGCGGGTAAGAGAAAGCTTTGTCGGCAGTCTGCGGCGCCTTGCGCCTACCACCAACCGAGTTCACTGACCGCGCGCAGGCAGAGGCAAGTCTGGCGGATGAAATTGATCTTAGCCATACCCACTTTCCTTATAAAATCGCATCACTCGTTTCCTCGACAGAAGCGTACCG
>CAUTZW010000044.1:0-23030 GCA_963543045.1 uncultured Treponema sp.
CAAACTGATATGTTACATGTTTTTTTTGAGAAAAATTTTTTTAAAAACAGACACTCTTTTTTTTGTTGTGTTTGGCTGTCCTGTTCTGTGGCCCCCCCCCCCCCCCCCCCCCCTCAATCGCTTAATCAATGTATGAAACAATGGATTGCTTCTATCGTACCGCAGCTTGCCGCAAAATTTGAGAAAGAAGAAGAGAAAAAAGGCATTGATCATTGCCATAGACGGAAAAGAAATCCGCTCGACTGGAAAGATGAAAAAGTATGATAGTCCCTTACACATTGTCAGTGCACAAATAGGGGAATTAGGACTGAGTCTTGCTCAAAAGACGGTAGAGGCAAAGCGTAACGACATACCAGCGGTATCGGAATTTATAAAAGAACTCGACATTTCCGGCTGTATGGTCGTTGCCGACGCATTGAACTGCCAAAGAGAGACTGCCAGGGCGATCGTTCAGGCAAAAGCAGACTATCGAAGGGTAATCAGAAAGAACTGATGAATGACAGAGCACAGTATGTTCAGGATGAAAAGCTGCGTGCAATGATGGATAGCATTAGTCAAACAGAAAAGGGACATGGACGGATAGAAAGTTGAAGCGCGTATACGAGCGATGATGTCGGATGGCACCCCGGCGGCAGAGAATAGCCGATTCTCAAACAAACCTGTTCGGAAACTTCAGTTTCAGAACAGGTTACCTTGAAATACGATGTTTTAAATTGTACTATTATATGCGATTTAAAACTTGCAGACTTGTTCGACAGCGAAGTTACCGAACAAGTCTAATGTATCGGTGCCGTGCTAGGCGATTTGAGACGAGTAAAGGCGTGACGGATGAATGGCATTATTATATTTCAAGTAGAGTGTTGAGTGCAGAGGAATTGCTCCATCATGCAAGAATGGAATGGTCGGTAGAATCGATGCACTGGCTTTTGGATGTACTCTTTGATGAGGATAGATGCAGAATCCAGAGTAAAACCATACAGCAGAATTTGAACATGCTGCGCAAGACAGCGCTCAACCTCATCCGTATATACAAGCGAGAAACGGGGTCAAAGCTGCCTTTGAACAACATTATGTTCCGCGCTCTTATGAACCCGTACGATTTATTAACCGTATTAGGCAAAAATTGATTTCCGTGGCTCATTGACAGCCGCTGTTGCTTTTAACTAAAATGCCCTCATCTTGAGTTAGCATCCGCTTACTACTGGCAAAACGCACGGGCATCGGGAGCTGCTGCAAAAGTAGCCGACATAGCTGCTCGCCGCTTCGTTCAATACGCGGCATACGAGGAAACCGCGTGCAGCTAACAGGAAACTCGCGCGGATCGGCACTAGCCGCCCGCAGACCAAACGGCTCGCTGGGCGGAAGGAACAAGGAGCTACCGCGAAAGTGACCGGCATAGCTTCCTGCATCCTGTACCCTCACTATGTGTTTTCTGTCCATGATGTATGCGCACTTTTATTGCACTTTCCTACGCTCATGGACAGCTACCGTTAGTTTTAACTAAAATGAGAATCCTCTTGAGTTAGCATCTACTTACTACTGGCAAAACACGGGGGAATCACACAGGCCCCCGCTTACCGGAGGCAACACCTGCACGCGTATCGGGAGCTGCCGTAAAGGCAGCCGACATGGCTGCCCACCAGCTTCGCCAAATACGCGGCAGCAAAGAGAACCGAGTGCAGCTAGCAAGCAACCTGCGCCACCAGACGACAGCGGCAACCAGCACTAATCTCCCGCCGCGCCGCATGAAAGCAACGCCTTCGCTTACCGGTGGAGAAACCTCACTGCCGCTTGCCGAGCCAATGTCCTATTTCCCTCATCTTATACCCTCACTACGAGTTTCCTTTCCATTGTATATGCGCCTTTCCTACGCTCATTGACAGCCGCCGTTGCTTTTAACTAAAATGCGCCTCATCTTGAGTTAGCCCCGCTTACTACCGGCAGAAAAGCACGGGCATCGGAGGCTGCCGTAGAAGCAGTCAACATAGCTGCCCGCCAACTTCGCTCAATGCGCAGCAGCAGAGGGAGCCGTATGCAGCTAACAGGAAACTCACGCTCGCTGGCAACAACAGCAGCAGAGGAAAACTGCGCGAGCCAGCACTAACCGCCCGCAGAACGACCACCGTGCTGCACGGAAGGAACAAACATCTCCCGCTTACCGGTGGCACCCCCTGCGCAGGAACCGCGAGGACAGACGACAGCGGGGGCGACACTAACTGCTCGCCGCGCCGCATGAAAGCAACGCCTTCGCTTACCGGTGGAGAAACCTCACTGCCATCTGCCGCGCCAATGTCCTACATCCTGCACCCTCACTATACGTTTCCTTTCCATTGTATATGCACCTTTCCTACGGTCATTGACAGCCGCCGTTGCTTTTAACTAAAATGCGCCTCATCTTGACTTAGCACCCGCTTACTACTTGCAAAACGCACGGGTTCGGGAGCTACCGAGAAAGTCGTCGACATAGCTGTCCGCCAGCTTTGCTCAATACGCAGCGTACGAGGGGACAGCGTGCAGCCTAATAAGAAACTCGCGCTAGTTGACAACAGCGGCAACAGAAGAAAAACCGCGCGAGCCAGCACTAGCCACCCGCAGACCGACCTGTGTGCTGTGCAGAAGGAACAAGCGCCTACCGCTTTACCGGTGGCCCCCCTGTGCGAGCATCGCAGGAACCGCGTGGACAGACGACAGCGGGGGCAGCACTAACTGCTCACCGCGCCGCATGGAAGCAACACCTTCACTTACCGGTGGAGAAACCTCACTGCCGTTTGCCGCGCAATGTCCTACATCCCGCATCCTCACTACACGGTTCCTTTCCATTATATACGCTCATTAACAGCTGTCGTTGCTTTTAACTAAAATGCGCCTCATCTTGACTTAGCACCCGCTTACTACTGGCAAAACGCGCAGGCATCGGAGGCTACTACAAAAGTATCCGACATAGCTGCTCGTCGCTCCGCCCAATACGCGGCATCCGAGGAGATCGCGTGCAGCTAACAGGAAACTCGCGCTCGCTGACAACAGCGGCAGCAAAGGAACTCCGCACGGGCTGGAACTAACCGCCCGCAGGCCGCCCACCGTGCTGCACGGAAGGAACAAGCACCTCCCGCTTTACCGGTGGCATCCCCTGTGCGGGCATCGCAGGAACCGCGTGGACAGACGACAGCGGAGGTGGCACTAACTACTCGCCGAGAGCCGCATGGAAGCAACTCCTTCGCTTACCGGTGGAGAAACCTCACTGCCGTTTGCCGTGCCAATGTCCTAATTCCCGCATCCTGCACCCTCACTACGCGTTTCCTTTCCATTATATATGCACCTTTCCTGCGCTCATTGACAGCCGCCGTTGCTTTTAACTAAAATGCGCCTCATCTTGAGTTAGCACCCGCTTACTACTAGCAAAACGCACGGAGCCGGGAGCTACCGAGAAAGTCGTCGACATAGCTGTCCGCCAGCTTCGCTCAATACGCAGCGTACGAGGAAACAGTGTGCAGCTAACAGGAAACTCTCGCTCGCTGACAACAGCGGCAGCTGAAAAAAACGCGCGAGTCGGCACTAACCGCCCGCAGACCGACCACCGTGCTGTGCGGAAGGAACAAGCGCCCTTCGCTTACCGGTGGAGAAACCTCACTGCCGCTTGCCGTGCCAATGTCCTATTTCCCGCATCCTGCACCCTTACTATACGTTTCCTTTCCATTATATGTGCACCGCTCCTGCGCTCATTGACAGCCGCCGTTGCTTTTAACTAAAATGCGCCTCATCTTGAGTTAGCACCCGCTTACTACTGGCAAAACGCACGGGCATCGCGGAACCCCACGCGCTCCGGCTCCCACTTTGCGAGCCGGTACTGAATGCGGCTTGCCGCAAAAGCAGCTGGCTTTCGGGAGATGACGGATGTGTTATACGGAATGCTGCCGGTTTGGCGCGAGCGGCGGCGTTCAAAATGGATGGTACATATAATTCAGCTCATTTTATATTATGGGAGGTTCTTATGAACAAATTTTTCAAATTGTTTTTTGCGTTATCGGCGGGGGCGTTTGTTGCGCTGGCCGGCTGCGATCTGGGGGGCAACTCGCCTGCTCAGAATCCGCAGACGCCGCAGGATACGCCGGCGTTGACGATTAAGACGCTGGAAGTTTCCGGCGACAAAAAAACATACAAGGTCGACGGCGCAATGCCTGAGTTCACGGTAAAAGTTACGTCCGCAAAAATAACCGTACAGGTAACTCCGGAGCCGGCGGATGCGAAGGTTACAATCGATGGCGTCAAAACCCGCACGAAGATGGTCGACCTAAAGGTCGGCAGCAATGCCATTAAGATCGTCGTAAGCAAGGGAAAAGAAACGAAGGAATGCACGCTTACGGCAGACTTCAGCGACGAAGTTGTCGGTATTCAGCGCGTAACGGTGAAGGCCGCAGACACGGCAATCGAAGCGGCCTTTGACGCGGCCTCAAACGCATATTCCTGTTCTGTTTCGAAAACGAACACGCCGGTTACCGTTGCCGTTGTTCCGAATGACGCTAAGGCGACCGTTTTGATCGACGGCAAACAGAAGAAAGAAGAACAGCTGACATTTACAAAGTACGGAGAGCAGAAAACTCTCAAGCTCGTTGTGAAAAATCAAGGGAGAGAAGCCAAATATGACCTTCTCATTACCTGCCAAAGACCGCAGGCGGGAAGCCCGTACTTAAAATCGCTGAAATTAACGGCGAACGGCAAAGAAATAGATCTGTCTCCGGCCTTCGCGCCGACCGGAACGTCCTACACCGCAGCCGTTCCGTCCGACGTCGCGGCAGTAGCGGTTGTCGCAGAAGCCGCAAGCGGTATACGCGTCCGCAAAGGCAACGGCCCGTACACGCTTGCAGTCGGCAAAAACGTCATTAAGGTCGAAACGGAAGTGGAGGACGCGCCGAATACCGACTTTGTATATACAATCACCGTCACGAAGGCGAAGCCGGACGCGTCAAGCGACGCTTCTCTGAAAGACTTAAAACTTCACCCGCAGCAGGGCGGCATCGCCAATAGCGACTATCTGACGGAAAAACCGGCGGACTTTAATCCGGCAACCCTCGCTTATTCGTGTACAGTCAGCCCGATCTGCGATCAGTTTGCAATTACGGCGACGGCGAAGGCTGAAGACGCGCACATTTCCGTCAAAACGCGGAGCGGACAGTGGGAACTTGCGACCGGTAAGGAAAAGGCTTTTAGCGGCACGGATTTTCAATTCGGCGAAAACACGTTTGAGATAACCGTAACGGCGCCCGACGCCCGCACAAAAAAGACGTATACGGTCAAAGCGACCAAGTCGAAAGGCAGCGCCGAACTCATTGCATTCTCCGGCACGGGACTTGCGGATTTCTTTTCCGCCTATAAAAATGATCCCGGTCCGGTAAAATCGAAAAGTCTTGAAACGTGGGCGGATGCTGCGGCAACGGAAACGGTGATAACTGCAAAACCGGAATTTCCGGAATCGACGACGATGAAAATCGCTTACGACAGGCTCGTAAAAGTCAAAAAAACCGTAAAGGATAAAAACGGCAAGCTGAAAGAGGTTGAAGTTGACGAAATTCAAATGACCGCGCCCGCCGCGTTCACCGATTCGTTTACGGTGCCGCTGTTGAAATCGGGCGCTACGCGGGTGGAGCTGACGGTAACGTCGTCCGCGTTTACCGGATTCGGCCATGAAGCGGTTTTCTACCTTGCGATTAAAAAGCCTTCCGGCACGGGTAAGGGAGAAGCGCGCCTGAAAACGCTCGAAGTCAGCCACTACGTCGGCATTGCGTTCCGTCAGGCGCACCTCAATAAAACATTTTCGGCGGACGTACTCCAATACACGGTAATGGTTCCGTCGTATGCAAAAGATATCTTGGTAAAAGCGGAGCCGCTTGACCCGGCAGCGCAGATTACCGGCTGGGGCGGTTCAACGGCCAATTACTTCTTTGACCTGCCGGACAGTTCAGTGAAAAAAATCGAAGTTGTTGCATCAAACGGAGACAAAAAGGTCTACGAGCTAACGGTAAAAAAATACCCGCCGGCGGAGCTGACGCTCAATGTGCGGAAAAATACTGTAATCGATGTGCAGCAATACCGGTCGGGGTATACGGTGAGCGGAACCTTTACCAATCCGGAAGGCCGCATTACGTCCATATATGTCGGCGCATCCGCGTTTCCGATTGCCGAACAATTCAAATTCTGGACGCAGGCGAAGGGAACTCCGACAACGTTTACGGCGAATTTTGAAGCGATCAAAGAGCTTCCGAACGGTATGCGCGATCTTATGGTTATCGGGTATGACAACAACTTCGTTCCGGTTGCGGTTAAGGCGATTCCGATTGTCATTACCGGCAACACCATTCCGACTGCAAACGTCAATGCGGAAGTACGGGTCGAAGATAACCGCATTCCGCTGCAGACGCTGCCGGAAGAATGCACGCTCGACATATTCGTGTATGACTATAGCGCAACCTACGCAAACGCCGGAGAAACGGTTATCTACAGTCGGCAAGATAATGTTCCGGTTTCCGGCTTGCCGATGACTATTCCGCTTGCAGGCGTTCCGGTCGGGAAGTCTTGCAAAGTGCAGGTGGCCATCACCAGCAAACGAACCGGTCACCGGCTCTACTACGGCGTTTCCGAGCTTGAAATACAGGTCGGCGCTTCCGGCGCAACGCCGGCGCCGGTTACCGCCCGGAAAGTTCAATAAGCAATGGCGACCGCTTCATGCCGATCTTCAGTGTGAGCGGCGGCCGATTCCGCTGCCCGCAATCCGGCGGGCAGTATTTTTATGGAGGAAAAATGCGCAGTTCTTATCATTGCGGCACGGTACGCCGCTTTTTTTGTGCGGCCGGTATGCTGCCGGTTTTAGCGCTGCTTACGCTTGCGGCGTTCACTTCGTGCGGCAACAACGCGGACGAAAATAAATTTATCCCGAAAAACTACGAGCCGCTTTCAACGGAAGAAATTAAGGGAAAATATACAGGCTCCAACCACACCTATATGGACGGAAATGAACACGGCCCGTACGCGGAGCAAGTAACCATCGAGTATACAGATACCACAAATCAATGGCTTATTCGATCATCAAAAACAAGATATGACGGGATGCAAGTCGATATGTCCTACAGCTTTCAGGGGCTAAAGCTCACTCAAAATGCCGACAAAACGATTTCGCTTTCTACGGAAGAAGGCAAAGAAGGAAACGTTTTAACATACGATAAAAACAGTAATGATAAGGGTAAGGTGATAGACGTAAAAGTGTGGCTTCCGGCGTCATCGTGCAAAATCTACAAAGAAAACGGGTGCGTTCATGCCGATTTTACGGTTATCTATGACACCAAAGACTTGAAGAAGCGCATTCCGCTCATTCCGGATGGGACGCACAAATCCCTGAAGTCTATTATCACAACTATCAAACAATAGGACTTTCACGCAGCCGACGCAGCTTGGGAACGGCTGCGGCTGCGGACAAAACGACTTCCCGCCGCACGGAAAAGCGCGGCGGGCGCGCGGACAACGCGAAAAGCAGCTCCGCGCCTTTTATTTTTTCAGGGAGACAACCGATGAAGAGATTTTTTTATTGCTGTGCGCTCGGCGCGCTGATGAGCGGTTGTGCGCTCGGGGTAAACGGCGGCAACGCCGACACGCCCGCAAAACAGTCGCCCGGACAGGCGGAAAACGTTCCGTCCGTTCCGCACGACTATCCGCGCGGCCGCCTGCCGGAAGACACTGCGCCGGAGCGGATTCGGCAGGGCTATTCGATTGTAAAAACGGCGGACGATTTTGATTCCGAAACATTTACCGCGCTCGGCGGGCAGGTTGAATACACCTTCACGCTCCATAACGGGTACACCTATTATCTGGTGAAAACGGAAACGGATGCGGCCGCGTTCCGCGCACAGCTTGCCGATTGCAGCGGCGTCGTTTACGCGCAGGCCGATCATACAGTTCCTCCGCCGCAAACGGTAGATGCCGTTCCGCACGGCATTCGGCCGACGGCAACGCAGGACGGCGATTTGAAAGACGATCCGACCGCCGATATGCTCGACTGGGGGCTGACCGTAACCCATGCGCTTGAAGCGTTCAAGGAATATGACGGGAAAGAAGCGAAGCACCCGACGCTCGCTGCGATTATCGATACCGGCACCAATATGCTGCACGAAGATTTTTTCGACGAAAAGGGAGAGTCGATCATCCTTTTTTCAAAAGCGTCGATAAAAATGGGCGACACTGCTCCGTTGAAGAACATTACCGTCATTGAGCCGGGCGAAAACTGGGACGATGTCGGACACGGCACCCACTGTTCCGGCACGATTGCGGCCGTCGGGAACAATGGCAAGGGGATTTGCGGGGTTGCGCACGCGAACACCAAGCTCATCGCATACCGCGGGCTCGGTTTCGGCGGCGATTCGGTGGCCATTTATTCTTGTCTTGCGGATTTAGCGCTCATCTTCAAAGAATTGAGAAAAGAGCCGGCCGCGCGAGACCTCGCCGTCTTTGCCGGTTTGCCGCAAAGGATCCGGCAATATCCGAAAGTCATGCAAAAAACGCTGCCGGTCAATATGTCGCTCGGCGGCTACGACCTCAATGTATTTGAGCTGGAAATGATAAACTTCGCGCTGGCCGCCGATGTGCTGCCCATCATCGCAATGGGGAACGAAGGCAAGGCGACCTCCGCTTTTCCGGCGGCCTTTCAGGGCGTTTTATCCGTCGGCGCGACGAACATGTACGACAAGCGGGCGGAATTCAGCGACGCCGGTTCGTGGATGAGCGTCTGCGCGCCGGGCAAAAGCATCCCCAGCTGCAGCAACGGCGGCACGTTGTGGCATTCGTGGTATAGTCCGGATGTCAAACGCGGGTATCGCTGGCTCAGCGGCACTTCGATGGCGGCGCCCTTTGTCACGGGAACGGCGGCGTACCTTCTGTCGATTCGGCCGGAGTTGACGCCGTATCAGCTGAAAACCGTTTTGGAGAAAACCGCCGACAAAATCGACCGGGACGACAAAGAATACGGCCAATATGATGCGAATGGTTTTTCAAAGTGGTACGGACATGGGCGCGTAAACGTTTTGAAGGCGGCGCGCATGGTCGCAAGCGGAGCCGGTTTACCGCAGCCGGGCGCAGTGTACACCGAAAAGGCGCTCAAGCTGACGGTCAAAGACAGAACATTCGGCCGCAATGAGCTGCTGCCGAATATCAAAGTCTGGCTGTATGAAAAACAGTCGAACCTTTGCGCGGCGGTCGGCCAAACGACAAAAAACGGCTACATTGAATTCCACGGGCTTAAAACCGGCGTCGAATACGAAATCGGCGTAAACTACAAAAACGCCTATCAGTCGTGGACGTATACGCCGCGCACCGACCGCGACGTGGAACATACGTTTGAATTTACGCGGAACAGCATGGCGATCTCCACCACGCGCAATTTTGAGTATAACGCCGGTACCGATCCGACGGACACGGTGCTGACGGTTGAGCGGATCGACGGCACGGCCCTGCGCCCGACGAGTATCACGAAACTGGACAAAACGGTATTCGATTCGTGCATTCTTGAAGTGCGGAGCGGCGAAAAATACCTCATCACCGTAACCGGAGCCGTAAAAGGCGGCTCGTACCGCGGCGGAAACTACATCATCAAAATCGGAGACGGAGCGCTCAATCCGGCCGGCGCATACCAACGGGACGGAACGCGCCAACCGGCGCAACCGGACTCGCATGAATCCGACGCAACCCTCAGCGAAGCCATCGCCAAAGGCAATTACTGGAACAAGGACTTTGCCGGAAACCTCCTGCCGAACGATACCGACTGCTACTATGTCGTCATTCCGTAACAAACGCGGGCGGGCCGAATGCCGGAATGCCGCGCGGCCTTTTGCGGCGCACGACGAATGCGGCTGCATCCGGAATCGGCGGCGGCTTACCGGAAGGAGATTCGATGAACGCGTATGATATGCTTGCCGCGCATTACGACGCCGTTTTTCCGACGGACGGCGAACTGGTTGCCTTTGTCGGCGGCCTCTTTGAACCGGACGGCGGGCGGCTCGTCGACGCAGGCTGCGCTACGGGCGGCCTTGTGCGCGCGTTATGCGCACGGGGCTTTTCCGTCACAGGAATTGACGCAAGCCGCGGCATGATTGAACGCGCGCAAAAAAACTGCGCCGCATTTCCGGCGGCCGCATCGTTCCGGCAGATGGACGTATCGGCAATCGCGTCGCTGGGGCGCGCGCACGGCGTTCTCTGCTTCGGAAACACCGTGCCGCACCTTGCGACGGAACAAAAAGTCTGCGATTTCTTTTCCGCCGTGTACGAAATGCTCGACGACGGCGGCATCTTTACCTTCGAGCTGTTGAATTACGAAAAGATTTTGAAAGAGCGCGCAATCGATTTTAGAATCATCGAAACCGAAAATCTCATCTTCCGGCGCGCGTACCGCTTCCTTCCGGACGGCGGAATCCTATTCGACCTTTCGCTGACGGACACGAGCGACGGAACGGAGTACAAAGGGACAACGCCGCTCTTGCCGCTCAGAAAAAGCTTTTTACATGCGGCGGCCGCACGTGCAGGTTTTCGCCGGATAGAAACCTACGCCGATTATCGCGGCAGCCCCAGCTCCGGAACGGAATTTGCAACCGTATATGTGTGCCGACGGAGCGCGCTCCCGTAAAATGCCGGCAGTCACGTGCGCGGCAAAACGCGAGTGCAGCTTCCGCATCCGGAGCGCCCCGCACGCGCGGCGGGCAAAACGCGAGCGCATCGGCTGCCGTTCACTCAAGCAGCTCCTTTTTAGCGTCGCCGGGGCTTTTACCGGTATAGCGTTTGAACACGGAGCAAAAATATTTGTATTCGGAAAAACCGCAAATGACGGCGACTTCGTACATGAGGTAGCAGCCGTCCTGCAGCAGCTCAAGGGCGCGGGCAATGCGGTGCATGTTCAGAATGTCGGTAAAAGTGCGGCCGGTACATTCCTTAAACTTTCTCGAAAGATATTCCTTGCTGACGCCCATTTCCGCAGCAATGGCGGCAATGCTCAGCGGTTCGGTGTAGGAGACGATTATCTTCTTCAACGCCGTGCGGACTTGATGCGAAGCGCAGGATTTTACCGCCGCATTAATGTCGAACGGCAGCGGCAACGCTCCGGCGGCGGAAAGACTGTGCCGCTTGATGTAGCCTTCGTCGCTTTCCAGTTCCCGTTGGATTTTCGTCACCGTCGCTTTGAGCGCCTCTTCGTCAACCGGCTTCAATAGATATTCAAACACGTGCAGGCTGACGGCTTTTTGGGCGTAATCGAATTCCGAATGGCTCGTCAAAATAATCGCCTTAAAATGATGGGATTCAAGGCATTCTTCAAGCATTTGAATGCCGTTTTTGCGCGGCATCTTAATATCGGTGAGCACAATGTCGGGACGCAGCGCCAAAATCATCTTCGCCCCTTCCAGTCCGTCCCCTGCCGAGCCGATCACGCGGCATCCCATCGCCTGCCAGTCGATAACGTGTACCAGTCCCTGCCGGATGATGTCTTCATCTTCAACAATCACAACGCTGAACATTGAAAGCCCCCGTTCTATGCAGTCCGCTTGATGCGCGGAAGGTGCAGCTCAACTTCCGTCCCTTTATTTTTCGTGCTGACAATCGTAATTCCATACGGTTTCCCGAACATCAAAAAGAGCCGCCGATGCACGTTGTACAGCCCAATGTGCGGCCCCGCCGTGTTTTCATAAATCCGGTCGAGCAGCTTACGCAGCGTTTCCGTTTCGATTCCCGGCCCGTCGTCCGCAATTTTGATGCGCAATTCGTCCTCTCCGCTTTCCGCCGTAATTTCGATGCGGATGCGCTCGCTTTCTTCCAGCCCGTATTTGATGCTGTTTTCCACAATCGGCTGGAAAATCAATTTGGGCACAATGTAATCGAGCAGCTCCGGCGGCAGATTGATGTCGCACCGGAGCCGTTCGCCGAAGCGGTACGAAAGAATGTTAATGTAATCCTTGACGTTACTGATGTCCTCCGCAAGCGTTACGGTCTCTTTACTTGCGGTGATGCTGTAGCGCAGCAGCTTCGACAGGCAGACGACAATCGTTTCAACCGCCTTCGGGTTGAGCCGGCTCATAAAGCGGACGGTTTCAAGCGTATTGAACAGAAAGTGGGCGTTGAATTGCGATTCCATCTGTTTGAGATTCAAGGTGAGCGCCTGCTGCATCTGCTCTTCGTTCGTTTTAATCAGATTCTGGAGGCTTTCAATCATCGAGTTATACGATTTGCCGATGATTTCAAATTCCTCCTGCCCCGAAATGTCGAGCCGCTCCTGCAAGTCGCCCGCCGCCGCCTTTTGGAACGAGCGGACAATCGTGTCGATGAGGCGCGTCTTTTTGTCCGCAATGAAGTGCGCGCTTATCCAAATCAACGCAATCATCAAAAGGAAGATGGCGCTCACCGCCGCCGTCAGCACCGCAAACATGCGGAAAATGTCCTGCACGTCCTTTGCCGTGTACAATTCCAGCTGATTGTATTTGAGCGGAATCTTACGGACATAGAAATTCTGCCCGCCGTAGAGCAGGAAACTGCCGCGGTCGAGCATATTTTTATTCAGCTTACCGAACGAACCGCTAAAGAGCGCCGCGTTCGCGCCGAATATGCGCCCGAAGCGGTCGGTAACCGCAAACAAAAGCGGCACATTTGCCGCAGCGGAAAAAATACTTTCCGGCGGAAACACAAAGCACAAATAACCGCCCTGATGCAATCGGCTGCACAAATACAGCGCGGGAAAACCGCTTTCTTTTTCGTACCAGAGCACTCCGTCCGAATGCTTATCCGCAAGAAAATGCTCGCACACCATTTTGATATGCGCCGCGCGCGCCGAAGGAAGTGCGCCGCCGCTGTACGCCGCCCCCGCGCCGTTGCGCTCCGAAGAAAAAGTGATATTGCAATCGGCATCGGCAAGATAAAAAATCCCCCGCACCTTTTGCGTATTCAAAAACCGGTACAAGCTGCGGTTAATCTCCGTCGCATAATTCGGCTCCCGCCCCGCCTTTGCCGGATTAAAATACCACGAGCGCGCAAGAAAATCCGCATAATCTTCAAGCACCGCATCGATATACACCGCATAACTTTTTACCGCGTCATCCGTCGCCGCCGCCAGCGAATACCGCCACCCCAAATACGCGCACAACATAAACCCGAAAATCGCCGCCGCAGCCGGAATCAACGAATGCAAAATAAGACTTTGCCGAAGCTCATCCTTAAACCGTTTTTGCTTCATGCCCGCAAGTGTAGTGCAAAAAAAGCGGAAACGCTAGGCAACCGGAAAAGCTGTGGGGCGGACGGGAAAATTGGCCTTGAAGGACGTAACTCATTGACCGTCCGCTGCAAGTTTGCCGTGCGGCAAACTTGCGGAAACAGAGACGGCGGCGGGCGGGGGACGGAAAAACTGCATTGTGGGGAATGTTGGTGGGACGGGCGGACGGGAGAATTAGACTTGAAGGACGTAACTCATTGGCCGTCCGCTGCAAGTTTGCCATGCGGCAAACTTGCGGAAACGGAGATGGCGGCGGGCAGAACGCGGAGGAGACAGTGCGCGGTTAGTTGAGGGAAGGGAAAACTGCATTGCGGAGGATGTTGCTGGGGCGGGCGGACGGGAGAATTGGCCTTGAAGGACGTAACTCATTGACCGTCCGCTGCAAGTTTGCCATGCGGCAAACTTGCGGAAACAGAGACGGCGGCGGGCGGCAGTTGGGGGCGAGGAAGCTGCACTGCGGAGGATGCTGCTTGGTCGACTGCCCGCTTACGGTTGACGTGCAGGCGGAATAAGGCTCCCCTGCCGGGGGGCGGTACGTTGCACGCGTTTCGAGACCTCGAAACGTGAAGCGCGCGGTAGGTGGGGGAAGGGATGCTGCCATGATTCGGACGAAGGTGCCATCATGATCCGAACGGGGAGCCTCCCCTGATCCGAGCGGAGCTCCACCCCTGATCCGGGCAGGGATGCCATCCCGGATTGTTACGCCCCACGGCTTTACCGCATACGGGAGACCGAAGATAGTTGCCCGCAGTTCTTTCAACACTTTACCGCTGCTTGCGGTTGACGTGCGGGCGGAACGCGGAGGAGACGGCGGGCAGTAGCTGAGAACGGGGAACCTGCACTGCGGAGGATGTTGCTGGGTCAGTTGGCCGCTTATGGTTGACGTGCAGGCGGAACGCGGAGAGGGAAGCGTGCGGTGGCTGAGAGCGGGGAAACTGTGTTGCGGAAGATATCGCTGAGGAGGGCGGCCGCTTGCGGTTAATGTGCAGGCGGAACACGGAGGAGACAGTGCGTGGTTAGTTGAGGGCGGGAAAGCTGTGCTGCGGAAGATGTTGCTTGGCCGGTTGGCCGCTTGCGGTTGTCGTGCAGGTGGAACGCGAAAAGGGCAGTGTGCGGTAGTTGGAGACGGGAAAGCTGTGATGCGGAAGATATTGCTTGGACGGCCAGCCGCTTGAGGTTGACGTCCAGTCGGAACGCGGAGACAGCAGACGTGCACGGTAGTTGAGGGACGGGAAAACCTACATTGCGGACGATGTTGATGGGACGGCCGACCACTTACGTTTGTCCGTGCGGGCGGAATGCGGAGACAGAAGCGGGCGGTAATTGAAGGCGGGGAAACTGTGGTGCGGAGGAGGTTGGTAGGGCGATTGATGTGCGGGCGGAATAAGACTCCCCTGCCGCGCTTGCCTGAGGTCGGTACGTTGCACACGTTTCGAGACCTCGAAACGTGAAGCGGGCGGCGGAACGGTTGCGTCTTTCACGTCCTGTTTTTCCGCCCGCCCCGATACATGCTTATCGGACACACCGATATACGCTTATCGGGCGCGGGCGGACGGAATACGGAGAGGACGGAGTGCAGCGGTATGAGGACGGGGCAACTGCATTGCGGAGGATGCCGCTTGCGGTTGTCGCGCGACACGGCTGCATTCACTTACGTTTACCGCATTTTTTGTACATATTCACGTTGCTATCGGCCAACTGTTATTATTGAAGTACCGCATCACCGAATACGAACATAGCGCTTGGACTATCAGCAGTTGTATACGCTCGTACAGAAGAAACTCGCCGCCGAGTTTTATATTTCCCCGTGCAGTGTTCTGCCGGGTGAACATTGTGCCGAGCCTAATCTGCGTCATGTTCAATGACCGTGCTCAAGTCAGTCCCCCGTTGTGTGTGCGGACGTTCCGCTCCCCGATCGCGGCCGAATGTTTGTGCAAGCTCCGCTCTCTTTCTAATCCGGGTCACCCTGCTTGCCCACCGGATAATCATCAAGCAAAAGCGCTTTCCGTATTCAAAAGAGCCGGTTAGTTTTCCGCTTCGCTACGATGCGTTTTCCATTTTATTTGAGCGCTCTGTACCGAAAAATCATCGAAAATATCTTGACAATCGCATTCAATAACAGCACTCTAGGCGGCATTGCGGACGTACTATATCAAATGTAGTTTTGCGTTTTCCGGCTGCTGTGCTGCGGCTGCTACCATTATAATGAACAGAGGTTACTTGCTTTGAAAGGGAGCCAGGTTACCATTGATCATGTGTCAAAACGCTTCGGCGATTTCGTTGCGCTTGATAATATTGATCTTACGATTAAGCCGGGGGAGTTTTTCTCGCTGCTTGGTCCTTCAGGATGCGGTAAAACTACATTGTTGCGCATTATCGCGGGATTTGAATTTCCCGACGGTGGAGCGGTTTTGTTCGATGACGCGAATGTGACGCCGCTGCCGCCCGATAAGCGTTCGTCCAATACGGTATTTCAAACCTACGCGCTTTTTCCGCACATGAGCGTTTACGAAAATATCGCCTTTCCGCTGCGCCTCAAAAAAATCGATAAAACGATAATAGACAAAAAAGTCCGCGAATACGTGCGCTTGGTGCAGCTTGAACAGCATCTATTCAAGAAGCCTGCGCAGCTTTCCGGCGGGCAGAAGCAACGGGTGGCGATTGCGCGCGCGCTTATCAACGAACCGAATGTGCTTTTGCTCGATGAACCGCTTTCCGCGCTGGATGCAAAGCTCCGCGCAAGTCTTTTAATCGATTTGGATACCCTGCACGACAAAATCGGCATCACGTTCATTTATGTAACGCACGACCAAAGCGAGGCGCTGTCCGTTTCCGACCGGATTGCGGTGATGAACGCGGGGCATGTTTTGCAGATCGGTACGCCGTTTGAGATTTATGAAAGCCCTGCGACGCAATTTGTTGCGCGTTTTATCGGCGAGACGAACATATTTGAGGCGACGGTGGTCGACTGCGTGCGCAATAAGGCGCCGGGTAAGGACGAAGATTTTATGGATACGCTGTCCGTTCCAGCTTTGGGGCGGCAGGCTCCGCTCGCGTCGGATACGGAAGCGACGGCAAGTCTTGACCGCTATATGCAGGTTACCGATTACGAACAAACTGCGAAGGGACAGAAAGTCGCTTTTTCCATTCGGCCGGAAAAAATCCGCATTACGCAAAAACCGCCGGAGACCGGCGGGCGCACGGACATTAACGTGTTCAAGGGAATTGTCGAAGAGCCGATTTATTCGGGCTTCCAGTCGAAGTTTTATGTAAAGCTCGAAACGGAAACCATCATTAAAGTTTTTAAGCAGCACACCAACTACATGGATCAGGGGCCGGTGATCCGCTGGCAGGATGAAGTATACGTTTCATGGTCGGCGGACGACGGTTACGTTGTCGAGGACATTGAGCAATGAACGGCGCAAAACCTCTTTCCGCTGCCGCCAAACGTTTTTCCGGCTGGAAAATGCACGTCAATCAGGGATCGTTGTACGCGTGGCCGATGGGCTTGTGGTTCGCTTTCTTTTTTATTGCGCCGCTTGTCATTATTTTCGTCTACAGTTTTATGAAGAAGGGATTGTACGGCGGTTTTGAAGCGAAATTGACGCTCAAAGCCTACGCGCAAATGTTCAATCCCAAATACGCCGTCCTTGTAGTGCGTACGCTGAAAATTGCGGCTTTGTCCACACTCATTACGATTGCGCTTGCGCTGCCGTGCGGGTACGCCATTGCGCGGAGCCGCTATCAAGCCGTGCTGCTTTTTTTGATCATCATTCCGTTTTGGACAAACTCGCTCATTAGAATCTTTGCGTGGATGCTGATTATGAACGGCAGCGGCATCATCAACCGCATCCTCGTGTTTCTGCATATAACGAAAACGCCGGTTCGCCTGCTGTTTAATCAAGGCGCCGTCATTTTAGTGAGCGTGTACATGTATCTGCCCTACGCAATTTTGCCGATTTTTACCGCGATTGATCGTTTCGATTTTTCGCTTTTGGAAGCGGCGCGCGATTTGGGCGCAGGCAAGGTGAAGGCGCTGGCGCTGGTGCTGGTTCCCGGCATTAAAAGCGGCATCGTCTCCGCGCTGATTTTTACGTTTATCCCGATTTTCGGCGCGTACACCGTTTCGCTCTTAGTCGGCGGCATGGATTCGTACATGCTCGGCAACGTGATTGTCGATCAAGTGCAAAAGGCGCGGAATTGGCCGCTTGCTTCGGCATTCAGCATGGTGATTACGCTCGTGTCGATTGCGGGCATTCTGTGGGTGAGCGCGGCAAACCGCCTTGAAGCTAAATTGAAAAGGGCGCACGTCAAAGAAGACCGCGATGCCGCAATGCCGTCCGACAGCCTTACGCGGGAAGAATCGAAATGAAAAATTCGTTTTTTGCGCTGCTCGGTTTTCTGTCGAAAAACAAAAAGCCGCCTGCCGAGTCATCCCGTCACGCAAAGAAAGGCTGGAAGCGGCGCGGAAAATATATTTCCGTTTCGGCGGCGGCGCTGTTTTTTACCCTGCTGTTTTTATTTTTGCCGCTTGTGTTCATCATCTTTTATTCGTTCAACGAAAGCAAGGAAACCGTTTTTACGCGGCCGTCTCTTATTTGGTACAAGCGGCTGATTTTCGATTCGTCGGATCTGTGGCGCGCGCTTTTAAACAGCGTGATCGTCGCGCTGACGTCCGCCGCCGTTGCTACCGTGCTCGGAACGCTCGCGTCCATCGGCATCAACTGGTATAAGTTCGCCGGACGGAAACTCATCCGCTCGCTCACCTACCTTCCGATGGTGCTGCCGGAAGTGATTGTCGGCATATCGATGCTGATTTTTTTTAGCGGCATAAAGATTCCGCTCGGCCTTTTTACGATTTTTGCCGCGCACACCACGTTCTGTCTGCCGTTCGTCTTTTTGATGGTCAACGCGCGGCTTTCCGAATTCGATTATTCGATTGTTGAAGCATCGCGCGATTTGGGCGCGTCCGAATCGGCAACGATGCTCACGGTGGTGATTCCGGCGATTCTGCCGGGAATTCTTTCAGGTTTTATGATGGCCGTAACGATGTCGCTGGAAGACTTCGTGATTACGTTTTTTGTGGCGGGGCCGGGCTCAACGACGCTGCCGCTGTACGTGTATTCGATGATCCGCTTCGGCGTGTCGCCGGTTGTCAATGCGCTTTCGTGCGTTATGATTACGTTTACCTGCACCTTCGCCTTTCTGTTGCGAAAGGCGCTCAAAGGGATTGCGGCCTCTCATTGATTTGCCGCTGATTATATAGAAGAAAATCGAATAAAACGGCGCAAAACGCGTGCGCCTTCGGAGTTTTGAATCACATGAAAAAGACTGGAATTATTTTTGCCGCTGCGCTCATCGGCATATTCGCCGCTTCGTGTGCGAAAAGGCCAGCCGTTTCCGGCGGGAATGACGGCGGCGCGAACATTCTGTATTTGTTCAACTGGACGTATTACACGCCGGATTCGGTTATCGCCAAGTTTGAAAAGGAATACGGCTGCACGGTGCGGGTGGACACCTTTGATTCCAACGAAGTGATGTACGCCAAGCTGAAGGTCGGCGCCTCCGGTTACGACATCGCCTTTCCGTCGCAGGATTACGCGTCGATTATGATCAATCAGGGAATGCTCCGCGAAATCGATGCGGAAAAGCTGGAAAACCTCCACAACATCAATCCGGCGGCGCTCGCGAAGGCGTCATACGATCCGCAGATGAAATACGCCGTGCCGTATTTCATGGGGGCGGCCGGCGTTGCGGTCAACAAGTTACGCGTCAAAGATTATGAGCGGAGCTGGAGCATTTTTGCGCGTGCGGATTTGGCCGGATACATGACGGTGATGGACGATATGCGTGAAGTGATCGGCGATGCGCTGAAATTTTTGGGCTATTCGGTAAATACGCTGGACGATGCGGAGCTGAACGCGGCCGCTGCGCTCATCAAAAACGAATGGAAGCCGAATATCGTCAAATTCGACGCGGAAGGATTCGGCAAGGTGTTTGCGTGGGGGGATTTTTGGGTGTGCCACGGCTACCCTGAAGCGGTTTTCCGCGAAGTCCCCGAAGACAAGCAAGATGCGATGATCGATTTTTTTATTCCGAAAGAAGGCGGGGCGATGTATCTTGATTCGATGGTTATTCTGAAAGACGCCAAACATTATGAGCGCGCGCTGCAATTCATCGATTTTATCCACCGGCCGGCAATGTACGCGGAGTTTTTGGATGCCTTCCGTTTTCCGGCCTATGTAAATCCCGCTGCCGCCGCATATATGAAGAAAAAACCGATATATCGTGCGGAGGAACTGGAAAACTGCGAATTGAAAAAGGATATTGCCGAAGGCCTCGAAAAATATACGGCGCTGTGGGAAGACATTCGTTTTTCGGCGCATTGACGGCTTTAAGCCTTCAAGTGCGGACGGAGGAGATGCGGTATGACTGACTCCGACTCGAAGGGGCAAACAGTCTGCGTGGGAACCCCGTGCAGCGACGGGAAATTTCATTCTTCCCGCCGATTTCCGTGCACTATGGCTCGAAAAACGCCGATTCTAAAAGCAGAACAGTGTTTCTGACTCCATCTGCATCGGCTTTTGGCGGATGATATGGAGAACAATTTATAGTTGACGCAATGGGTGTGCGTTTCTTAGGAGAAATACATGAAGAAGTTATGTGCAGCGGTACTGGCCGCAATCTGCATGAGTGCGGCGGTTAGCGCGCTTGATTTGAGTGTCGGCGGAACATTTGACTACACGCTTACCCACAATTTCGGCAGGGGCAAGGCCGATTCGCCTTTTTCGAAGGGCGTTACGAGCGAAAAGGTGCAGCTGGATAAAAAGCAGACGAGCAATATACTGGGAGTAAAAGGATTCTTCGATGCGCAATATGCGATGGTACAGTTCGGCAGCAATTTTATGGTCGGAGAAACGTATCATGAATCGATGTATTCTACTTTTAATAAGAAGCAAATTTTAATAAGCAAATACGAAACAACAAGCGAAGAGGTGTATCTGAATCTCGGTCTGTTCGGAAAATACCCGTTTACTGCTAAAGCGGCAAAAATCTATCCGTTAATCGGCGTTGATTTTGATTTCGCGATCTTTGCGAAGGGAAAATATGACGGAAAGGAAAAAGAGCTGTCGGCGAACGAGCGGAAAGAATTGAATGCATATTGGTTTGATGTCGGCACCGGCGCGGATATTTTCCTTACAAAAAAATTGTTCTTGCGTCCGCAATTACTGTTCGGAATTATGATGAACCAAAAAGATATCAGCGAGCTTCCGCATCACGGTGTGAAATTTAATGCCGAAATCGGAGCGGGCTGGAAGCTCTAGCGACCGCAGTAAAATGCCGCCGGTGAATATACCGGCGGCATTTTACGCTAAACCGGAGGCCGTAAGCCAATTTGCGCTCATGTACGCTTTGTGGCGCATCTTTTCCGGAGTGACTAACGGCATCGTCGGCTGAGCGGGTGTCTTCGGGGGATAGAGCTCGTGGCATTTCGGCGAAAGAAGTGCGTTCCGTTCCGGAGCCGACGGATGGGGCTCACTCTATCTCCCTTCTTTATAAGGGAATGCACTCTGCATATTGACCCCGCGCCGGCATTCCCGTTATAGTCGCAGCATCTTTTGATTTGGGTGCGGGAAAGCGATACGGTTCAATACGATCCGCAATCGCTTCACGATGCCCTGTACTGTTGCGCATGTCAAAGGCTCGCATCTGTGCCTACGTCGTTGGGCGTTGCTGCAATCTACGCAAAATCGCCTTTTTCCGAGATGTTTTTCTGCGCTGTGCGCACCGGTTTGCGTTCTGACAATGCGGCGGACGGTAATCGGCGCGCCTGTGCGTCGCGATATTCAATACGGCGGGCATCATGTCCCGCGCAAGGAGTTTTTAATGGAACGGAACGTCGAATCTGCATCCGGCTTTGAGTATAAACTGAATGAAATGCGTAACGGCATTGTCATCACCGGTTATTGCGGAAGCGGCGGAGAAGTCGTCATTCCCGCTGTGATTGACGGTCTGCCAGTCGAAGAATGCAGGGCATCCTTCAAAAATCAAGGCATCACCGCGATTATTTTTGCCGATTCGATTACAAAAATCGTAAACCCGGAAGCGCTGCAGGTGGACACGTCGATGTTTGACGACAAGCTCGAGCGCGCGGTATTGCCGAAGCAGCTGAAAACCATTCCGATGCGCATGTTTGAAGGCTGTTCGCATTTGGCGGAAATACAATTTCCGGAAGAGCTTGAAATTATCAGCGAAGGAGCCTGCTGCAAAACGGCCCTCCGCACGCTTACTCTGCCGAAGATGCTGAAACAAATCGGGCGCGGTAGTTTTTACGGCTGCGAAGAGCTCTTGACCGTTTCCATTCCGGTGGTCGTCCGCTTGGGAATGGACGCATTCCAAAACTGCACAAAACTCGAATCGGTTACGATCGAATCGGCGAAGCGGATTGAATCAAATGCCTTCCGCGGCTGCAATAAGCTGAAATCCATTGCAATTGCCGCCGATATCGAAGCCGTTGCGGATGTGGCGTTTTGCGATTGCACGAGTTTGACCAACGTCACGCTGCCGAACAAACAAATTCAGTACGGCACTATGGTCTTTTCCGGCTGTAAAAACCTTTCTGAAGCTTCACGGCGCGCAATAAAAGAAAGCGGCTACACGGGCACATTCTAGCAGCCGCGGGGAAAAAGCCGCTCCATGCAGCTGCCGTCGGCACGAAGCGGTAGATACCCGTGTATATGCGCACTTTCGGCTTGCAGCATGGTAAACGACTGCGTAACGATGTTTGGCTGGCCGGTGCCGCTCGTCTTGCTTTTGTCACGGAAGCCTCCGCAGGCGGAGCATCGCTTTGTTTCCCGTGTCTGCCGTCCGGTGAAAAAGTTAAGGGAAGAGGTCTTGCCGCCTCGCGAGCAGCTCTGGTTCCGCTTGGCAAGTCGGATAGTCACTCGGAAAAACAATATCGGGGCGAGCAAAACCGGTTCAACCTGTAGCGGATGCCGACATTTTCAGAACTTTTTACGCAGACTACCCTTGCCGCCCCACTAACCGTGTAGGCGGGCACGCCCCATGGTGTTGTCACTCGTCCTTTTTCTCTCGTCGGGATTCAAAATATTCAAACGCGTCGATGATGTCTAAATAAACGCCGTCGAATCTTGCGGCAAGGATTTTGTCCAAATATGCGTCGGGATTTCCCAGAATGAGGCTTTTCCAGTCCGGGCGCCAATAGCGGACTTTGTAATTGCCCTTCCATGCAGGATTTTCTTTGGTCAGCCACACTGGACGCCGCCGTTTCCACTCGCGCCGCCAGTAGTAGTGGTAATCTTCCGCCTCGCCGATGCTCATGTAACAAATTGCAAGCCGAGCACTGCCGTCCTTTTTTGCGCGAAGCTCTGCGATGTCTTCGTTCGTCAGCTGCTCTCCGTTGTGAAAGAGGTCGACTATCACGAGGTCGTAGTCGGTCTCTTTGAGCGCGTCGATAAAGTCCCGCTTTGAAGCAAATCGACTGCTATTAATAAGGTAGAGAAAGTTTTTTGCGTCGTGCAGCGTGCGGACATCGCCTGAATGAGCGCGGTACGGCGTTTGGGGATGAGGCGGAATTGTCCGCAGCAAGCGGTCGTCCGCCGCAAACGAAAGATAGCCGCTTTTTTCATTTTCCGAATAGGAGAAATCCGCCGCCTCTTTGCCGCGGCAGTAGTGTAACCCGCCGCGAAAAATGAGAAAATTTTGCATTTAGTTTGAGAATTTTGCG
>CAUTZW010000045.1:0-22624 GCA_963543045.1 uncultured Treponema sp.
ACAAGATCGTAGGCAATAATTCCCTTTTCAACCGCTTTCGCCATGATTGAGTTTTCAAAATAAGCGCGCAGAATGTCGGGGAATAAGGTCAGCACGGTAAATTGCATGGATTTACTCCAGAATCCAGAGGTGCATCAGCCGAACCGTTTTGTTTTCAACGTCGATGCCGCTTACGTGCGCAAAAGAAAAAGGCACGTAGACCGTCCGCATCTTTCCCGATGCAGTGCGTTTAACCGCATCCGGTAAAACAGTGCAGCTCTCGGAGAGGGAAACTTCCAAAAGGAAGCCCGCTCCGCCTTCCAATACGTCTGTGATGATGCCTACAACGTGCGTAAGCGCGTTCTCATCCGCCGTTCCGTTCCCGCTCCAAATGAGGGAGCAGTTTTTTAAGTCTTCGATATACCACTCATCTTGCTGTAATTGATGAGCGTATTTGCGCGGCACTTCCAATCCCCAGCCTTTGTATTTTAATACTTCTTCGGGAGAATTGATTTCCGCAACTTTCATGTACAAGGCCGCGCATCCCATCCGCGCAGAAATTACTCTGCATTTTTTTGAATCGGAGCCGTTCCTCAAAGTTACTTCCTTTAAAGCCGCGATGTGCTCATAACAGCCGGAAGCGCTTTCAACTTTAAATTCACCCGTAACGCCGTGCGCGCCGCGGACAAACCCGACAATCAGCAATCCTTCGCTCATCGGTGCGCTCAGTCCAAAATATCAAGACCGCAGCGTTTTCCTGACTTTGCGCCGGATGCGCTCAGTACTGTCCGCATGGCCTTCGCGATGCGCCCGTACTTTCCGATAACTTTGCCGATGTCGCCTTCGGCAACCTTCAGCTTAATCAGCGTCCCCTTTTCGTCCTCTTCTTCCGTTACCGAAACCGCGGACGGATCATCGACCAGGGATTTGGCAATGTATTCGATCAGGTCTTTTTCCATCTTTGAACAAGATTCCCTGCCGGCTACTTCGCCTGCTTTGCAGCCTGACGGTTCATAAGCTTGGAAACAATTTCCGTTGGCTGTGCGCCGACGCCGATCCAGTATTTTGCGCGCTCCAGATCGATAGAAACCTGCCGCTCCTCCGCCTCAATCGGCATGAACGTTCCGATTTCTTCAATGCACACGCCGTCGCGCGGCTTCTTCGCGTCCTGAACCACAACACGGTAATACGGGCGCTTTTGTGTGCCGAATCTCTTGAGTCTTATTTTGACCACCTTACACCTCCAGCAGTGCGGGATGCTCTCCCGCCTCCGAAATTCTTATATTGCAAGCGGTTCCGCCTGCGTATATGGGGCGAAATACTATAGAATTGCCCCGCTTTAGTCAATGTTACCGGAGATTGCTTCACGACAAGCATGGCGGGGTGGTCACGGGCATCCGCTACAATTTTTCCGTGCGGCAAAATTACGAAGAGGTCACATTATTGTGCTCTGGCGCTCAACTTTCCTCGGACGGCAGAACAGTTATGTCTTTCGAGTCCCGTTCTCCCGTCCGACGCGATGTGTTGAGCGGTGAACTGACGAGCGGCTTGTATAACGGCGGAAGGGCGGTGCGCCCCATTGCGCTGGGGGTAGCTGAGCACGAGCGGAACACCGCACAACCGGTTTTGCAATCCGCTTGAGGCGTACGCCCTCACGCCCCCCCACCATCATACACAGCCGCTCCCGTCATCCTCCAAACCCTATTGGATTCGTATCGCCTTTGAGTTTTTCGTTTTTGCAGAGTTCGTGCAGGGTTTCAGTCGTTGGAGCGGCGCCGGTTACGATTTCGTCCATCAGGGCTTTGCGGACGATGTTGTCAATTTGTCCGCCGCTTAAATCGTAGCGTTCGGCAAATGCGGTTAGGGCGCTTTCGTCCAAAGACGGGAGTTTCGACTGCCAGATTTTCTTTTTCGCTTCGACGGAGGGATTTTCAAACTTGATTTTGAACAAAAAGCGCCGCTCAAATGCCGCGTCTAAATTGTCCGCAAGGTTTGTCGTCGCAATCAAAATGCCGTCAAGTTTTTCCATCTCTTCCAAAATAATGTTTTGCATCGCGTTTTCCGTCTGCGCAACATTGCTGTAACCGGAATCTTTGCGCTTGGAAAATACCGCGTCCGCTTCATTAAACAGCAGCACCGGCGTTTTTCCGCCCTTTTCCCGCAGGCAGGCGCGGCACAGCTGCGCGTAATCGGTAAACAGCCGTTTGATTTTTTTCTCGCTTTCGCCGAACCATGCCGACTTTGTTTTGCTGATGTCTACGTGCACAATCCGCCTGCCCGTCGCTTTTGCCAGCTGGTAGACGGTTTCCGTTTTGCCCGTGCCCGGCGCGCCGTACAGCAGCACGGCAATTCCTTGCGGGAAACCCTTTTCCGAAAGGCGGTTTCGGATTTCGCAAAAGTTTTTTTCCTCTAAAAACGACTTGAGGCGGGAGACTTCCGCTTCGTTTTCCGGATTGTAAAACAATTCTTTTGCCGTAATTGAGTCAGGCTCAATAATGCCCGTCCCCTGCGCCGTTTTCGTAAAAAGGTCGATGTTTTCCCCGAGCAGCATCTCTTTTGCCTTTTGCGTGATTTCAAGCGTCGCTTCGGTCATCGAGCCTTTCGTGTCGAATTCCAGCAAATCCGTTTTGAAGAGAATATGACTTTCGTTCATGAAGTCCCGCGCGGCGGAAAATTTTTCGGCGGGCGAATAGACGCGGCTCAAAAGATTGCCGAGCACGGTTTCCTCCCCCTCAAGAAAGTCTGAGCAGCACGTGTAAAACGCCAGCCGATTCCGGAAATTTTCCTGACCGGAAAGCAGCGTTTTCGTTTCGATAACAAAGGGATCGTTCGCATACTGTTTTTCTTTTTGCATGAGCGCAGGCTCCCGCAAAATCGGGAGCGGGTGCCGGAGCGTCGGGAGCATCTCGGTGGAAATTTCTTTTATCAGATCGAGCGCATTCTTTTTTTTCGGCGGACTGACCGGCATAACCGGCTTTTCATTGCGCAGGACGCTGGAAAGCAATTCTTCGGAACACTTGATCGAACTGGCTAAATCGAGTTCAAACAATTCGGGCGCGTCGGTATTGTAAATGTAGCCTTTCGTAAGCAGCGTTTCGAGTTCCTCATGATACGTCAAAAGCGTCATCGCCGAACAGCCGAAAAAATTGGCAATGTCATAAAAATGCAAATCCTCTTCGTCGTCATTGACCTGCACGGACAGCAGCGCGCACAACAACTTCGTTTCGCGCTCGGACGTATCAAAATATTCGTTGAGATAGTCGACCGCGCTCAAAAATTCCTTCGTCTCCTTCGGCTTCAATTGCGAATCTTTCAATTTGTCCGCAACAACGGAGATGGCTTCAACAGCATTACGCTTCAATTTGGTATTTTTCGGCATATAATCCTCCTGCCCGCAGTACGGAATGCGGCGCCGGACAGACGAGAATGCCTCCGGATCAAAACCGCTGGGCGTATGATAGGGGAAATGGAAGGCAGAGTACAGTAAAAGCGGCATGAATTTTGTGGGATAGCGCGGGCGAAGCTGCGGAGCGCTTCGGGAAAATCCGCCGGTAACGCGTCATACATTCTCCTCAGCGGGAGCGAGCAGCGGCGGCTGGCCGATTTTTGTGACGCCTCCGCTGCACGTCGCACCGGCGTCATCCGCCCGAAAATAAACCTTCCGGCAGCGAAGGCTTAGCGCATCTCTTCCCGTCGCGTACGTTTGCCGCCGATCCGGCAATAAATGGTAGGCCGCATGTTTTCATCTTTGATTGGAATGTATCCTGCCGCATAATTTTTTTGAAACGGCTGAATGCGGACGGTAATGCGGCCGGTGCTGTCGATGATGCCCGTCTCCCCGCTGGCTGCGCACCGTACGGCCGGAACATGGTTTTCGACGCATCGGAAAACCGCCATTTTGAGATGCTGCCGCTGGCATCGGCGGCTGTTTGCCCACGCATCGTTTGAAAGCGTCACAAAGGCCCGTGCGCCGTTCCGCACGAATTCCGCGCAGTCCGGACCGAACGTATCCTCAAAACAAATCGGCGTGCCGAATGCCAAGTTCCCCGCCGTAAACACAGTGCGTTCGGCTCCGGGCGTCCACAAATGCGTGTCTCCGGCAAGCAATGCGGCATACAGCTTCGGAAACAGCGCGCCGTAGGGAAAATATTCGGTAAGTGGAACCAGATGCTTTTTCTTGTAAATTGCCGGCTGCGGCGGCAGGACATTCGTCTGCGGCTCAAAAAGCAGCGCGGCGTTAAAGTCCTGCCGTTCCGATCCCTGCCGCTCCGAATGAAAATTTCCGACAACAAAGGCGCACGGTTGGCGGTCGATGAATGCAAGCGCCGACTGAATGAGCGCAAAACGCTCCGGATCAGTGCGCAGATAGTAGTGCTTCATAATCGACGGAACGATCGCCGTTTCAGGCCATACGGCCAACGCCGCATCGGGATGCTCCTGCAATGCGCGGCCGGTCAACTCCACAAGCGACGCAACCTCTTCCCGATACGCGGATATCCCGCCCTTCCACGGATCGGCGTTATTCTGAACGGCTATCACCTTGAGCGTCGGGCAAGTGCGTTCGGATTCGTATACCGACCGTATCCGGTATATCCCGTAGCCGTATGCAAGGAGGACGGAGGAAGCGAAAAGCGAGGCGGCAACTGCATGGCGGGCAAGCGAGCGGTCAAGGAGGATTTTGAAAATGAGAACGGAGGAAAAATTGACCAGCGCACTGACGCCCCAAACGCCGAAAATATCTGCAATCTGAATCAGGTACCGGTTGGCGTACTGCGTATACCCGTTTACGCCGTAGCTAAAACCGAAAAATCCTTTTGTTTTGAGGTATTCGTAGAGGCAGATAGCTGCGAATTGGAAGAGCCACGCATACGCGCCGCCAAAAAGACGCGCCAGCCGGAGGCAGACAAAAAGCGCTGCGCACAGCGCGAACGCCAGAACGCACACGCCGGATGCAGCGGGAATACTGAATTTTACCAGCCACGGCGCATAGCAGAGATAGGCCCCCATCCCATAGACGCCGCCGTAAATCCATATCGTTTTTAATGAAGCATATTCGGTGATAAATAAAATCGGTACGAAAACGAACCATGCTGTTAGGCCGTTATCCGCACCGAATAGAATGCAGGAAAGTAATAAGAGCAGCACGCATCGGCATATATTGCGATGCGACATCATTAATCAAGGCCCGTCTTCAGGGTCCACATGGCCTTTTTCAGGTCTTGCCCGGAGCGGAATGCTGCAACATAATGCGGAGCAACCGCAAGATGTTCCCCAGTTTTCGGATTGCGGGCGGAAGCCCTACCCTTTCGCAAGCGCGGCTCAAATGTACCGAACCCACGTAATTCAATAGTGGAGCCGTTCACCAGCACATGCTTTATTTCTTGAATAAAGTTTTCTACAACATCCTGAACAATTTTTTTATCGCATTGAACATTACGGTAAACTGCTTCAACCAAATCATACTTCGTAATTTTTTTATATGGCATAGCAAACTCCCAGGATCAGTATTACTCTCTCAGATTTGAGCCGAACAGAATCCGGCTGCATTCAAATCAACCGGACAGCTGCTGTAAAGCAAAGCGCCGTCATTCGGAGGAAGATGCCGCAAATGACACATTAAAAAGCTTGGCCATTCGCGATTTTTTCCGGGAAACGGCATTTCTTGTAAGAACGCCCTTGCTGCGCGCGCTGTCAAGTTCGCTCACCAGCGTGCGGAATTTGGTTTCAGCAAGAGCTTTGTCTTTCGCCTGCACAGCTTCGATAAATTGTTTTGCATACGTTCTGCAAGTACTTTTTATAGCTTTGTTGTGAAGCCGTCTGGTTTCACTTTGTGCGTGGCGTTTTTCTGCAGATGATTTTTTGACTGCCAAAGGGAACCCCCATAAAAATAAACTTTGGCAGATAATATCGATTGCCTTATGTTTAGTCAACATATCGAATTAGTAATTATCGGCGAAGGAATGCGCCGTATCCTGCCGGTGAAAATCTGCCGGTCGATGCAATTACTGGCTTTTTTCTTCGCTGCCGGACGGGGGCGCTGGACAATACCGGTACGCAAGACAAGCCTCCAGCCGGTTAGCGGAACTGTTCAGCTGCGGAGCAAGACCTTTGTCCAGAGCGGCCGCCTATTCGGTGTGGACTGCACAAAGCCGCTTGCAAATCGGGAAGCGGCACAACTCATCGTGTACGAAGTTCCTGCAATGCGTGTAAATTTTATCCAGTTCCGCCATACAGCAAAGAGCTTATATAATGGAAGAAAATGATGCAAACCTTTCAACCAAGCCGGCTGATTCTCCCGGAAATATGCCGATTTACCGAATGCGACGGGCAGCCCGTTCCTCCCTCAGAAAACCGACTTTTTTGCTCCGTATAGTCCGCTAGTGGGAACGCACTGTGTTGCTCGTGTCCGGCACGGACAAAAGTCGAAACATACCGCTCATCCGCTTGTGCAAATTGTGTAAAAAATACTCATAACTTCTCCTTTGATGGAGCGGCGGGTAAAATCGTCTCAAAGGAGTCGTAAAATCGGCATTAAATATAATATCGCTGTGAAAAATCGGATAGGTGGAAATATCATTATCTTATAATTCATTGTATAATAATGACTTTCAATCAAAGCGAGCATCATGCATAAAAAGTTGGCACTCCCTTTGCTTAATTATCTGCGTAAAATATTTTTGTGGGGGCTGAAAATGATAAATGATGATAGCGTGCTTGCAATGTACTTAAAAGATATAAATAAAATTCCGCTGTTGACGCGGGAGGAAGAATCGGAGCTTGCGGTAAAAGCCGCAGCCGGCGACCGTAATGCAAAAAATCTCATTGTCAAAGCAAATCTCCGCTTTGTCGTGAATGTTGCAAAAAAATATCAGAATCACGGTTTGGATTTAAGCGATTTAATCAGCGAAGGCAATATCGGGCTGCTGACCGCCATCGACCGTTTTGAAGTTTCAAAAGGCTACCATTTCATTTCCTATGCCGTTTGGTGGATTCGGCAGGCGATTTTGAAAGCGATATGCGAAAAAAGTCGGGCAATCCGCTTGCCGCTCAATCGCGCTAACGAGCTCGTTCAGATTGAGCATGCACGGAAGGCTGTCGGCGGAAACAAAACGGAAGAGCAGGAACTGACGGAAGTTGCACAGATGCTCGGCATGAAGGTTGAGCACGTCCGTGAGATGCTCAATATCTCGCGCGAAATGGTTTCGCTTGATGCGGAAATCGGCATGTCGGATCATGACCACACAAGCATCGGGGATTTTATTGAGGACACGAGTACGCCCCAGCCGGACGCCAAAGTTATGGCCGACGCGATGGCGCACGACATTTCCGAAATGCTTGACACCCTCAAGCCGAACGAGGCGCGGGTGCTGCGTCTGCGGTTCGGTCTCAGCGGCGCAAAGCCGATGTCGCTGAAAGAAGTCGGCGACCTGTGCAATTTGACGAAAGAACGCATCCGCCAGATAGAAAAGAATGCCATTGTGCGTATGCAGCATCCAAAAAGAATGCGCCGCTTGGAAGCCTACATCGCGTAGCGCCCTGCCTTGCCGTGACTGCCGCCGCTGCATCTGTGCCGGCGGCGTTTCTTTTTGCGCGCGGTGCTTTAACGCAGGGCGCACTGTAATGCGGCAGCATCGACGTTCCCGCTTTGCGTGTTGAATGCTGCATCGACGGAGTTGTATGCGGCTCCGTTGCGAATTCTTTTTATGGAATGACATATTACCGGTTGGTAGGAATTTTAGAAGGTTGCTCCGGAGTCATTGCCAAAATAGCACGCCGTTCATCGTTTTGCCATGTTTCATTAGGGCTGATTGATCGCGAGGATTGTGGGCATGGCGATTTTCCGCTCCCTCTTGCCGGTAATTACGCTTCCGTAGTTTTTTACCTCACGAGCTCCGTGCATACGGTCGATGCACGCATATACATCTGGAATATTCTTAATGCGCTCGAGGTATGCAGCTCTTTTGGGAGTAGCGTTTTATGTTTTTCGTCCCGCATCGTGTCGTGCATGAAAAATCCGGCGGGCGTCGCCTGCGAAAAGGCTTTCGGTCAGGGGCAGTAAGGAGGTTTTCCTGCAATTTTTCAGATTCTGAGCTGGTTGCGGGCGGCAGGCGCTATCCCGATTAGCGGTAATGTTGCAGCCGCCCCCAGTCAGGGCTTCCAATATCGGAGGATACGGTCAAATTACTCTCTGCCGCTGGGTTATGTCTGTCTTATAGGCGGGTATAGCGCATTCCTAGATTTCCAACATCTTCTCGCCCTTCCCATTTTATACCGTCACGACATCCTTTTCCCCTCTTTGAAAATGCAGGGTGCAAAAATTGATTTTCCGTGTTATCCGTGCCTTTCGCCTTGACAGAGTCATATAAAATTGGCAATATGCAGCAAATCTGAGGTTTTCACACCTTTGTTTTAATTAATCTTACGATTTTCCTGTACATTCCTATTAAGAAAATGGAGTTTTTCTAATGGCCTTAAAGACACGTCCTGCAGAAGACGAGGCTCAGGAACAAACTGGGGCGGCACAATCCCAGCTTGATTTTGAATCTCAACCTGTAGCTTTTGAAACATCAGATAAAATTGCTGATAATGATGAAAGTTTTACATCGGAACCGCAACATGACGAAAAGCCCGCCGATTACTCAGAAAACGTTTCCACCGAACATACAGAACCTTCACGGCCGGCTGCCCGCCCGCGGCGCAAAGCGGTTATCCGTGTTCCGCAGGGCGAACGCGCTCCGGATGCGCCGGAAGGAGATGCGGATGCAAACGGCGGCAGCAGGTTTGAGCATCAAACTTCCGGCGGCCGTAATTGGACGGGGGCGGCTCCGCGTCACAATGCGGCGGCAGGCACGCGTCGTACGGTACGGCGCACTTCATATACGCGTTCGGAAACGCCTGTGCCGACCGGCGTACCGGATCAGTCGATTTTTAATGCGTCCGGCGTCGACGGCGATGAAAAACAGCCGCAGCTGATTATCAATGATTTGACGGCGATGGGAATGCATGAGCTGCGCGATCTTGCGATGAAATACGGCTTTAGCGCGGACGATCTGGCGCCAATGAAGAAGCAGGAGTTGATTTTTGTAACGCTCAAGGCGCATACGGAGCACGGCGGCATCATTTTCGCCAGCGGTTCGCTTGAGATTCTGCCTGACGGCTACGGCTTTTTGCGCAGTCCGCAGAACAGTTACTTGCCGGGCCCGGACGATATTTATATTTCGCCGAGCCAGATTCGGCTTTTCAACTTGAAAACGGGCGACACGGTGTACGGACAAACACGCTCGCCGAAGGAAGGGGAACGCTTCTTTGCCTTGATGCGGATCGAATCGGTCAATTTTGATGAACCGCGCGTCGCGCAAACACGTATTCCGTTTGAAAATCTCACCGCGCTCTACCCGAAGGAGAAGCTGCATCTTGAAACGGTTTCGACGGAACTTTCTACGCGCATTGTCGATTTGTTCAGTCCGATCGGCAAGGGGCAGCGGCTGCTCATCGTTGCGCCGCCGAAGGCCGGAAAAACGACGCTCATGCAGCGGATTGCGAACGCTATCACGGCCAACCATCCGGAAGTCTACCTCATTGTCCTCCTCATCGATGAGCGCCCTGAAGAGGTAACCGAAATGGAGCGGTCGATCAAGGCGGAAGTCATATCGTCTACGTTTGATGAACAGGCGACCCGGCACGTGCAGGTTGCTGAGATGGTGCTCGAGAAGGCGAAGCGGCTGGTTGAGCATAAGCGCGACGTTGTTATTTTCCTCGATTCCATTACCCGCCTTGCGCGCGCGTACAACCAGACGGTTCCGACGTCGGGCAAAGTGCTCTCCGGCGGCGTTGACTCAAACGCCCTGCATAAGCCGAAGCGGTTTTTCGGCGCGGCGCGGAATGTTGAAGAAGGCGGCTCGCTGACTATCATTTCGACTTCCTTGATCGAAACCGGCAGCCGGATGGATGAAGTTATATTTGAGGAATTTAAGGGAACGGGCAATAGCGAAATCGATCTTGACAGAAAACTTGCCGAGCGGCGGCTGTTTCCGGCTATCAACATTAAAAAATCCGGAACGCGCAAAGAAGAGCTGCTGCTTACCGAAAACGAGTTGCAGAAATTGTGGGTGTTACGGAAAGTGCTTAATCCGATGGAAGATGCCGAGATCCTCGAACTCTTGCTCGGCCGCATGAAAAAATCGAAAGACAACAACGCATTTCTTGCCAGCATGAATGTCGGCGCCGCAGCGGTCGACGGTTGATTGCGCGGCAAAACCGCTTGCCACAGCGTCCTGCTGAGGGGTGTTCGGCAGTCGGCGGCTTTTGCCGGCAACGGGCAGCTTCCGCTCCGGATGAAGAGGTCGCTCTGCTGCCCGGCGCTAAAAGATGCGCGGAAAACGGCGCAGCCTATCCCAATATATAAGGAAGAAAACGTTGCGCCGCGTGTTTGTGCAGCAACGTTTCCTGACAAATAAGTCCCTTCCATAGTAAACGGAATATACGATAGCCGTACATGCCGTAGAAAAGCAGAGCTCCGAAGTCCGTGCGCCCCCGCAGGAGGAAAGGATGCTCCGTGTGGCAAGCCGGTGCGCGCTTCGGCAGCTGGACGGTTACCGCAGCGTCGCACAATACTTTTATGAAAAATTTTGTTCTGTTAGTTGACATGCACAGCCGTTTTATTTATATTGTCGCTCACATTCTTATCTGTTTTGACGGATTGCTATGCCCTTGTAGCTCAGCTGGTAGAGCGCAGCCATGGTAAGGCTGAGGTCTGCGGTTCAATCCCGCACGGGGGCTGGACACAGCGATGAAGAACTAAGTTAGAGGAGTAAATATAGATATGAGCAGCAAAAAAAAAGGTGCGGTAGAAATTATTGCCTTGCAGTGTTCCGAATGCAAACGTAAAAACTATACTACAACGAAAAACCGCAAGAATATTCAGGGGAAGCTTGAGTTAAGCAAATATTGTCCGTTTGATCACAAACATACGTTACATAAAGAAACGAAAGTAAAATAGTTTAATCCCGCTGTGATGCAGCGGTCTTAATATAGGTCAGTAGTTCAGTTGGTAGAGCAGCGGTCTCCAAAACCGCCTGTCGTGGGTTCGAGTCCTGCCTGGCCTGTTTTTAATAATCTATTGGAGGAATTATGTCGAAAGTTATGCAGTTTTTGCGTGAAAGCAAGGCGGAGTTAAAAAAAGTTGTGTGGCCGTCGCGCGAGGATGTTATTTCTTCGGTAGAAGTCGTTATTATTTCCACAATCTTGATTGCAATCGTTCTTGGTTTGCTCGATTTCGGTTTTACGGAAGCATTCCGTGCCATCATGAGATAGTCGGAAAATCTTTATGTCGAAAAGCTGGTATATCCTTCACACATTTACAGGATATGAGGGGAAAATTGAGCGTACAATCCGTTCTCTCATTGAGAAAAGCGAACTGGACGCTGCAATTGTTACCGATATTAAGGTTCCTGTCGAAGAAGTTGTTGAAGTAAAGGACGGAAAACGCAGGACGAAGAGCAATAAGTTTTTGCCGGGCTACGTGATGATTGAGCTCGATCTTCCTGAAATCGGATGGAAAGCAACTTGTTCCACTATTAGAAGAATTCAAGGTGTTGCGGGTTTTCTGGGGACGGCGCCGAATGACCGGCCGCGCCCTATTTCCGCAGATGAAGCAAAAAGTATCTTATTGAAAGCGGGTGCAATAAAAGGCGAAAAACAGATTAAAATTAAGCAGTCGTATTCGATCGGCGATTATGTAAAAATTACAGACGGGCCGTTCGCTACGTTCAGCGGCGCAATCGAAGACGTCAACGACGAAAAGGAAAAATTACGCGTCAATGTGCAGATTTTTGGGCGCGCTACTCCGGTTGAAGTCGGTATGCTGCAAGTAGAAAAAATATAGATTGAACAAATCAGGGGCCGCCGCCAAAGCGGTCAATTAACCTGTTTTTGGGAGAAATGTCCGTCCGTCGGACAAAGGCATTTCGCTAGGAGCGGCAATTTACAGTCGCTTCATACCAACTTTAGGAGAATCTAAATGGCAACAAAAAAGGTAACGGCTGTAATTAAATTGCAGTGTCCTGCAGGAGCTGCGACTCCGGCTCCGCCGATTGGGCCGGCGCTTGGTCCGCATGGCGTTTCCGCGCCGAAGTTTGTGCAGGAATTCAACGACCGAACCAGTAAGATGGAGAAGGGACTCATTATTCCAGTCGTTCTTACGGTTTATCAGGACAAATCGTATACATTCATTCTCAAGACGCCGCCTGCGGCCGTTCTGATCAAAAAGGCGCTGAAGCTTGAAAAGGGCTCCGGTAACCCGTTGCGTGATAAGATTGGAACGCTCACTCAGCAGATGCTTGAGGATATTGCAAAAACCAAGATGCCGGATGTGAATGCAAACGATCTTGAAGCGGCAAAAAAAATTATCGCCGGTACGGCACGCAGTATGGGCGTTGAGGTGGAGCACTAATATGAAACACGGAAAAAAATATCGCGCATCCGCTGCAAAATATGATCTTACAAAGAAATATAACATCTCCGCCGCTTGTACAATGGTCAAGGAGATGAAGGTTGCCAAGTTTGACGAGACGGTCGAAGCGCATGTTTCGCTCCGGCTTGAAAAATCGGCGACGGTACGGGATACGTTGGTCTTCCCGAATCAGTTTAAAAGCGAAAAGAAAGTGCTCGTATTCTGCAAAGGCGAGCGCGTAAAGGAAGCGCTTGACGCAGGCGCGACGTTTGCCGGTTCCGATGAATACATCGAAAAGGTGAAAGGCGGCTGGCTTGAATTTGACATTGCCGTTGCAACTCCCGACATGATGAAAGATGTCGGTCGGCTCGGTATGGTACTCGGCCGCAAAGGGCTCATGCCGAATCCGAAGACGGGTACCGTAACGAATGACATTGTAAACGCTATTTCCGAATTGAAAAAAGGCCGTACCGAATACCGCGCGGACAAAACGGGAATCGTGCACATTGCGGTCGGCAAAGTGTCTATGGATGTGGAAAAGATTGCGGAAAACGTAAACATGCTGCTTTCCGAGCTGAGCAAAAAAGCTCCGAATGGAGTTGCGGCAGGCTTCATCAATTCCATCTCGGTTTGTTCGACGATGGGGCCCGGCGTTTGGGTCGACATGAAGGAAGGTGACTAAAATTATGGCAATGCTTGCGAAGAAAGTGCAGCCTGCAAAAACTGCGGCTATCGAGGAAACGAAAAAGGCGTTTGCGGAATATAACGATTTTATCTTTGCCGATTACCGCGGCATTACCGTTGAGCAGATTACCGCGCTGCGTAAAAAATTGCGCGATCAGAACGCCGTGCTTAAAGTGGTGAAGAACAACTTTGCCCGTATCGCCTTTGCGGATATGAAAATCGACAATGTGGCCGACTACTTGAAGGGGCCGACTGTCGTTGCAATGGCGAAGGAAGATGCGAACGTTGTTGCGCGGGTTTTGTTCGATTTTGCGAAGGAAAGCCAAAAGCTGACGGTAAAGGGCGCCTGCATTGAGCATGAAGTTTTTGATGCGGCAAAAATCGAAGCCTTTTCGAAGGTTCCGGGCAGAAAGGAATTGATCGCCATGCTTATGAGCGCCATGAACGGGTCGGCAAGAAAGCTTGCGGCAACGCTCAAAGCGTATGCAGAAAAAAAGGCGGAAGACGGCGCAGCTCCTGCGGCGGCTCCGCAGGCGGACGCACCGGCGGAACCTGCCGCAAATTAACGAGTTTTGTATCAGCGGTCAGGCTTCAGCAGCTGTCGACTGTCCGCTGTCGAATTGCAGATCGCTTCGTATGAAACGGTACTGCGCACCGCTTGCGGTGAAAAAATTATTCATATTATGGAGAAGATAATATGGCAGCATTAACAACAGATCAGATTCTTGATGCAGTTGCAAACATGACGGTTCTTGAGGTTTCAGAGCTTGTAAAAGCGATGGAAGAAAAATTCGGCGTAACGGCGGCAGTTGCGGTTGCGGCGGCTCCGGGAGCTGCGGCAGGCGGCGAAGCTGCTGAAGAGCAGACGGAATTCACCGTTACGCTCGACAAAATCGATCCTGCAAAGAAGATTCCGGTTATCAAAGCGGTTCGCACGATTACCGGTCTTGGACTTGGCGAAGCGAAAGCGCTGGTTGAAGGCGCGCCAAAGGTGCTCAAAGAGGGCGTCAGCAAGGCCGATGCCGACAAGATTATTGCGGATATCAAAGATGCCGGCGGTGAAGCATCAAAGAAATAAACGGATTGCCGCATAACGAAGCGGCTGCCGAAACAGTAAAACGCTGTCTGATAGTTTTTATTTTCAGACAGCTTTTCTTGTTTTTAAACCGTCGGCGCACGGCGGTTTTATGGAGCCCTGCTCCGTGCGGTATGCAAAAGAGCGGGCGCATATTTCACGATTTTGTTCCTTGTCAATGAAACGTCTTGCGCGGTGGGCAAGATAAGTCGGATGCTTTTGTGCAGTGCGGAGTTTCCGCACGTAGCAAAGCCCTTCCGAATCCAACCAATAGGGGGAACTAATGTTCGCGAAAACCCGAACAATCAAGCGTCAATACATCGGCAAAAACTTTCATGATTTTATGGATGTGCCGGATTTGATCGACATTCAAACTTCTTCATACGAAAATTTTCTTCAGGCAAAGCGATTAAAGGCGGGCGAGCGGCCGCTGAATCAAGGCCTGCAAGAAGTTTTTACTTCAACCTTTCCGATTGAAAGTCCGAACAGCGATATGCTGCTTGAGTTCGAATATTACGAACTCGACTGGGACAATATTAAGTTTTCCGAAATTGAATGCAAGCAGAAGGGGCTGACCTATTCGGTGCCGCTGAAAGCGCGTATCGATCTTACTTTTTTGAATGACGGTCATATCATTCAAAAAGATATTTACATGGGCGACATTCCGCTTATGACCGAACGCGGAACTTTTGTCATCAACGGAGCGGAGCGCGTCGTCGTTTCGCAGATTCACCGCTCGCCGGGCGTTATCTTTCAACATGAAAAAGGCGTGTATTCAAGCCGCATCATCCCTTATCGCGGTTCGTGGCTTGAATTCGAAATCGATCAGAAGAAAGAGCTCATTTACGCGAAGATTGACCGCAAAAAGAAAATATTGGGAACCCTGCTGCTCCGCGCATTCGGTTACAGCACTCGCGAAGAGATTATCCGCTGTTTCTATGCGGTGGAAAAAGCTGAGTTGGACGACAGCCAAGAGCGGCGGGAATTTCTTGTTGACCGCGTGCTTGCAAGCGCCGTCATTGTGACCGATGAAAACGGGAACGAAAAGCGGCTGTTCAATGCCGGTTCGCGCCTGCATCCGCATGACATCGACGATCTGCTGGCGAACGGCATCAAAGAAATAGACATCATTAATTTCAATACGAAATCCAACCCGAACAACAAGGACGAAAAGAACGCCTCGCTCGATTCGCAGATTATCATCAACTGTTTTGAGCGCGAAGAAGTCCGCTACGTGCCGGAAGGTTCAACCGACATGGAGCCGACGAAGGAAGAGGCGCTGTCGGCAGTCTATGCCGCAATTCAGCCGGGCGAGCCGATAACGGTCGAAGCGGCCGAAAAGGATTTGAATTCGCTGTTTTTCTCGGAGCGCCGCTATGATTTAGGCCGGGTGGGACGGTACAAGCTCAATAAGAAATTCGATTACGGCGAAGAAATACAGGATTTTACGCTCACAAAGGACGATATCATCAACACGATGAAGGTGCTCATCAACGTATACATCGACGAAGAGCAGATTGACGACATCGACCATTTGGGGAACCGCCGCATCCGCTGCGTCGGCGAGCTTATGACAAACCAGCTGAAGACGGCTTTTGCGCGCATGGAGCGGATCGTCAAAGAGCGGATGGGTTTAAAAGAAACGGATACCATCAAGCCGCAGGATTTAATTTCGATTAAACCGATTGTGGCGGCGGTCAAAGAGTTCTTCGGCTCATCGCAGCTGTCGCAGTTTATGGATCAGGTCAATCCGCTTGCAGAGCTTACGCACAAACGCCGCTTGAATGCGCTCGGCCCCGGCGGTCTTTCCCGCGACCGCGCCGGTTTTGAAGTCCGCGACGTTCACTATTCGCATTACGGGCGCATGTGTCCGATCGAAACGCCGGAAGGCCCGAACATCGGTCTTATCGTTTCGCTCGCCATGTTTACGAAAATCAACGAATACGGCTTCCTTGAGGCGCCGTACCGTAAGATTGAAGACGGCAACGCGACGGATCAAATCGAGTATCTGTCGGCAATGGATGAAGATAAATACTACATCGGAACGGTTGTCGAAGGATTAAAAGACGACGGCTCCTTCCCGTCCGATATGATTTCCTGCCGGAACCGCGGCAACTACACGCAGCGCAGCCCGAAGGACGTTCAGTACATGGATGTCTCTCCGCGGCAGGTTATTTCCGTGTCGGCATCGCTGGTTCCCTTCCTTGAGCATGACGACGCGAACCGTGCGCTCATGGGGTGCAATATGCAGCGGCAGGCAGTCCCGCTTTTGTTTCCGGAACCGCCGTATGTCGGCACCGGCATGGAGCACAAAGCGGCGTATGATTCCGGCGGCTTGATTAAGGCGTCCCGCAGCGGAGAAGCGGTTTTCGTTTCAAGCGAGATAATCAAAATCAAGCCGGATGAAGGCATTGCCGGTCAGCTTGACGAATACCCGCTGCTCAAATATCAGCGGACGAACAACGACACCTGCAATCACCAGCGGCCGACGGTGGAAGTTGGCGACCGGGTGAACGTAGGCGACGTAATTGCCGATGGGCCTGCGACGTTTAACGGGGAGCTTGCGCTCGGACGCAATATTTTAGTCGGCTTTGTGCCGTGGAACGGGTACAACTATGAAGACGCGGTTTTGATTTCGCAGCGCGTCGTCAGCGAGGATATGTACACGTCGATTCATATCAAAGAGTTTTCTATAGAAGTGCGCGAAACCAAGCTTGGCCCGGAAAAGATTACGCGCGATATTCCGAATATGTCGGAAAAGGCGCTCGACAATCTTGATGCGGAAGGCATCGTGCGCGTTGGGGCGAAGGTTCGTTCCGGCGACATTCTGGTCGGCAAGGTAACGCCGAAAAGCGAAACGGAAACCACGCCGGAGTTTAAGCTGCTCAACTCCATCTTCGGCGAAAAGGCAAAAGAAGTGCGCGATTCGTCCCTGCACGTGCCGCATGGCGTTGAAGGCGTCGTCATCGATGTACAGCGGCTGCGGCGCATGGAAAACGATACGCTCAGCCCGGGCGTTGATGAAGTGGTGAAGGTGTTGATTGCCAACAAACGCAAGCTGTGCGAAGGCGACAAGATGGCCGGCCGGCACGGAAACAAGGGCGTTGTTGCGCGCATCCTTCCGATTGAAGATATGCCGTACCTTGAAGACGGCACGCCGCTTGACGTGTGCTTGAACCCGCTCGGCGTTCCGTCCCGTATGAACATCGGGCAGATTATGGAGTCTGAATTGGGAATGGCCGGCCGCTGTTTGAATCAATTTTACGAATCGCCGGCATTCCAAACGCCGTCGCAGGAGCAGATTGCTGAAAAACTTGCGGAAGCGGGGCTTTCCACTGACTGCAAGCAGATTGTCCGCGACGGGCGCACGGGCGAGCCGTTCGTCAATCCGATTTTTGTCGGCGTTATCTACTTTATGAAGCTGCATCACCTTGTTGATGACAAGATGCACGCGCGTTCGACCGGCCCGTATTCCCTCGTTACGCAACAGCCGCTCGGCGGTAAGGCGCAGTTCGGCGGTCAGCGTCTTGGAGAAATGGAAGTGTGGGCGCTTGAAGCCTACGGAGCTGCGAACACGTTGCAGGAAATGATGACGATTAAGTCCGATGACATGAACGGCCGTTCGAAGATTTACGAGTCGATTGTAAAGGGCGACCCGTCATCGCCTGCCGGAGTGCCTGAATCATTCAATGTTCTGGTGCAGGAGCTGCGCGGGTTGGCGTTGGATTTTTCGATTTATGATGAGCAGGGAAAGCAGATTGCCCTTACGGAGCGCGATCAGGAATTGATCGACAAAGCCGCTTCCGGTTTTGAGAAGGAGAATGCGAATGCGTGATATTCAGGATTTTGCAAGTCTGAAAATAAAATTGGCATCGCCGGATACGATCCGCGCGTGGTCTTACGGCGAGGTAAAAAAGCCGGAAACAATCAATTACCGCACGCTCCGCCCTGAAAAGGACGGTTTGTTTTGCGAGCGGATTTTCGGCACAACGAAAGAATGGGAATGCTACTGCGGCAAATTCAAGTCGATTCGCTACAAGGGCGTTATCTGCGACCGCTGCGGCGTTGAAGTTACGCACTTCAAAGTCCGCCGCGAACGCACCGGACACATCGAGCTTGCCGCGCCGGTCAGCCACATTTGGTATTACCGCTCTGTGCCGAGCCGCATGGGACTCCTCTTGGATTTGCAGGTTGGCGCGCTCCGCTCCGTTTTGTATTACGAAAAATATATTGTCATCGATCCGGGCGACACCGACCTCAAGAAGATGCAGATTTTGACGGAGGACGACTATTTTGAAGCGCGAGAGCGTTACGGCGAAACGTTCACTGCGGACATGGGCGCGGAAGCGATTAAAACGCTGCTTGAAACGCTCGACCTTGACGCGCTTGCGGCCAGCCTCCGCAAACTTATGATTGAAAAAGGCGTGAAAGCGAAAAACGATAAGCGGCTCTTAAAGCGTATCGAAATCGTCGATAATTTCCGCAATTCCGGAAACAAAGCCTCGTGGATGATTCTTGAAGTCATTCCGGTCATCCCGCCAGAGCTGCGGCCGATGGTTCAGCTTGACGGCGGACGCTTTGCAACCTCCGATTTGAACGACCTGTACCGCCGCGTTATCAACCGCAACAACCGCTTAAAGCGGCTTTTGCAGCTCAACGCGCCGGACATCATTATCCGCAACGAAAAACGTATGCTGCAAGAAGCCGTTGACGCGCTGTTCGACAACAGTAAGCGTAAGCGTGTAGTTAAAGGCGCGTCGAACCGTCCGCTCAAGTCCATCAGCGATATGCTCAAGGGCAAACAGGGGCGCTTCCGGCAGAACTTGCTCGGTAAGCGCGTCGACTATTCCGGCCGTTCGGTAATCGTCGTTGGGCCGGAACTCAAGCTCTGGCAGTGCGGCCTTCCAACCAAGATGGCGCTGGAACTGTTCAAGCCGTTTATTATGAAAAAACTGGTCGATAAGGGCGTGGTCTTCAACATTAAAAAGGCCAAGCTCCTTGTTGAAGCGGAGGCTCCGGAGGTTTTCAGCATTCTCGATGAAGTGGTGCGCGAGCATCCGGTTATGCTCAACCGCGCGCCGACGCTCCACCGGCTCGGCATTCTTGCGTTTGAACCGGTGCTGGTCGAAGGCAAGGCGCTCAAGCTCCATCCGCTGGCGTGTAAGTCGTTCAACGCGGACTTTGACGGCGACCAGATGGCAATCCATGTGCCGCTGACGCAGGCGGCGCAAATGGAATGCTGGACGCTCATGCTTTCAACGCGCAACCTGCTTGATCCGGCGAACGGAAATACAATTGTCGCCCCGTCGCAGGACATGGTGCTCGGCATTTATTACATGACGTCCATCAAGCCGAACGCGAAGGGAACCGGCAAACGCTTTTGCTCGCCGGAAGAAGTGCGGCTCGCCGCGGAAAACGGCAGCATCGAGTGGCAGGCGAAGATTAAAATGAATGCGCCGAAGGATTCGTTCCATGCAGGCGAGTTTAAAAAGGGCGATTTGATTGAAACGACAGCGGGAATTCTTGCATTCAATGAGTCGATGCCGGAGGGCGTTGACTACGTGAATGAGCAGATGGGCGACAAAAAGCTCAAGGCGATGATTGAAGAAATCTACCATTTGAAAGGCCCGTGGCTGACCATTCAGATGCTCGATGCGATTAAGTCCGTCGGCTACAAGAATGCGACGTTCTACGGGGCGACGCTTTCGATGGACGACATTCTTATTCCGGCGGAAAAAAAGGACATGGTTGAAAAGGCCAATAAAGAAGTCGAAAAGATTGTCAACGATTACAGCAAGGGCGTTATCACGGCGGAGGAGCGGTACAACCGCGTTACCGACATTTGGTCGCGGACAAACGATGAGCTGACCAAAATCATGATGGAGCATCTGGCCAACGACAAGGACGGCTTCAACACGATTTACATGATGGCGACATCGGGCGCGCGCGGTTCCAAAAAGCAGATTTCGCAGTTGGCGGCGATGCGCGGTCTTATGGCCAAGCCGAGCGGGGAAATTATTGAACTGCCGATACGTTCCAACTTTAAGGAAGGCCTTTCGGTTATCGAATATTTTATTTCCACGAACGGCGCGCGCAAAGGTCTTTCCGATACGGCGCTGAAAACTGCCGACGCCGGTTACATGACGCGCCGCCTTGTCGACGTTGCGCAGGATGTGGTTGTCAACGAAGAGGACTGCGGCACCATCAACGGCATTGATTACGCGGCGATTAAAGACGGCGACGACATCGTTATCCATCTTGCTGACCGCATTATGGGGCATTACACGATTGAGCGGGTCGTTCATCCGATTACCGGCGAGCTGATTTGCGATGTGAACCAGTACATCGACGACGCGCTTGCTCGGCGGATTGAAGCGGATGGCGTTGAAAAAGTAAAAGTGCGTACCGTTTTGACCTGCGAATCGCAGCATGGCATCTGCATCAAGTGCTACGGACGGAACCTTGCCCGCGACAAAATCGTCGAAATCGGAGAAGCGGTCGGCATTATTGCGGCGCAGTCGATCGGTCAGCCGGGTACGCAGCTGACGCTCCGCACCTTCCACTCAGGCGGCACGGCCGATAAAACGACGGAAGATAACCGCATCGTTTTGAATTACGCCGTTATCATCAGCGACATCACCGGAACGCATGTCGAAATGAACGACGGCAGCTGGCTCTTTACGCGCAAAGGCTCCATGACGGTGCTCCGCATCCTTGCCGAGCACGACATTTTAGACGGCGACGAGGTTGTCGTCGAAGAAGGCGGCAGCCAGATTAAAGACGGCGTGATTATCAAACGCGGGGAGCAAACGGTTGCCGCAGCCGCGAGCGGAAAAATCCGCATCATCGGCAATAAACTGTGCATCACCAGCAAGGAAATCAAGATTGAAATCAGCAACGGTTCGAACATTCACGCAAAGGCGGGCGACATTATTGCCGCCGGCAGTTCTTTGGGAACGTTCGACCAGTACAGCGATCCGATTATTGCCGAAAGCGACGGCTACGTGCATTTCGAAGACATCATTGCCGGTTCGACGCTTTCCGAAAAGACGGCTCCGCAGTCGGACAAAATCGAACGCACCATCACGGATTTGCATCTCGACGTAAAGCAGCCGCGCATTCTGATCACCGACGAAGCGGGCAACCAGCAGGGAAGCTATTATCTTCCGGCGGGCGCCGTTTTGCAGGTTGAAGACCGGCAGCAGATTAAGGCGGGCGACACGCTTGCCAAGATGCCGAAGGAAGCGGCCAAGTCGAACGATATTACCGGCGGTATTCCGCGCGTTACGGAACTGTTTGAGGCGCGGAAGCCGAAAAATCCGTGCGTGCTTGCGCGCATTTCGGGAACGGTTAAGTTTAAGGGCATCACGAAAGCCAAGCGCGTTATCATTATTAAAGAGCACGGCGGCGATCGGGAATTCGAGCATCTGGTGCCGACGACCAAAAACATGTTGGTGCGCGACGGCGACCGGGTTACGGCCGGAGAGCAGCTGTGCGACGGTTCGCCGGATCCGAATGAGATTCTCGATATTTTGGGCGAAAACGCGCTGCAAAATTATTTGATGGATGAGATTCAGGCGGTTTACCGCGCGCAGGGCGTCGCCATCAACGATAAGCACATCGGCGTTATCGTCCGTCAGATGCTGCGCAAGGTGCGCATTCTCGATGTCGGCGATACTGACTTCATTTATGATAAGCCGGTTGACAAATACGTCTTCCACGACAAGAACCGGCGGGTTGCGGCGGAAGGCGGAAAGCCTGCCATTGCGTGCCCGATGTTCCAAGGCATTACGAAGGCGGCGTTGAGCGTCGATTCCTTTATTTCGGCGGCCTCGTTCCAAGAGACGACCCGCGTGCTGACGGATGCGGCAATCAGCGGCAAAACCGACGACCTGCACGGCATCAAGGAAAATGTTGCGATCGGCCACATTATTCCTGCCGGAACGGGAATCAGAAATTACAAAAATGTAAAGCTGTTCGATGCCGGCGACCAAGACCTTGACCTGCAAATGGAAGAGATTCTGGAACGCCGCCGTCTTGAAGAACAACTTGAAATGAGCCGCATCGAAGAGCCGGTTTTTGAAAACGAAGAGTCGGATTAAAATGACGGGGGCGGGGCAGGCGGGATAGGAGATGCCGTGAGGACTTAACATTGTTGACCGCCTGCTTCAAGTTTTCCTTGCGGAAAACTTGAGAGTTGGATCGGTATGCGGGCGGACGGGAGAACTGGGATGTGGAAGACTTAACTGGTTGACTGTCTCCGCTAGCCGGATGAGACGGATACTCGCGCAAGCGAGACTTGCCGACTTCACTAGGCTTTCCCGCTTGTTGCTCGTCTGTTTTTCGGCGTGCGCCGCTTGCCGGTTTTGCCATCGCAGCCTATCTGAAAGCGACTCCTTTTTTCACCTGTTGTTGATATGATGCATATTATAAAT
>CAUTZW010000046.1:0-22113 GCA_963543045.1 uncultured Treponema sp.
GCTTTCTCATACTTTTAATTATAGCTTATTTTTTAGACATTAAACAGGTTCTTAGGGCATGCACGCTACCGATGCGGAAATTAGCTTGCCGAGCGTGTTTACGAAAACGTCTCACGGGAAGACGCAAGAAATAACACTCAATCTCATTGCGCTGTTTATATCGTTGCCTCTCATATTGCCATGGATGCTTTCGATTTGATTTCGGGTGCATTATCAGTAAAAGGCCTTTTGCAATCGCGGCATTTCGTATGTGCTTGTCCTCATGTGCTCTATCCATCAAAAGGTATTTTTGTTCGTCTTGTCTGTTCATGTGCTCGAGCGACGTTTTTCCTTCGACCCGTCGTGAGCTTGCCCTGTCGACAGCGAGAGGCAAACAGCCGCTCGGCCAGTTGCGGTGACTATATGAATCTGCGTTGTGAGTCTTTCTCTCGATTGCCCGATAGCTTGCTTTCCGTTATATACAGTATTGCAGTGATAAGACGAATGCTGCTTATGCTCACATTGCCTTGTTGACGAGGTATGTATTGCTCTATTTTCTTATACTGTACTTCGGTGATTTCCATAGGAAATCATTGCATATGAGTATGTAATAGGCTTAATGTCGAGTTTTAGAAACTCAAAGCTTATATTCTTCTAAGGTAAGCCTTAAACCTTTTTCAAGGGAGGACACCAGCTCAGAGTTCGAAGCCCGCAGTTTTCCTCCCTTGCCCCTCTTTCCTTGGGCACGACCAAAGGTCTTTCCCCCTTTGGAATCCCAAATTATCTCCATATTTTAATTTTTTAGGTAAGCTGTGTGCGATATTTATAAAAAATAGAGAAACTCGACATTCGACCTAATTGTCTATTAGAAGCTGTTTGGAGTCTCATAAAAAAATTGTATAACAGTAAATATCATAGATTGCAGAGCACTATGAATATTAAACTTTTTGTATTTCTAAAGAAATCTCTGTTTCCAAGCTAAGCAAAGCTCTGTTTTAAGTCGTATTGTTTGAAAGAAACCTAAAATATATGATTTTTTTCGTTTGACTAATTTAAACTTGCTACTATAGAAGATTCCAAACAGGTTCTTAGAGTGAATGGTATCTAGTCAAACAGTCTGCTCGACTTTGCCTATTCAAAGTCGTTATTTGCCAAGGTGTTTTCACCGCGCCTACCAATCGGCAATGCTCGCATTCTTGAGCCACTCCGCCCGAAGAAAATAGCCTCGCTTCTGGCACATCATTTCAGCATCCGTTCCCTCTCATCGGTTTCGCAATGCGAAACCGATGAGAGGAAATAGGAAAATTATATTCTACAGATTTAAATCAGGCGGCCGTCCGTCTCCTGCTTTGCCGGTAGGCAAAATAGGCTAGCGAGCTCGTATTGGGCAAACTCGTTGTTGGCCGAGGGCGGATGGGAAAATGGGCACACGAATACTGGAATGGCTCTGCCATCTGCTTCCAGTTTTTGCCCCTTTCTCCGTCCGCCGTACCCTCACACCTTAAACTTCTGTACCTCTCCAGCCAGCCCCTCGATACTATCCTTATTCTTCCGAGCCAGCTCATTCACCTCCTGCACCGCATTGTTGATCTGTGTGACGCCCGCCGACATCTCGTGCAGGCTGCTGCTATTTATCGTGTGAAAAATACGGGTCTGGCAGTCTGCCCGAGTTTGCCATAGGCAAACTCGTTGCCGGTCGAGCCCGGGCGGACGGGAAAACTGTATTTTACAGACTTAAATTGGTTGGCCGTCCCGCCTGCCTTATACTTTGAATTTCCGCACCTCCCCCGCTAATCCTTCGATACTATCCTTATTCTTCTGCGCCAGCTCGTTGACTTCTTGCACCGCATTGTTGATCTGCGTTACCCCCGCGCTCATGTGCAGGCTGCTGCTATTTTCCGTGAAACAAATATCGGTCTGGCAGCCTGCCCGAGTTTGCCGAAGGCAAACTCGTTGCTGGTCGAGCTTGGGCGTACGGGGAAATTACATTCTCCAGACTTAAATTGGTCGACCGCCTCACCGTACCTCACACCTTAAATTTCCGTACCTCCCCCGCTAATCCCTCGATGCTATCCTTATTCTTCTGTGCCAGCTCGTTGACTTCCTGCACCGCGTTGTTAATCTGCGTCACCCCGGCCGACATTTCATTCATCGAGTCTTTGATCTCCGCGGTGAGCCGGTCGAGTTTTTGCATTTCTTGGGCGACGCCTTTGCCGCCGGTGAGCATTTCTTCGGAGCCGTCTTTGACTTCGGCGGTGACGGCGCTGATGGTTTTGATGGCGGCGAGGACTTCGCGGCTGCCGTTTTCCTGCTCCTTCATGGCCGACGTAAGTTCTGCGCTCATGCCGCGCACGTTCTCCGACAGCTGGAAGATGGCGTTGAACTTTTCTTCGACGGTTTTGGACGAGGCGGAAAGACCGGCAATCTCGTCGCTCAATTTCTTCAGCGTGTCGGTGATGGCTTTGCCTTGTGCGGACGACTCTTCGGCGAGTTTCCGGATTTCGTCGGCGACGACGGCGAATCCTTTGCCCGCTTCCCCTGCGTGCGCGGCTTCGATGGCAGCGTTCATGGCGAGGAGGTTCGTCTGGCTCGCGATGTTCTGGATAACGCTCGAAGCTTCGAGCAGGCCGCCGGAGGCCTCGGCGATTTTTTGCGTAACGGCGTTGGAGGTTTGCAAGGTCGTTTTGCCTTCGGACGTAGCGGTCGCGAGCATTTTCACCATGTTGTCGCTCTTTTCAAGCGATTGCGTGATGGACGCGATGTTTGCAACCATCTCCTCAACGGAGGCGGACGGCTGCACGACGCTCGCCGACTGGCTTTCGATGCTGCCGTTGAGGTTCTCGATCGTTTGGATAATCTTTGCAACGGTGCCTGAAGTTTCGGTAACGCTCGCGGCCTGTGTCATCGCTTGCTCCTTCACGCCCTCGATGTTCGCGCTGATTTCGTTCAAGGCGCTCGCGGTTTCGGTCATGTTGCTCGACAATTCGTCTCCGATCGACTGCATCACGCCGGAGTTGTCATCGACGGACTTTATCGCGGAGCCGATTTTTGCAATCGTTTCGTTGAAATACTCCGACAAGTCGGTGATCTCGTCGTTTCCGTGTACCGGCAGGCGCACGGTTAAATCTCCGTCGCCCTGCGCAATGCCTTGCAGCGCGTCGACCGTCGTCCGGAGCGGTTTGACAATCGTCTGCGCCGCAAACAGCACAACGGCAATCGCAATCAGCAAAATAAGCGCTCCGATGACGGAAATTGAAACGCGCAGCGCATTCACCGTGCCCATAAACTCCTTGACCGGCGCTTTAATGATGACCGTCCAGCCGGTTGTTTTAATTTTCGCATACGAGGCGATGTATGTCCCGCCCTTATACATGTAATAGCCGACTTCGCTTGCGGCGGCATCAAGCGCGCGCCGGAAAAAACGTGCGGTAGACGTAAGCGACGCGTCCTTTTGAGCGGCATTGAGTACATTATCCTGCGCCGCCACACGTTTTTGGTCGCGGTGGGCAATGGTCGTGCCGCCGAGTCCCAGCACATAGCATTCGCCCGTTTGCCCGACAACAATATCTTTAATTTCCTCCGAAAGGAGCTGACCGGAAAGAGCTGCGCTCAATACGCCGACGGTTGCGTTGCGCTCATCCTTAATCGGTACGGCAAAAATAAATTGCAGCTTATTTGTGCCGCGCAGCACACGGGGCTCGACGATAAAAGCCGTTCCGCGCAGCGCAGCTTGAAACCAATCCCGATCGCCGATTGAGGTATGTTTTCCCGTCGGGTCGTAGCGGTTGCCCTGCGTATCGCACACGCCGAAAAACGCAATTTTTCCATTCTGTTCTACATCTTTTAGGAGGCTTTGCGCTTTTTCAAGGAGAGACAGACTGTCGTTCCGCAACGCGGGCTGACGCGAAAGGCCTTCAAGGAATTGCAGAACCGCGTTGAGCCTGCCGTCAATAATTTCCGCCGTGTCTCCGGCTTTACCGGTCAGGTGCGCTTCGACTTTTTCCGTAACGGCTTTTCGCGCAATGCGGACGGCAAATAAGCCTTCGATAAGCGCAGCCGCTGCAATCAATGCGCCGAAAATTAAAATCAGTTTGTTTTTCAATGAAAAACGCTTTTTCACGATAAGCCTCCAGTCTCTTCATTCGTTTGTGATGCTCTATATTTAGAGTTTTACCTTTTCGATTATACAACTACTCTAAATACAGAGCAACTAACGGAAACGGACTTTCGGTTTCAAAGCGATTTCCGATTTTCGTGCGCAGCGAACTCCCAAAACCGCAAATGACCAAAGATGTAGAAGCCGTAATCGATAAAATCAAACAATTCCGCACCGAAAAAAATATGTCGATCGTCCGCCTTTCCGCCGATTCGGGTATTTCGCGGAGCCACCTTTTTTATATAGAAACGAAACGCACCGTTCCCTCGCTGGAAACGTTGAGCCGTATCGCCGCCGCCATGCAGCTGCAATTAAAGGATTTTTTTGTTTAGAGAAAAATAAATGGGATTTTTGAGCGCCCAAGCTCCAGCCTGCACGGCTATCGGTCGGAAAGAAGAAGGGAGTCCGGCCAAGCGCGCGCTCATTCCGGCACAACTGCTCCCGTAAAGTAAAAGAGAGCAGTAAAAGCATTGCCGCTTTGCCTTCCCGCATAAAAATTGCCGTATGCAAGTACCGGCAGCGGCCATCCCCGTTTCCGCCGCAGTTTTGGAGCGATTCGGAATGTTCGCTTGAAGACGAGCGCTGGAAACGCTGCCGCTAGCGGCCTTCTGCAACGGAAGCGAAGCGCCTTTAGGTGCGGGCGCTTGCGGCTGCCGGAGAACGCAGAAAGTACAGGCAGCCGACGCGCGGGGCGCAATCCTTTTGCCGATTACTTTTTGAGCATGGCGGAAAGCGCACTAATTTTGCCGGTATCGACGGAGGAAGCAGCTTTGTTTTCCGCTTGGATGGCATCGAACACTTCTTGTCGGAATACTTTAACATCTCTGGGGGCATCGACGCCGATTTTCACTTGATCCCCGCGCACGTCGATTATCGTAAGTGTTATTGCATCGCCGATTTTAATCTGCTGGTCGGTTTTCCGTGTCAGTATCAGCATTTACGCCCCCTTTTGTTTTAAGGCCCTAACAATGTCAAACTTTGTCGTCCAACGACTGTCCGTCAGTACCACCTGCATACATTTATTATTACGCCGGTTGATTAAAATCGGGCCAAGAAAATTGGCGGTAACGGCGGAGCCATCGTTCGGAACCGTTACAATCGTCATAATAACAATATCATCGACATTGCTTATTTCGATTGCATGCATGGCGTTATCGTCAATGTCCGCTTCGTAATCCGAGCAGATTAAAAACGGATCCACCAGTAAAAAAGCAAGCGCACTGTCTTCCGTTGATTGGAGCCACAGGAACGGCTCGTAGTCCGATGGAATCAAAGCGTAATTTTTATATTGCTCAAATCCCATAATACCATGCGGAAACGAAAGAATCTTACTTTCATCTACAGAAACAATGTCATTATTTTTTGTTTTCACGTCCATGCGGCTACCTTCTGAAAATATCCTTATAATAAATGGCGACACTGACCAATCCATACAGACTAATCAGTGCCGACCGTAGTTTTTATTTGTGCGGCTAGGGCAATCCCCCGACACTCCGCATCATAAAAAGAGGGATTAACCCCGTCTGCAACACCTTAATGGCTTTCCCGCTTAGCGCATATAGTTGAGCAGGTTATTGTTGTACATTTTTCCGGCGTTGTTGAGCGTCGCTTGATATGTGTAGTCGAGCATCTTCATATCAGTAACGGCCTTTGTGATGTCAAGGTCGCCTTCGCGCGAAATCTGCTTGGTTACATTCAAGGCTGTTGACGAATTACGCTGCGCATTCAGTTGCGCCCGTGCATATTCTGCTCCCGAACGCGCAATCCGTGCCGAAAGGTTTGCAATTCCGGCATCGATAGCGCCCAATACGCGGCCGCCAATGTTTTCCGTGTCTCCTTTTAAAAGCGCATCGCGCAGGGCTATGACGGTATCGAACATAGAGCCGCCAGAAACGCGCACTCCGTTTCCAATATTGTACGGCGGTTTTTGCGCTCCGGCTTTGATCAGCCCCAGTTCGCTGAGCGCATTGCCTCTTAAATCAGAAAGCCAAAGCTGCCGTGCATCCGTTGTCTCTAGATTCAATCCCTGCGTTACCGGATCGATGCTTGCTCGTACCGCAGCCCCGCTGTCGTTGATTTTTGCTGCCAGCGCATACACATTGTCGCCTGCGCTAATGCCGATATTCACGCCGTCAACATTAATAACGCTGTCCGCATTTGCCTGCCATGCCGTAGCGTCTCGTCCGCCGAAAAGCTGCTGCTGTTCCGCCCAGAACGTCCGGTTACCCGCATTGTCAAGCGCCATATATTTATGCTCGTCAACTTCGATTTTGTTTGTATCGATATTGCCTTTATAGCGAACATTCGAAATGAGCGGAATGCCGGAGCCTTCGACGGTTCCCATTTCGACTTCAAAAGCGACGGACTTGGTGTTCGTTCCGGCAAAAATCGCATTTCCGTCCGCGCTAATGGCATTTGCGTTTTGTACCAGTTCCTTTAAAAGTTCGTCCGCCTCCATCGCGATTGCCCGCATATCTTCCGGCGTATAAATACCGTTCGCGCCGGTTACGGCAAGCTCCCGCACCCGCTGCATAATTTCAAGCGAGCCGGTCATATAGCCTTCGCGCATTACAAACTGGTCGCTGAGCGTGAGCGCATTCTTTTCAAAGTTTTGCACACGGTCAAGATACGACTGATAACGCACCAAGTGCCCCGCCGCAACCGGATCGTCGCGCAGCTCATGGATGCGCCGCTGGCTGCCCATTTGGTTCGTCGCTTTATTGAGCCGCGACTCTTGAAGGCGCAAGTTCCGCTGCGTATCCAGATGATTCATATTCGTGCTGACTCTTCTCATATTTTCTCCTATTCAAACCGGCAAAAATCCGGCCCGGAAGCTTTTTTCTCCCTGAGCATTCCGCCATCCGTCCGTGCGTCTTCAGTAAGCGGCCGGTTATACTTTCAGACGGTTAATCACCGTGTCGATTAAGCTGTCCCACACGCTCACAAATTTTGCGGCGGCATTATAGCCGTGCTGGAATTTCAAAATGTCTGCAAGTTCTTCGTCGATGTTCACCCCGCTGATCGATTCCCGAAGCGAACGCAAATCGTCCATTGCGGCATTGTGGCTGAGGAAATTGTTTTCCGCCTGCTCGCCTTTGAGCGCGACGTTGGTAACCGAGTCGGCAAAATAATCGTCAAAAGTGCGTTTATGCCCGATCATAACCGCCGTATTGCGGATTGCCGCAATTTCGACCGCAGCCCGCCCGTCGCCGACATTCACCAATCCCCGATCGATAAAGGCCGCGCCGACGCTCATCACATCGTTTTTAATCGCCTCATTGACGGCAATATACCCGGACGGATTCATCACCGGCGCAACGGCAAACTGCGCATCGGCGAGCGCTTCAACCGCGTCCGCGCGCGCAAAATCGTATGCGCCGTCGGCTCCGGAAGCGCGCAGTATCCCCGCATAGCCGGTCAAGAAAAATCCCGAATCTTCCACATGACGGATCACAAAGTCGGGATTTTCGATTGCGGCTGCCGTCGTCCCTTTGAGCACGAGACTGCCGTTCCGGTCGAGGTACGCTTTTACTTCTCCGTTGCTGTCATTGATGCGATTGATAACGGTTTCAACGGAGTCCGTCGGGCGGTAGGAAACGTCAACCGTTCCGCTCGCCGCGCTGAACGTCATCGTGCCTTCCAAACCGATCTGCGCTTGCAAATCGAGTTTTGTCGAACCGGTAAAGCGGAAGACATAGGAATGATCGAAGGCGCCGTCGCCGTCGCGGTCAAAGTTGCCGTTTACGTTTTCAACAAACGGGTGCTGATTAAAGAAATTCAAACCGGTAACGTGGTTGGCGCCGTATGCGTTGCGGTGCACATCGTTGACCAGATCGGTAAAGTTCATGGTCATCGTGTTGAGCGACTGAATTTCGCTTCGGATATCAACATCCCGCAGTTCAATCAACGCACCGAGCGTGCCGCCGGAAACATGCGCGTCATTTCCCGTATCCCTCCAGATGAGCTGCGAGTAGCCGTTGTTGTCGACGACCGTCTTTAAATCGAAGCTGCGGCCGATGCCGCCCTGCACCAAAACCTGTCCGTCAAGATGAACCATAAATTCATCGGCGTCGCGGTTATCGGCCGTAATATTGACGAGCTTTGAAAGCTTATCGACGAGCAGATCCCGCCGGTCTAAAAGATCGTTCGGGCTGTCGCCGAGCGCTTTTGAGCGGACAATTTCCCGGTTGAGCGCGGCAATTTGCGCCGTAAAATCATTTACCTGCATTACCGTCGCTTCCACATCGCCGTTTAAAAGCGTTCCGATACCCGAAAGCCCTTCCCATTTCGCCTTTATCGAGTCGCCGAGATTTTCGGCGCGGGTTACCACAACCTGCCGCGCCGCCTGCTCTTCGGGATGCAGCGACAAATCCTGCCACGACTGCCAGAATTTATCCATATTGGAACGGATCGAAACATCGTCGGGCTCATTGTAAACCTGCTCAATCATCGCGTAATACTTGCTGCGCGTGTCCCAGTAGCTTTCCTGATGCTGCGACGCGGTTATCCGCTGATCCAAAAGCTCGTCGCGGATGCGCTCTACGCTCTGCACATCGATTCCCTGCCCGATCATGCCCGGCCGCTCGGGACGGCCGAGCTCCGGTCGGTACAGCGGATCATATTCACGCAGCTGTACCCGCTGACGAGAATACCCTTCCGTTGACGCATTGGAAATGTTGTGTCCCGCCGTAGAGATTGCGTCCGTGTGCGCCATGATGCTCCGCTTACCGAGCTCTATTCCTGAAAATGTTGATCCCATATTTACCTCTGTTTACTACGTTAAAGACGAATTGACGGCGCCGGATCCGTGATGCGGAAGCGCGGCACTCCGGAATTATGACAGTGTGTTTATCACAACGCTTTTCGGCTGCTCTTGAACGATTTTTCCCCGCCATGAATACAAACGGCTGTGCCGCTGCGGATGGGCTTCATTCAAAATGCCGTGTACAAAATCACGCATCGTGTTGGCGTATTCATTGATAACTTTATTTTCCGTGCGGCATTGTAAAAGTTTACCGCGCACCGTACGCAATAAATCGGCGGAAGATCCGGCCATTCCCGCCGCCGCGAGCGTTTCCCGTTCCTTATCGAGCGCATTAAAGCGATCCATGCAATAATTTATGGAAGCAATTACATCCGTAAGGCCGGACCAATCCTTTCGCTCCACCGCCGTACGCAAATCGTGCTGTTTTTTTAATGCTTCGGACAAAAGGGCATCTTCCGCTTCAAGAATATCCCGATATGCCGTTTGATTTTCTGCCATAAAATCTCCTAAAGGCAAAATTGAAAAGCGCTGATGGTGCACAATGAACAGAGTTGAGCGCGCTTCCAAACGTCCGTCCCGTACAATCCCTGTTTTGGACAAACCTTCCTTACTAATATCGGAATATGTCGGGCAAACTTAAACCATTTTAGGAACGACAGGCAGGCTGTCTGCGGAGAATGGAACCGGCAACGCAGGAGGCTCCATGCAGGGCGTTCATGCTTTTCGATAGCGGAACTTGCCGGAGAAATCGCGTTCGCTTTGTTATTCGCTAAAAATTGCGTGTTTGCGTTCAGCGCCAAGCTGTTCAAGCGCGGTTTGGAGCGGGATGTCCGGAATATGCGACCGGAATTTGTTGAGGTCGATCAGAAAGCGATTCATCGAAAAATGCTGGAAGACCAATACGCGCTCCCATGCGTCTTTACGGTTTTCTTCTATATAGTAGTCGCGCAAGGCCTTTCGATAGAGCGCAAATAGCCCCTTCGCTTTGAGCTCTGCATAGCCGACCAGCCAAAGTTGCGTCTGCGTCAGCGCAAGATGCAGCTCCGCTGTTTTTTGCGCCATCCAAATCTGGCTTTGCGCAATAAGCTCAGCGATTTCCGCCCCGCCATTTTTGAGCACGTATTTTAGATGGGCAGTTTTTGCAGTGTGTATGGGCGTTTTGTTCAAAATAATAACATTTTTTCTAAAATCGATGCCAAGCTCCGCATTCCGGCGGAAAAACCCATTGGCAACCTTGCCCGACTGCCCCACTAAATAGCGGTTATTTATTGCGCGCTGCTCGTCTTTGCCGGGATTATCCCCAATAACAATGAGTTTAATCGTATCGGACGGCAGAATATCATCCAATGCGCGGTTATAGACAACGGCAGTCTCAACCGGATAGGGCGGCGTGTCCTTTGCAGCGGCAGCCGCTTGCATCGGCATCAAGGCGGCAGTCCATTTTGCCCAATCTGCGACCTGTTGCCGGAACTCTTCTCTGAATTTGGAAAAAGCCTTCCATTCATTCTCTGTCATGCTTTCTTTCCTTATTGATTTTTCTCAAATCGACAGTTGCTCCTTCGATTCAGAATATGTCGATTTTTTACGTCTGCTACAGCATTTGCTTGAATTCGTAAAACTTCCCCGCCGATTGCCGATAATGGTAACATAGAAGCGCTCGTTCTTGCAAATTGAGTTTGCCCGTAGCGTCTTTATCGCAATTTGGAAGTACAGGTACAAATTGCATCACTTCCGGGGGTTAATATGAAAAAAATCATTTCGATTGTCTGTGCAGCAGTGATCGGAACAGTCGCATTTGCCTATGATGTTGCCGCAAATATGCCGTTGAAAGGTTCCGCCAAAGCAATGACGCGGACAGATTTTACGGTTATCTCTAAATTCGGCGATTATTACCGGACGCCGATCGGCAAGACCGCGTATAAATACGACTCGTTTGGCCGCCAGTCGGAAAGCGTAGAGTTCACTGCCCGCGATGTTTTTGTGAATAAGGTCGTTAGCGTTTACGATGGCGCAGGGCTTTTGACTGAACAAGTATGCTACGATGAAGAAAACAACAAGCTGTGGCGTTCCGTGATTGAGTATAAGGACGGCATGAAGGCCGATGTTTCTGAATTCGGAAAAGACGGCGCACTGAAAGGCAAGATGATGTATGCGTATGCGGACGGAAAATTGAAGGAAGAAACCTATTACAATGGCGATGGCGCGCTTTTATGGAAAATCTTCTATAAATACAATGCAAAAGACCAGCTTGAAGAAGAAATGGAATATTTCGGCGACGGTACGCTGAATGAACAGCGGGTTTTTGCATACAATGATGCAGGAAAGACTGATACGATTTTTACATACAACGAACGCGGTATCATGCGCTCAAAGGATGTCTTCCGCTATGCCGCTGACGGTTCGCTTTCCGAAGTAACAACATACGGTTCCGACAACCGGCCGGAAATCCGCCGCATTGTCAAATGCGATACGGCCGGAAACATTGCCAAGCTGACAACCTATTTTGTCGCCCGCAAATTCGGCGACACCGTCAATGAAATGACTGCCATGTCGGAGTTCTCTTACACCTACTGACTTAAAATCCCAAAGCCGCGCATGCCGCCTGCAACGTGCGCGGCATATTCGGTTGTGCGCCCCGTTCCGATGCAAAAGTTTCCGGAAAGCAGGTACGGGGTGCGCCGACAGGGACGGAAAGCGGCTTCCTCTCTAGGGCCGAATATTCAAGCAGCGCAACCTAACCGCGAACGGCTGCTTCAAGACGAAAATCCGTTACATTTGTTCCCAGAAACGTGCCCTTTTGAGGCTCGTCTGAATTATCTCCGAGATGCATTCCGCGCCCGGAGCACGCAATTCCAGCGGTATCCATGGCCCTGGCTTACCGCATTACTTTCATCGATTTCCGCACTCACGCTTTCTCCTCCCGTTCGAGTATACCGTAAAATGCCGCGCCTTCAGTCTGTCGGCAGTTGCATTGATGCGGAGAACCGCGCTAAAATCGCGCCTCATATGCAACAGGAGGAATCGTCATGCCAATGATTGAAGCAAAGGTAAGCGTGTCGTTGTCGGAAGAAAAACGAACCGCATTAAAAACCGAATTCGGAAAGGCCGTCAGCATCATCGGAAAGCCGGAAAACTATCTGATGATACATCTGGACGACAATCAGGATTTGTACTTCGGCGGAAAAAAGCTTGATAGCGGCGCATACGTTGAAGTGAAGGTTTTTGGAACGGTAGACGCAGGTGCCAGCCGCAAAATGACCGCTCAAATCTGCGAGATTCTGGAAAAGCAGTTGGGCATTCCCGGTAACGCCGTATACGTGAGCTACTTTGGAACTCCCCACTGGGGCTGGAACGGCTCGAATTTCTAACCGCCGTTTCGGGCGGCAGCGAAACTGGGTAACAGCCGACTTCCGTTCTCTGACACCTACGAACTGCTCGCCTATTTTGCCCGCAGGCAAAATAGGAAGCGCTCGGGGGGCGGACGGTGCAGGCTGCTGCTATTTACCGTGGAAGAAATACTGGTCTTGCAGCCTGCCCGAGTTTGGCGGACGGAAAAACATTACCGTACAGATTTAACTTAGCGACCGTCCGCTTCGAGTTTTGCCCGGCGGCAAAATTCGCGAGATTGCTCGTATCCGGCAAACTCGTTGCCGATCGAGATATTTATCAATCCAAGTGCCCGTTTTCCCGTTCGTCGACATCCTAAATCCACTCGTCAGTTTCGCTGACGCGAAACTGGAAGCGGTCGGGGGCGGACGACACAATTGTATTCTACGGACTTAAAGCGGTCGGCCATCCGCCTCCTGTTTTTGCCTATCGGTAAAAATAGGCTAGAGGATTTGGCAAAGTCGTTGCCTGTCGAGATATTTATCAATCCAAGTATCCGCTTTCCCCGCTCATCGACATTCCCGTGCTACTAGCCTATTTTGCCCACTGGCAAAATAGGAAGCGGTCGGTCGATCCTCTCCATCACCCAGGTGCCTGTCTTTCCGACCGCCCTGCCCTGCCGCAACAGCGCTTTTTTGCTATAATCGCGCACATGAAACGACACCCATTCCCTCGACAAACGCATTTTATCGGCGTGCTGCTTCCGGATGACCTAACGCTCGCGCTTGAAAACTGCCGCCGCTATATGAATGCGCTCTACGGCTGTAAGTCGGGACACGGCACGCCCGTGCACGTAACGCTTGTTCCGCCGTTTTTGCTGCCGTCCGAATACACAACCGCGGACTTGGCGCACGCAATCGAACGCACTGCTCTCCCGAAAAGCAAAAGATTTACGGCCCATATCGATCATTTTGACGCTTTTGGCGATAGAACGCTGTTTGCCCGTGTGCTTGCCGATGATTCGTGGACAACGCTGCGGGATGCGACGGCAAAGGCGGTTTCGGCCGTTTGCCCGGGGCACATAAAAAAAGACCGCCGGCCATTTCAGCCGCATACGACGGTTGCAAACAGAGATATTCCCGCAGGCGTTATGACGGCGGCATTGCAAGCGCTCAACGAGCTGAACCTTACGGAGGATTTTCCGGTTGATAACATCACGATCTTTGAATACACAGGCGGCCGTTGGGAAGCTACGACCGGTTTCATGATGGCGACAACATGAAAAATCGCTCGTAATCCGCGAATCCGAAATGGTCCGAATAAGCGGCGCTTACGGCTGCCGACCAAACGAGTGCACTGCCTCGAATCGCGTTTAGTCTCTTGCCGGATGCGCTGCCGACTCAAGGAGCGCGGTACGATCCGGCTTTTGCGTATTTTCCATTCATCGTCGCCTCCATACACGGACGGAGAAGTTGTATTCTATTAAGATATAAACCAGTCGGCCGGCTGCTTCCGGTTTTCATCGACGGGCAAAGCCGACAAGTGGAGGTGTAGCCGGATAAGACGGATGCCATTGCAATTAACGGCAATGCAAGAGCGCCATCTGCGACCGACCAGCCGGTTTCGCGCAGACAAAAGCAAGTACCGACCATGTTCCGTTTACCGCAGCTAAGGTCTGGCAAATCCCGCCGACATGGCATTCGACTACAAGTTTTCCGCGCTCGACGGTATCCGCAATCTGCTCGCCTATTTTGCCCACAGGCAAAATAGGAAGCGGTCGGGGGCAGACGGTGCAGGCTGCTGCTATTTACCGTGGGAGAAATACTGGTCTTGCAGCCTGCCCGAGTTTGGCGGACGGAAAACATTACCGTACAGATTTAACTTAGCGACCGTCCGCTTCCAATTTTACTCGCGTAAAACCGGCGAACTGGTTGTAGCAGAGGCAGGCGGGGGCGGACGGAAATACGGACTCGTTCGTGCTATTAAGGGCTTTGCCGTCCGCTTCGAGTTTGTCCGGCGGCAAAACTTGCGAGATTGCTCGTATCTGGCAAACTCCTTGCCGATCGAGCCTGGGCGGACGATGGAATTGTACTCTACGGACTTAAACCGGTCGGCTGTCCGCCTCCTGTTTTTGCCTATCGGTAACAACAGACTAGAGGATTTGACAAAGTCGTTGCCAGTCGAGATATTTATCAATTCAAGTGTCCGTTTTCCGCGCTCGACGGTATCCGCAATCTGCTAGCCTATTTTGCCCACAGGCAAAATAGGGAACGATCGGTCAAGCCCCGCCATCATGTAAGTGCCCATTTCCCCGATCATCGACACTCACAAACTGCTCGCCTACTTTGCCTGCAGGCAAAATAGGAAGCGGTCGGCCGAGCCCCGCCATCATTCAAGTGCTATTTCTCCGACCGCCGTATCCTGCAAACAAGCAATCAATATTGCAGAGTGTTTTTAAGTGGTGCTATAATCGGCCCCATGGAAAAGACGGCTATAAAAACGATTGGTATTCTTACTTCAGGCGGCGATGCGCCCGGCTTGAATTCTGCGATTCGCGGCATCTGTCGGTCTGCAATGAATAATTACGGAATTAAAATCATCGGGATTCGGAACGGCTTCCGCGGTTTGGTGAACGATGATTGTTTTGAACTGAAATCCGACGATGTGTCGGGCATTTTGACCAGAGGCGGAACGATTTTGGGGACGGCGCGCGATAAGCCGTTTAAGAATCCTGTTCCGAATCCGAAGAGCGGACTTTTGCCGATTGAGGCGATTAAAAAGAACTGGCAGAAGTGGAAGCTCGACGCGCTCGCTGTGCTCGGCGGCAACGGTACGAACACGACCGGCAGTCTGCTTGCCGAAGAGGGTTTTAATGTCGTCGGGCTGCCGAAAACAATCGACAACGATATTGTCGGATCCGATATTACGTTCGGTTTTCATACGGCGGTTGACGTTGCGACCGAAGCGATTGACCGCATTCACACGACGGCGCACAGCCACAGCCGCGTTATGGTTGTCGAGGTGATGGGGCACAAGGCGGGCTGGCTCGGGCTGTATTCGGGAATTGCAGGCGGCGGCGATGTTATTTTGCTGCCGGAGATCCCGTATGACATTCAATCTGTGGCGAATGAAATTCTCCGCCGCCGCGATGCGGGTAAGGATTTTTCCATTGTTGTCGTTGCCGAAGGCGCTTTGTCGAAGGCGGAAGCGAAACTAGACAAAAAGGCGTTCAAAAAAAGCCGCCGCGAAATGCCGTATTCCATCGGTTACCGCGTGGCGCATGAGCTTGAAAGTGCAACCGGTCTTGAATCGCGCGTAACCGTGCTCGGCTACTTGCAGCGCGGCGGCACTCCGTCCCCGTATGACCGCGTGCTTGCGACGCGATTCGGTGTGGCCGCGACCGAATTTATCGTAAACGGTAAATTCGGAAATCTTGTCGCCATGCAAGATAATAAGATTGTTGCCGTCCCGCTGAAGGAGCTTGCCGGCAAAGTGAAAAATATCCCGCTTGATCATCCTCTGTTGGAAAGCGGGCGCGCAGTAGGAATGAGTTTCGGTGATTAATTTTAAGTGCCGCTTTTGCAAAAAGTGTAACGGACACGGCTGCAAGGGAAATATGCCGGGCATGGGTGGCGTTGACGGCAGCCGGAATTTTATCTTGAACTGCGCGGATTGGATGAAAGTGTACAATGCCGCCCTCCTTGACGGCAGCGCGCATAAAATCGACGCAATTCAGATCGAACCGACACACATCGGGATTGCTCCGGTAACGGGCGCCGTTCAAAATGTCGGATTTCAAGAAGAACGCGATTTTTACCTGTCATATTTTACCGCCGCGCACAACTGCGGCATTTTGATTTGCACGGGCGACGGCGCGCCGGACGAAAAGCTCTTGCTCAGCATCGAAGCGGTGCGGGCGCTCGGCACGAAGGCGTACTGTTTTCTGAAACCGTATCCGGACGAAAACCTTGATCGCCGCGTCGCGCTCGTAAAAGATTCCGCGCTGGCTATCGGCATGGATATCGATGCGTACAACATCGTGTCGATGCGCGATCACGTTCGGCTGGAGCGGAAAACGGCCGAGCAGTGCACGCGCCTCCGGAACGTTTCAAAGTTGCCGCTCATGCTCAAAGGCATTTTCACGCATGATGACGTTGCGCTCTGCCGCGCCGTGCAGCCGGACATTGCCGTCGTCTCAAACCACGGCGGGCGGGTCGATACCCGAATCGGCAGTACGGCAACCTTCTTAAAGGAGGCTGCGGCCGAATTGCATACCCGCTGCGGGGAAGTATGGGTTGACGGCGGCATCCGTACCAAGCGCGATATTCAAACGGCGCTCTATCTGGGAGCGGACAGAGTTCTCATCGGTCGGCCGTTCATTACCGCCGTGTGCAGAGGCGCCGACACGATGGAAAACGTCATACGCTCGCTGCTTTGCTAGCCGACACTGCGCCCGCGTACCAACGGGTGTAAGATGCGGACAGTCCCTCCTCCCTTCGCCTGTCGCATCCGTCTCCGATAGCAAGAGAAGGATCCGGAAAGCGGGCGCCGTCTTTTCCGAATCCCGCCGCCCGAGCATCCGGAGGGCGGCGTTACGCAGTGCGCGCGGCAATCAGAATTTCGGCCGCCTTATCGAACGAGAGCGCGGACAGCACTTCGCGCGTTTTAAGATTTTTGAGCGAAAGCGTGCCGGCAGAAGCGTCTTCTTCGGAAATCAATATGCCCCACGTAACGCCTTTAGCCTCCGCAACGGCATACTGCTGCGCCATCTTTTTCTGGTCAGGGAAGACCTCAACCGAAATCCCGCGAGTACGGAGCGTGGCGGCAGTCTTTTGATAGTGAACGAAATGCGCCTCGCACTGGCAGAAAATCTCCGCATCAAGGTAGCTTGTCTTCTTTTCAAGCCGTCCAAGCTGTTCGAGCGCGGCAATTAACCGGTCAAGTCCAATGCTGCCGCCGACGCCCGGAATGCGCTCTTTTGTGTAGAGGGCGGTCAAATTGTCGTAGCGGCCGCCGGAACAAATGGAGCCGATGGACGGCAGGTCGGTTAAAAATGTTTCGTACACGAGGCCGGTGTAGTAATCAAGGCCGCGCGTAATCGTTGGATCAAAGACGAACGCAGCTTCAATTCCAGCCGCGCACATCATCGCATATAGCGTGCGCATCCGCTCGCCGTCCGCCGCAATGCCTCCGGCAAGGCCTTCAAGCCGAGATACTGTCTCTAAAAACCCCGCTCCGGCAGGAACTTGAATGTAGTCGGTAATTTTTGCGGCAGCCTCCGCCCCGCAAAGCTCCGTAAGCTGGGCTTGCACCGCATCATCGCCGATTTTTGCACGCTTATCCACGGTGCGGAGAATCTCATCGCTCTTGTCCGCCACTCCTTCCGCCGCTAAAAATCTGCCGAACAAGCCGCGGTGATTTACGTGGATGCTGATGCCGCCCGCGTCGGCCGCTTCCAACGCCTCTTTCATCACGTGCAAAATCTCAAAATCGGACGCCGCGCTGTCGGAACCAACCGTATCGATGTCGCACTGCACAAATTCCCGATACCGCCCGGCCTGCGGCTTTTCCCCGCGCCACACCTTTGCAACGTGGTAACGCTTGAACGGCACATAGAGCGAACTGCTGTGTTCGGCTGTAAAGCGCGCAAACGGCACGGTCAAATCGAAGCGCAGCGCAACGTCTCGGCCGCCGTTGTCTTCAAACCGGAACACCTGCTTTTCTGTCTCCCCGTTGCTTTTGCGGAGGAGAATATCCGAATATTCGATCGCCGGCGTGTCGATCGGCACAAATCCGAACGAACGATACACGGCCGTTATTTTTTCGATAAGCGAAGTCCGCGCAATCTCCGCCTCTGGCAAAAAATCGCGGAACCCTTTGAGAATCCTTGGTTGAATGAGCGTATTCATGCAGGTATACTAGTTAAAAAGAGGAGAAGTAACAATGCTTTTAGCTTTTGACATCGGAAACACGAACATAAAAACCGCAATCGCTGAAGACGGCAAGATTCTCAGCGAATGGCGGCTGAGCACCGATCCCAAACGCACGGGGGACGAATACTTTTCGATTCTCCGCCCGTTGATTCGGGATGCGGCCATCGATTGCTCGAAAATCGAAAAGGCCGTCATCAGTTCCGTCGTGCCGGCGCTCATCGGCGCCTTCGTCATCGTTACGCAGCACCTGCTCGGCAAAAAGCCGCTCATCATCGGCCCCGACATATACCCGCAGCTGCCGATAAAGCTGCCGGCAAGCGCCGCGCATGAAATCGGCACGGACTTACTGTGCAATGCGCTTGAAGCGTGGGAACGCTACCGGCAGCCGGTTATAATAGTAGATTTCGGCACGGCGCTGTCTTTTACGGCCGTCGGAAAGGATGCGAACATTGCCGGAGTTGCGATTGCGCCGGGAATCGGCACGGCGCTCAAAGCGCTTTTTATGAATACCGCGCAGCTGCCGTCCACTCCGCTCGACATTCCGCCGTCCAGTCTTGGAAAAAATACCACGTGGTCGATTCAAGCGGGAATCGTGCTCGGCTACAAGGGGCTGGTCGAATCGCTTATCCGGCAAATGAAGACGGATATGCAGCAGGAATTCGGCATACCGGCAGAGCGGATTAAAGTCATCGGCACCGGCGGCCTCAATAGTATGCTTGAACCGATAACGCGTATCTTTGACACGATGGATAAAGCATTAACCGTCTGCGGCATTATCCGCGCCGCATCTTATTGCACGGAAGAGTAAGGCGCTTTTTGCGCGGAGCGGCCGCACGCCAATCGCGCCGGAATACGCGCCGATAGCTCTGCGCCCCCTTTTCCGGCTTTGTGGCAAAACGCCGCCGGATGTGCTATAGTCCGCCGCATGAAGTTATGGATTAAGTTTCTGCTCGGCGCACTCATCGGAATTGCGTGCGCTTTGATTTTACCGGCGGGTAATGCGGCGGTCGAAAATACGGTGCGCTTCATCGCGGAACTGGCAACCCGCTTTGCACGATATATCACAGTGCCGCTGCTCTTTTTTACTGCGATAACGGCATTCAACAAACTGCGGGAGACGCGGATGCTCGTGAAAGCAGGCGGCTGGACGGTTTTAACGATTGCCGCGTCGTCCTTGCTGCTGACGATTGCCGGTCTCCTTTCCATTTTGATCGTCCGTCTGCCGCGCATTCCGATTGTCGAAAACGTCGAAGCGCCCGTTTCGCTCAACGTGCCGGAACTGCTGCGCGCTTTGCTTCCCTATTCGGCATTCAGCTCGCTTGCAAACGGCGCCTTTTTGCTTGTGCCGTTCGGTTTTGCGCTCCTCATCGGAACGGCTTCCGCAGCCGATCAAGCGCTCTTCCGTCCCGTCTTGCAGCTGGCCAATGCGCTTTCCAAATTGATGTACAATATCGGCGCGCTCTTTTCCGAATTGCTTTCGCTCGGCATGGCAGCTTTTTCCGCCTATTGGCTTATTCAGTACCGGAAAACGGCCGCAGGCGGCGTGTACGCGCCCCTTTTCATTTTGCTGCTCGTCGATCTGGTTATCGTCGCCGGAATCATCTATCCGCTTATCATCCGCTCCCTCTGCCACGATCCGCATCCCTACCGCATTTTGTACGCCGCCGTCTGCTCGCTTGCGGCAGCATTTTTCAGCGGAGACTCCAATCTGACGCTCCTGCTCAATATACGGCACGGCAAGGAAAGCCTCGGCATCAGGCGGCGCATCAACGGCGCAGTCCATCCGCTGTTTACGGTTTTTGCGCGCGGCGGGTCGGCGCTCGTTACCGTAGTCGGCTTTATCGCGATACGGCGCTCCTATTCGGTGCTGAACATTCCCTTTGCCGACATTCTGTGGGTTATGGCGACGGCGTTCGGCATCTCCTTTCTCCTCGGCGGCTATCCTGCAGGCGGCGCATTCGTTTCGCTCAATGTTCTGTGCGTGCTCTACGGAAAAGGTTTTTCAAACAGCTTCGTGCTGCTCGCTCCCGCAGCTCCCATCCTCTGCGCATTTGCCGCAGCATTCGATGCTTTAACGGCCGTCTTCGGCAGCTACATCATCGGCGTAAAGACAAAACTCATCGAACACCACGGCATCGCGCATTTTATTTGATTTTCCGCACGCCCGGCCGCCGGAACTCAAAACCGGCGGGGGTATCAATAGTGTTTTAGGAAAGTAGTCATTTTCATCATTGCATACGAAAAGACAGGTAAAATCGGAAATCTCCCCATATCGGTATTATTGCTCATAAGTTCGAATGCCGAGATTCTCTCTTTATTTATGAAAAGCGCATGTAGCTTGCTCAAAGATTTTAAATATGGAGATACTGCTGGGATTCCAAAACGCGGCGGACGGGAGAACGGTACTTGAAAGACATAACCGGTCTGCCGTCCGCGGCAAGTTTCGAAGTCTCGAAACTTGTTTAATCTAAGAAAAGCCGAGCGCGCGACAAATACGACACCGCGCTTCCCCCGTTCCCCTATGTCAACGGCGGACTTTTTGCTGCGGAGGACATCGAGATTCCGAACTTTACGACTGAAATCGTCGACGTCATCACCGAGCATTGCGCGCCGTTCAACTGGAGCGAAATCAGTCCCACGATTTTCGGCGCGGTGTTTGAAAGCACGCTCAATCCAGAGACGCGGAGTATGCTAAGGCAGCCTTTGCACAATTTTGCCGCACGGCAAAATTGTAGCGGACGGAAAACCGGCTATCATCTTTACGTGCCGTTTACCCGTCCGCCATGCATTATACGAGTATCGAGAATATCCACAAAGTCATCGCCCCGCTTTTTATGGATTCGCTCACTGCCGAATTCGACTCGATTATGCGTATCGCGCAGGCAAAAACGCGGACGCAAAAGCTCTTCGACTTTCAAAAGAAACTCGGCGCGCTGCAATTTTTAGACCCCGCCTGCGGCAGCGGAAACTTTTTGACCGAAACCTATATCAGTCTCCGCCGGCTTGAAAACCGGTGCATCGCCGCGCGCTTCCAAGGGCAGGCGCTCATGGGCGACATCGAAAATCCCATCTGCGTCAAAATCGAGCGTTTTTACGGCATCGAAATCAACGACTTTGCCGTTACTGTCGCAAAAACCGCGCTCTGGATTGCCGAAAGCCAGATGATTGCGGAAACCGAACGCCTCATCAGTCAGACCATCGACTTTTTGCCGCTCAAGACGGGCGCGAACATCGTTGAAGGCAACGCGCTCCGCATGGACTGGGCGACGCTTTCCGCTGAGCAGGGCGCGGACTACGCGCTGCCCGAAACGCTCTTTTTCGGAAAGACCGAGAGCGCTGGCGCACACCGCTACGATTACATCATGGGAAACCCGCCGTTTGTGGGCTATTCGTATCAGTCAAAGGCGCAAAAGGACGACTTACGCTCAATTTCCGCCGCTGTTGCGAACACGATTGATTACGTCGGCGGCTGGTATTTTAAGGCGGCGGCAGCAATCAAGGGGACGGACACAAAAGCCGCGTTCGTTTCCACCAATTCGATTACGCAAGGCGAGCAGGTCGCAATCTTGTGGGAATCCCTTTTTGCAAAAGGAATGCATATTGATTTTGCGTGGCGTACGTTCCGTTGGGATTCCGAATCGACTGAAAAAGCGCACGTCCATTGCGTGATTGTCGGATTTTCGCATAAATATTCGGAGGGAGTGCAAAAATTCATATTCGACAAGGAAAAGAAAACGGCTGCCCAAAACATAAACGGCTACCTTTTGGACGCGCCGAGCATTTTTATTGAACGGCAGGCGAAGCCCTTATGCGATGTGCCTGAAATGATTCGCGGCAGTTCTCCTATTGATGACGGCAATTTAATTATGACTGCGAAAGAAAAGGCGGAATACGTGTAATTTTCCACCACCTATAAAAATCCCCCTCCCACCTCACTTTATCCACCTATTCCT
>CAUTZW010000047.1:0-21113 GCA_963543045.1 uncultured Treponema sp.
AGGCGGTGGCCGTCGCCCAATTTCCCCCCCCCCGTCCCGCGCGGGGGGGGGGGGGCGGGGGGGGGGGGGGGGGGGGGGGTAATATAAGACTTGTCCATCATAGCGTCAAGTCCTCCTTCAAAATAGATTTATGCCGCCGGAATTCCGCCTCCCAGCACGTACGGCTTCCTCCGGCAACATATTCGTTATTATATATAGGAATAACAGATTCTGCAATGAAAAAAACACAGACCTTGCTTGGCCTGCCCGACCAACTCGCAAGTTTTCCTGAAAGGAAAACTTGAAGCGGACGGTAGACCAAGTCAAGTCCTCCACATCCAGTTTTTCCGTCCGCCCCGCCCGCCGCCTTGCCTAAAGCGATGCCATGCGTTTATAATTTTGGCAAATATGGGAAACATCATTGAAGAGTTGGTGAACGGGTTAAAACCGACGGCGGTTTTTGCGTTGGTGGGGGAAAGCGGGACGGGAAAGAGCTTCCGCTCAAAGCTGCTGGCGGAAAAATACGGGATTCACGTGATTATTGACGATGGACTGTTGATTCGCGACGATAAAATCCTTGCCGGCCGCTCGGCAAAGCATGAAAAGACCTACATGGGCGCCGTCCGCGCCGCGTTATTCGACGACAAGGAGCACCGCGATGAAATTGCGCGGGTTCTGAAAAAGACGCACATCAAAAAAATCCTGATTCTCGGGACGTCGGAAAAAATGGTGTTCAAGATTGCCACGCGGCTCCAACTGCCGCCGCCGCAAAAAATTATCCGCATTGAAGACATTGCCACGCGCGAAGAAATCGAAAAAGCGATTAAGACGCGGACGATTGAAGGCAAACACGTCATTCCGGTTCCGTCGATTGAAGTGAAACGCAGCTACCCGCAGATTTTTTCCAATTCGATTAAACTCTTCCTGCGCAAAAAAAATCTCTTTGCCGGAGCGGATAAGAAGGAAGGAAAACTATTTGAAAAATCGATTGTGCAGCCGGAGTTTTCAAAAAAGGGACGCATCGAAATTTCCGAAGCAGCCCTCACCCAAATGGTCATGCACTGCGTTTCCGAATGCGATCCGGCCATCTGCGTCAAAAAACTTTCGATTAAGACCAATAACCGCGGCTACCGGATTGTGATAACCATCGATGTGCCGTTCGGAACGCAGCTGACCGGCAAAATCCACCGCCTGCAGCAATATATAATCGACAAAATCGAAGGCTTCACCGGTATTTTTATCGAAGAGGTGAGCATCATAATCGACAAGATTACCGGCACCGATACGCCGGCAACTTAAACGGCCGCCGCATCCCGCCGCACACAGCAAGAGAATGGATGAATGCTGCGGCAGACGGCGCGCGTAACCTACCGCCAGATACTTTTATTTCCCGAAAAACGCGCCGCAGCACGCGCGTTCCGGACAAAACACTCGCAAGCGGCTACCCTTGACCGTACACTTTAAGTTTACTAATATGATACCATGCTTAAAAATACGAAGCCTGCGGCGCTCGCTGCCGCATTTTTGCTTGTATCGTCCCTACTGTACGCTCAGAAAATCACTACGGCAGGTTCATTTTTTAAAACCGTCTCCGATTATTATTCGACTATAAAAGATTATGAAGCTGCCGTTGACATTACCGCAGGCAAGCGGGAAATGGCGGGGCGCGTATCATTCAAGCGTCCGGGCTTACTCCGCATCGATTTTTCCACTCCGCAGGATCAGGTGATTGTCTTTAACGGCGATATGCTGACGATTTATCTTCCCGACGCGCAAGCAGTCCTCCAGCAGGCGGTGCAATCCGGCAAAGGGGGAATCGGCGGGGCATCGCTTGCAACGCCCGGCGGCCTCTACCTTTTAAGCAGATACTATTCCGTCTCATACGAAATCGGACAAACGCCCGTTCCGCTGGACGAAGGCGCGCCGGAACCGGTGATAAAACTGGTGTTTACCAGCCGGACAGCCTCCGAAGCGTTCCGCTACCTCAAAATTGCCGTCAGCGCGGACACAAAGCTCATCCGCAGAGTGTATGCGGTAACCAAACGCGGCGAAAAAATTGTGTTCAACTTTACCGACTATCAGCTGAACAAGGACATATCGGAGCAGCGGTTCATTTACGATCCTCCTTCTTCCGCCAATAATTACAACAACTTTTTGTTCAGCGAGTAGACCATCATGGAAAGTTACGGCGAAGTACTAAAAAGAGCGCGGGAAACGAAAAATCTCGACTATGATACGATTGCGCGGGATACGTCCATTTCCCAACAGTTTTTGGCGGGTCTTGAAGAAGAAGACAACAGCGTCTTTCCCGGCGAAGCGTATATGCTCGGCTTTATGCGCAATTATGCGGACTACTTGGGTTTGAATTCGGAAATGGTGCTCACGCTCTACCGCAACAAAAAGCTGCAAGAGTCGCCCATTCCGGAAGGCCTGCTCATTCGCGAAAAGCCCAAATATTTTTGGCCGCTCATCATAACCGGCTGCGTTCTTTTGGCGGGCGGACTTTCCGTGCTCGGTTTCTTTCTCGCAATCCGCCTGCGCCCGCATTTGCCGCACAACGTCGTGCTCGACAAGGATTCGGCGGTGCGTAAGTACGCAATTACCGACAAAACGTTTTCCGGCCGCATTTATATCGGCGACCAGCTCATTTATCCTGCCGAGGAGGGCGAAATCATCCTCACCGTCAGCGGGACGCTTTCGGCTCTTGCGCTTGATACGCCGGTCGGCACACTGCGCACAGAGCTTTCTGAGGAGACGGAAATTGACATTGACGGCGACAAGAAGACGGATTTAATTGTGTACGTGTCCGACATATCGAATATTGATGCGTCGCGGGGGGCGGAGGTGCGCATTTTGCGGCAGAGCGGTCTTGCGGCGGCCGTTTCTGAAACCGTTCATGAAGAAATTCCTGCCGTTTCGGAAGCCGGCAAAAAGCACAAGCAAACCGTTATTCATGACGACAACCGCGCCTATCCGTTTACGCTGAACGCAAGTTTCCGCGGCGCGTGCGAGTTCCGCTACCGTACTGACCGGCGGGAACCGAGCGAATCCTACTACACAAACGGAGAAGTCGTAACGATGACGGCAAATAATGCAATCCGCCTCTGGATGTCAAATTGTAATGCCGTCAAACTTACGGTCATTGCTGATTCCCGCAGTTTTGATTTGGAAATTGGAAAAGCCGGTCAGGTTCTCGTTGAAGACATCAAATGGCTAAAGGACAAGGACGGCCGCTACAAACTGGTGGTTATCGAGCTTGACTAGTTTTTTTATTGACCAGCACGGCTGCGCAAAAAATCAAGTTGACGGCGAGCTGATTATAAACCGCCTCAACAATCTCGGTTTAACGCAGGTTTTTGACGCGGACGGCGCGGACGTTATTATCGTCAATTCATGCGGATTTATCGAAAGCGCAAAAAAAGAGTCGATTGACGCGCTGCTTTTTGCGCGAAAGCACTATCCTGACGCAAAAATCCTTTTGACCGGCTGTCTTGCCGAGCGTTACGCAGACATTTTAAAAGATTCCATGCCGGAAGCCGACGGGATTTTCGGAAACGGCGATCTATCAAAAATAGACGGCGTGGTGCGGACACTGCAGGAGGGAGAGCGTCCCGTACTGGTTCCACCGCAGCAAGGCGTGTGCTGCGGCGAGCGGCGGACGCTGCTTTCATTCCGCGGCAGCGCATTTGTCAAAATCACCGAAGGCTGCTCCAATCACTGTTCGTTTTGCGCCATCCCGCTCATCCGCGGAGAACTCCGCAGCCGTAAAGCCGCCGACATTGTTGCGGAAATCAAAGAGCTGGTGCAAAGCGGTATCCGCGAAATCAATCTTATCGGGCAAGACTTAGCCGCTTACGGCACGGGCGACGGCGACGACGTGTTCAGCACGGGGGCGTTTCCGCTTCCGAAAATTGACGAAAACGGCGTCAACTGCGGTACAACGGCGGAAAGCGCCCTCTCCCTGCTTCTTAAAAACATTTCGGCGTTGGACGGCGCGTTTATGCTCCGTCTCCTGTACATCCATCCCGACCACTTTAACCGCGACGTGCTGGAGACAATCAAAGCCGACCGCCGTATTCTTCACTATTTCGATATTCCGTTTCAGTCCGGCTGCACAAAAGTCATCCGCACCATGAACCGCAAAGGTTCATTTGCCGAATACGTGCGGCTCGTGCGCGACATCCGCACAACATTGCCGGACGCCGTTATCCGCACGACGTTTTTGACCGGCTTTCCGGGCGAAACCGACGAAGACGCGCTCGAAACGCAGGCGTTTTTGCGCGAGATTCAAAGCGCGTGGTCGGGCTGCTTTCCGTACAGTCGAGAAGAAGACACGCCCGCCTACAATATGAAAAAACGTGTTGCGGCAAAGACTGCAAAGGCGCGTGCGGACGCTCTGACCGCCATTCAAGCGGGCATTACCGAACGGCATTTAGCTTCCCGCGCCGGTGAAGAATACGACGTATTAATAGAAGAAATTATCGATGGGAATGGGAGTGAGAACAGGAACAGAGATAGCGGGGCAGAGGACGGCAGCGCGGATTTTGAAGATGACGACGGCGGACTTGCCATCGGCAGAGCGTGGTTTCAAGCGCCGGATGTTGACGGTTCCGTCGTGGTGCGCTACGACCGCAGCGACGAAGTGCAAGCGGCTGCCGTGCAGGCAGGGCGTTTTGTCCGCGTAAAGATAGAAGCTGCCGGTGCAGTCGATTTGAGCGGTATCTTTGTCGGCGATTCTCCGATGAACGGCAGCGCGGAGCCGTCGCGCTTGATATTTGCTCCGGAGGTGCAGAACGCGCAATGATACGGGATTATCTTGAGTCCTTGAACGATAAGCAGTGCGAAGCGGTCGTCCATTCGGGCGCGCCGCTTTTGATTTTGGCAGGAGCCGGTTCGGGTAAGACGCGCGTTATCACAACGAAGATTGCGTTTTTAATTCAGGAGCGCGGCATAAACCCGTCGCAGATTCTCGCCGTTACGTTTACCAAAAAAGCGGCGAACGAGATGAAAGAGCGCGCCGTCAACCTTGAGCCGCGTGCGGCAGGCGCACAGATACGCACCTTCCACTCGTTCGGCGCGTGGTTTTTGCGCCGGTATGCCGATGAAGCGGGACTGTCGCCTTCGTTTACGGTCTACGACGACAGCGATTCGGCGGTTCTGATTACAAAAGCCCTGCCCGCAATAAAAAAACGGGACGCGTCCATTGCGGCGCATAAAATCGCGCTGGCAAAAGATTTCTGCCTTTCCCCCGACGACGACCTTTCGGAAATTGACTCGCGCGAGGATTTTCCGGACATCTACAGCGCTTACCAAAACCGCCTGCATTCGACCGGCAACGCGGATTTCGGCGACCTCATCATGCTTCCGGTGCGTATCATGGAGCGCAATCCGCTCATCCGTGCGCAGATGCGCCGCCGCTTCCGCGTTATCATGGTGGACGAATATCAGGATTCGAACATTGCGCAATTCAAACTGCTGCAAATGCTTGCCGGACTTGACGAGGGCAGCGGTGCCTACGTGTGCGTTGTCGGCGACGACGACCAGTCCATTTACCGTTTCCGCGGGGCGGAGGTACAAAACATCCTCAACTTTGCCGACACCTTTCCCGGCACAGACATTATAAAACTCGAAAGCAATTACCGTTCGACGGCAAAAATCCTTGCGGCGGCGGATGCGGTTGTTCGGTACAACGAGGGGCGGCTCGGAAAAACGCTCATTGCCGAACGCGGCGACGGCTCCATGCCGCAGCTCTTTTTTTTGAAAAATCAAGACGAAGAAGCCGCGTTTGCGGCAAGCCTCATCGAACAGTCGCACAACGCGCCGGAAAATCCCTGTCCGTACGGGCATTGGGCGGTTTTGTACCGGACGAATGCGCAGTCGCTCGCCTTTGAAACCGAATTCCTGCACCGGAAAATTCCGTATGTTGTCGTCGGCTCGCTGAAATTCTACGAGCGCGAAGAAATAAAAGACACGCTTTCCTATCTTGCGTTTATCGCGAACCCGCGCGACGAAATTGCATTCCGGCGGATTGTAAATAAACCCCCGCGCGGCGTCGGCGATAAGTCGCAGGAAAAGCTCATCGATTCCGTGCGCGAGCGCACTTCTCCGGATGAGTTTACGCTCCTGCACGCCTGCGCGGACTCTCCGGCGGCGCTTTCCAAAAAGGCGCGGGAGGGCGCAAAGGAATTTTCGGAGCTGGTACGCAATGCGGCGGAGCGGCTGCATGACGAAGAGACGGCGGAGCGTTTGAGCGTCTTTGTGCAGCGGCTCGTTGAAGATTCGCGCCTCCTTGAATATCACGGGGGACAGGACGAAATTGACGGCACCTCGCGTGCGGCGAATATGCAAGAGCTTGTGAACGCGGCGCTTTTGTACCCGTGCACGCGGGACGGGCTGCTGGAATTCCTTGATTCGATTGAACTTGACCGCACCCTTGCCGACAACGCAGGCCGGGAATCGGCGGACGCGGTAACGCTCATCACCTTGCACAACACAAAGGGACTTGAGTTTCCGCGCGTCATCATCACGGGACTGGAAGCCGGCATTTTTCCGCGCACGGACAAATACGGCGCAGAGCTTGAAGAAGAACGCCGCCTGTTTTACGTGGGCATAACGCGCGCGCAAGATGAGCTTTTTATCACCAGCTGCCTTGAACGCCGCTTTTTCGGGCATACGGAAGCGATGATGCCGAGCCAATTTTTAATGGAAGCGGGGGACACCTTTAAGGCGGCCGGACGTATTCCCGACTTTTTGCGCAGAAAGGGCGGAATGCCGGAGCTGGACGACGAGCGCGCCGCCTTAGTAAAAAAGTGGGCGCGCGGTACGCGGGTCTTCCACGACGATTACGGCTACGGCGCAATTATCAACTGCAACGCCCACAATGCCGAAGTCGTCATCACCGTACAGTTTGAAACGGGCGCAAGCAAAAAGTTTCTCCCGAAGTATCAGGCGAGAAAGTTAGAAATTATAAAAAATTAACTGCCGGACAAATCGGCGCGCATTATTGCACGCCGCCCGCATTTTCCGGCGGGGCGATGATCAATCGGCAGGGTCTTCGGGCTCTTTCTTTTTTCCCGGCAGAATGGATTTCAGCCCTTCAAGATTCGGAATATTGGCGGGAATCATAGTGGAAAGATTCGGCGGAATCATGCTACCGAGATTCTGGACAACGGCATTCTCGCTATACAGCGTCATAATTTGCCACTTGTACAGTTCCGCAATTTTGTGGCGGATGATGCCGCCCTTTGCGGACAGTTCCATTCCCACCTCAAATTGTTTGTCGATAAAAATAAATTTTCCGATTCTTTCAAACGGTTTAAATCCGTTTTTCGGCGTAATGAGCCGCTCCATCTCCTTGAACATCAAACTGCGGATTTTTTCCGATTTGAGGACAGCCGCCATATTTGCCGTATCGATGCCGTTTTGCAGCGCATATTCTTTGAGCGCCTCCTTTGCAGGCACAATGAGCGCACCGAGGCAATTTTTGTCCTGCCCCACAACCACCGCTTTGGCGATGTATTCGGATTCCTCCAATTTGCACTCAATCGGAAACGGCTCCACATTTTCGCCGGAGCGCAGCACGATGGTGTCTTTTTTACGCCCTTTGACAATAATTTCGCCGCGGTACGTTTTCACGACAAGATCGCCCGTATCAAACCAGCCGTCATGCAGCACTTCCGCCGTCAATTCCGGCTGATTGTAGTAGCCGTTCATAACATGCGGGCCCCGCACATACAGCACGCCCTGCTGTCCGGGTTTGCACTCGAAGCCGGAGCGGTCAACTACGCGGCCTTCGCAAAACGGCAGGAGCTTTCCGATGGTACCGAGCACCGGATGACGGTAATTACGGATGCAGCAAAAGGGAGCGGTTTCCGTAAGCCCGTATACTTCGATGATGCGTATGCCGATTGCATTGAAGAACCGGTCGAGTTTTGGGGCAAGTCCGCCGCCTCCGCTCGTTCCGATTTTAAATCGGCCGCCGAACTGCTCTCTGACGCTGCCGAAAAAAAGCATTTCGCCGAGTATTTTAAATCCCAGCAAAAAGAAAATCGGTATGTAGAGCGCCTTATTCAAAATCTGCATGATTACCAGCGGGCGCTTGAATTGTAAACTGCGCCCCAAAATGATGTCATGCAGCTTGCAGATGGTGATAGTCGCCGCCGTCGTCGCGCTGAAGAGCATCCACTTGCCGACGGATGCGTTTTTGATCTGCTTGTACACGGCTTTGTAAATCGCTTCCCAAATACGCGGAACGCACGCCATGCACTGCGGCCGGATTTTTTTCATGTCGGCAAGAATCATGCTGACGGCTGGCTTGGAATAGCAGAGAGCAACTCCTTTATAAAGAAAGAAATATTCCATTTCGCGCTCATAGATGTGCCACACCGGCAGAACGCACAGCGCTTTGTCGCCGGACTTAAGCGGGAACAGCGAATCCATTGCGTCCAGCTGCGAAAGGAAATTGCCGTGCGTAAGCTCAACGCCCTTCGGAACGCCGGTGGTGCCGGAAGTAAATATGATGGTCGCAGTGGTATCTTCCGTTCCGGATTTCATAATTGAGCGGAGCGTCGCGCCGGTGAGCGGGATAAATTTCCCGCCCAAATCCATTACTTCTTTATAGCTGAATAATTTTAGGTCGCATTTCTTTTTGCTGCCGTCTTTCTTTTTGCGGCTCTTTTTTTTACCGCCGGTCTTCCAGCCTTTGGAATCAATGAGGATGACGCATTCAAGATTCGGCAGATCGTCTTTGCATTCGAGGATTTTTTCCAGACTGTAACTGCTTTCCGCAATGGCAAACCGGCAGCCGGCAAAGTTCAGGATGTACGCTAAATCTTTTACCGTCGCTTCGCTCCCGCGCGGAATGTCGCACGCGCCGATCGCCATAATGCCGAGGCTGCACACCAGCCACTCTCTGCGGTTATCGCTGATAAGTCCGATGCGCTCGCCCGGTTCCGCGCCCAGCGCAAGCAAGCCGTTGGCAAAATAGAACATATCCCAGAAAATATTGCGGTACGTCGCGCCGACGAAGGAGCCGGTTTTATCCTTGTAAAATTGCAGGTAACCATCGGGATTTTCTATCGCCCTCTGCCGGAGCAACTGAGGAATTGTAGAATATTCATGCTTATCTGACTGATGCCCTTTCATATCCGTATGACAGTTTTGCGCAACCTGTCATCCTCCGTGTGCATGATGATGGATTTATAGAAAAGATGCAAGCGAGGCCATTTTGCGGCTCCTTCCACCAATCCGCCGCCAGCACGAGCCGAACCGTCAGCCGCACCATTTTTACACCACATACCGGCCGCACCCACCAGCTACGTCTTGCCGCCACCGATCCGCACAGATTCGGCATCCCCATCATCGGTGATTCCCTCTACAGCCTGTGCGCATCCGGCGAGCGGCTCATGTTCCACGCAAAATACCTGCGCTTTACTCATCCGGTAACCAGAACGCAGATGGACTTTACGCTTCCGGAGGCATTTTAAGACAACACAGGCGGGCGGAGTACGGGAATCGGAGCGACGGAAGGGCTCTGCCGCCTGCATGACGAGCGCGCGCGGCAGCTGCTTATCTTATGCGCCCTCCGCAAAAGATTCCGCCAGTTTTATCGTTCGGCAAATCTCCGGAATAAAACGGACGCGGCCGTCGATGCACAGGCATTACCGCGCGGCGTAAAGGCACTGGCGGTAAGCCGCTTATCGTACCGGTGGAATGAAGGCCCCTCCGCCAGCTATACGAACCGCCCGAACGAGGCCGTTGCCGAAGGATGCCGCCGGTGCGTTCACGGCAGGGCAAGCGAGATGGTGAAAATCGGACGAGGGGAACCGCAGCTCAATTTTTCGTACAGCTCAAAGCAGGTAAGCCGGTTCGGAAGCGGATAATCCAGCAATGCAGGCAGACGAATCTCCGGAATAAATGGTACGCGGCCGCCGATGCACAGGATTACCGCGCGGCGTAACGCTCCGGCAGGAAAATCGACAGGGCAAGCGGGATGGACTAAAATTGGGTGAGTGAGAGCCGCAGCTCAAAGCTGTAAGCCGATTCGGAAGCGGATAATCCGGCAATGCGGGCAGGCAAATCTCCGGAATAAAACGCGACGCGGCCGTCGATGCACAGGCATTACCGCGCAGTGTAAAGGCACTGGCAGAAAGCCACTTATCGGATCGGTGGAATGAAGACGCCTCCGGAAGATGCGCCAGCAGCAGCATCGTCGGCCTGCCGCATAGCCAGCCACCAGCTACATCTTGCCGCTGCCGAAGGATGCCGCCGATGAGTTCACGGCAGGAAAATCGGCGGCATCACCGCCGACCAGCCTCCGGAGGCATTGTTTGCAGGCTGCCCCGCTCTTATGCTATACTCCGGCCATGTGTAAGGTCGAAATCGAGTGTGCGGCAAAGGCGGGCGCAACGCTGCCGGTTTACAAGACAGACGGAGCTGCGGGCGCCGACATCTGCGCGCTGCTTGATGAAAGCGTTTGCATTCCGTGCGGCGCGTATGCGGTCATTCCGACGGGGCTTTCGGCAGCGGTTCCTGCCGGTTTTGAAATACAGGTACGGCCGCGTTCGGGACTGGCTGCGAATGACGGCGTTACCGTACTCAATGCGCCGGGAACGATAGACAGCGATTACCGCGGCGAAATTAAAGTCATTCTGATAAATCTTGGAGATAAGCCGTTCACCGTGCATTCCGGCGACCGCATCGCGCAAATTGTGGTTGCGCCGGTCGCTGCAGCGACCTTCGTGCCCGTCGCTGCGCTCGATGAGACTGCACGCGGATCCGGCGGCTTCGGTTCAACGGGAGTTTCTTCGTGAAGGCGCCGCAGCAAGTCCGCGCATGTATCGCATTTTTGCAAGAACGGACGGAAGCGCTTTTTTCAAAAACGGAAGGCGCCGTCCGCAGCTTTTATGAAAGCCGGCTTGCCGAACGGCTGGAACGCGTCGCTTCCGCAATCGATGCTTTTCAAGTAAAGCATCTAAACAAAGGCAAACTCGGCAATCATGTTCTTATCAAATATCTGGTCAAAGAGCTGGTGCTCTACTTTACCGTCGCCTTTTTGTTCTTCTTTATGATTTTTTTTGTGAATCAAATCCTGCTGCTTGCCGAAAACATCCTGAAAAAGCGGGTGCCGTTCGGCGATGTCGCAAAGCTGATTACCTACGGGCTGCCGTTTATTATTGCGCAGTCCGCGCCGTTTGCCACGCTGGTAGGATTTTTGATGTGCCTCGGGCGCATTATGACTGAAAACGAAGTGCTCATCATCCGTGCGGCAGGGCAAAACTACGCCGTGTTCGTCGTGCCCGTTCTGGTGCTGGGGCTGCTGATTTCCGTGCTCTCTTTTTTCGTCAACGACTATCTGCTGCCGGCGGGCACCATCCGCTACAACAAACTCTACCGGCAAATTATCGCGTCCAATCCCGCAGTTGAAATAGAACCGCATTCGATTAAGCGGCTCAATGATGCGACGATTGTTATCGGCGACGTAAAAGACGGCGTTGTCTCCGACCTCGTATTTTTCGACAACAGCTCCGCCGGAAAACAGCGCATCGTCGTTGCGGGCAGCTCCAATTTGGTGAGCGCAAAGCGCGACGGCGTTCTCATGCAGCTGAACATGCACGACAGCTTCGTCGCATTCATCGATACGGCAAAGCGGGCGGATTTTGAGTCGCTCGTTTCATCGCTTGCAACGCTGAACATTTTCGATTCGTCGATTTTCGGCGACAGCTACTCGACTTCCCCGCGCGAAATGACGTCCTACGACTTGGGGCGGAAAATCCGGGATATGAAGCAGAGCGAAAATTACACCCGCCGCATTTTGAATCGCTATATAATGGAATACAATAAGAAATTTTCGCTGCCGTTCGGTTCGATTTTCTTCGCATTCCTTGCGCTGCCGCTCGCATTCGTCTTCGGCAAGCACAACGGGCAGACCATCGGCCTGATTGTCGGGCTGCTGATCTGCGTCGTTTACTGGGCGATGATGATTTTGGGGCAGATTTTTGCCGCGCGCAACGGAATCGACGGTTTTTGGGCGATGTGGTTTCCGAATCTTGTCATCGGCGGGTCGGGAATGCTTTTTTATGCGGTGCTGAAAAGACGATGAAACTCATTCGCTATCTGTTCAAACGGTTTATTCCGGTCTTTACGGGCTCGCTCGGCTTTTTTTCGCTCGTGCTGATTCTCGTCGATCTGCTGATGAATCTGTGGAAATACATTCAGAACGAAGCGCCGGCGATACAGGTTGCCTATCTCATGCTGCTGTATTTCCCGAAAACCATCTGGTACTCCGTGCCACTCGGCGTGCTTTTTGCCGTTTCCTACACGCTCAGCGATTTGTACGCGAGTAATGAGCTGACTGCGGCCTTTGCCGGCGGCGTTTCATTGGTGCGCTTTACGGCGCCGCTTCTCATCATGTCGTTTTTTATGAGCGGCGCGCTTTTTTTCTTCGATGATTTGCTGGTCGTGCCGACCTATGCGAAAAAACAGGAATTGCAAAACCGGCTTTTGGATCAGGAAAAATCCCTTGATAACGAAGGCGTCGTCGTCATTTCCGATAATTCTCTCATCATCTATAAGGCGGATGAATATTCGGACGCCACCCGAACGCTCCGGAACCTGTCGCTCGTGTACCGGAACGAAGACCGCACGATTGACGCCATCATCCGCGCCAACTACGCCGAATGGGATACGGAGGCAAAACGGTGGATGCTGCAAAATCCCGTGCAGTACGAATACAAAGACGGCACGCTGGTATACGGCGCAGTTTCCGCCGCGCGCCTTGAGCGCCTGAACGAGCCGAGCGAAACATTCCGGAGCAGCAACGTCAGCGTAGAAGAAATAAGCTCCGCCGATGCCAAAATCTACATCAACCATCTCAAGCGCGTCGGACTCCCCTTCAACGAAGAATTATCGATTTACTACAAAAAATTTTCCTTTCCGTTCATCGTATTCATCGTCGTCTTCCTGTCGATTGGACTGTCCGGCAAATCCCGCAAAAACGTCCTCCTCATCAGCCTCTCGCTTTCCATCAGCGCGGCCGTGCTCTTTTACGTCATGCAGATGGTAACCATGCTCCTCGCAAAATTCGGCTACATCACCGCCTTCGTCGGCGCATGGTCGCCGGTCATCTTCTTCGTCCTCCTCAGCGCCATCCTGCTGCGCTATGCGCGCACATAACGCAGAGGGAGAGAACAGCGGAAACCGGCGCACAACAAGCGAGCGCAGCAAATACGCGACAACCTTACCGTTTGCCCGTACATTCAGCAGGCGGGCGCATCGTTAGCCGGATACCGGTTGCGCGGCAACACTTCATTTCTGCGGAAGATACTCGCAACCCGCGCGGCCTTTGCTTACGGTGCCACCTGTCGACTTGTCTGCAAGCCCCTCGTTTTGTTGCAATGCCCTGCCGGTACCGCAATCGGCGTGAGCGGAGACAGCGGAAAGCAGCACACAGCAAGCGAGCGCAGCAAATACGCGACGACCTTAGCGCTTCCCGTACATTCAGCGGGCGCATTGTTGGCCGGCTACCGGTTGTGCGGCGGCACTGCCATTCTGCGGAAGATGCTCGCAACCCACGCGGCGGGAGATGGCGGAAAGCGGCGCACAACAGGCGAACGCAGCAAATACGCAATAAACTTTACCGCTTGCCTGTACACTCACCGGGCGCGTCGTTGGCCGGATGTCGGCTGTGTGGCGGCACTTTATTTCTGCGGAAGATGATTGCACCCCACGCGACGGGCGGCATCGCAATCGACGCGGAGGGAGACAGCGGAAAGCGACGTGCAACAAGCGGGCGCAGCAAATACGCGACAACCTTACCGCTTGCCCGTACATTCAGCGGGCGCATCGTTGGCTGATACCGGTTGTGCGGCGGCATTTTATTCCTGCGAAAGATGCCCGCAACCCGCGCGGCCTTTGCTTACGGTGCCACCTGTCGACTTGTCTACAAGACCTTCGTTCCACTGCAATGTTCTACCGATACCGCAATCGGCGTGCGCAGAGACAGCCGAAAGCGACGCACAACAAGCGAGCGCAGCAAATACACGACAACCTTAGCGCTTGCCCATACATTCAGCAGGCGCGTCGTTGGGCGGCTGCCGGTTGTGTGGCAGCACTTCATTTCTGCGGAAGATGCTTGCAACCCGTGCAGCGGGCAGCATCGCAATCGGTGTAAGCGGAGACTTCGGAAAGCGACGTGCAACAAGCGAACGCAGCAAATACGCGACAACCTTAGCGCTTGCCGTACATTCAGCGGGCGCGTCGTTGGCCGACTGCCAGTTGTGCGGCGGCACTTCATTTCTGCGGAAGATGCCCGCAACCCGCGCGGCCTTTGCTTACGGTGCCGCCTGTCGACTTGTCTGCAAGTCCTTCGTTTTGCTGCAATGCCCTACCGACATCGCAATCGGCGTGAGCGGAGACTGCGTAAACTGACGCACAACAAGCAAGCAGAGCAAATACACGACGATAGTACCGCTTGCCCGTACATTCAGCGGGCGCGTCGTTGGCCGGATGCCAGTTGTGCAGCGACATTTTATTCCTGCGGAAGATGCCCGCAACCCACGCGGCCTTTGCTTACGGTGCCCCCTGTCGACTTGTCTGCAAGCCCCTCGTTTCGCTGCAATGCCCTGCCGATACCGCCCGCAGTCGGCGCAGAGGGAGACAGCGGAAAGCGGCGTGCAACAAGTGAGCGCAGCAAATACGCGACAACCTTAGCACTTGCCCGTACATTCAGCGGGCGCGTCCTTGTCCGGCTGCCGGTTGTGCGGCGGCATTTTATTCCTGCGGAAGATGCTCACAACCCGCGCGGGCGGGCGAACGCGTCCCGTACATTCAGCAGGCGCGTCGTTGGGAGACTGCCGGTTGTGCGGCAGCACTTCATTTCTGCGGAAGATGATTACAACCCACGCGGCAGGCAGCATCGCAATCGGTGTAAGCGGAGACAGCGGAAAACGACGCACAACAAGCGAGCGCAACAAATACGCGACAACCTTACCGCCTGCCCGTACATTCAGCGGGAGCGTCGTTGGCCGACCGCCGGTTGTGCAGCGGCATTTTATTCCTGCGAAAGATGCCCGCAACCCACGCGGCGGGCGGAGACTTGCTGTTTTTGCGTGCGGTCCTGCCAGCTATGTTGTCTGCAAGCCCCTCGTTTCGCTGCAATGCCCTGCCGGTACCGCCCGCAGTCGGCGCAGAGGGAGATGGCAGTAACCGGTGCACAGCAGCAATCAGAGCAAATACACGACGAGGTTACCGCCTGCCCGTACATTCAGCGGGCAGGCGCATCGTTAGCCGACTGCCAGTTGCGCGGCGGCACCGCCATTCTGCAGAAGATGATTGCACCCCACGCAGCGGGCGGCATCGCAATCGACGCGGAGGGAGACAGCGGAAAGCGGCGCACAACAGGCGAACGCAGCAAATACACGACGACCTTACCGCTTGCCCGTATATTCAGCGGGCGGGCGGCATTGCCTTCTCGCACTCGCTTTACTTTTTCAGGCTGTTCGCTATACTGCGTGCATGGATTTGCAAAAAGTGTACGTTGTTTTGGATCATCCGGGGGAAGCGCGCAATGTCGGCGCGGCGTGCCGTGCGATGGCGAACAGCGGAATCGCTCACTTGCGGATAGTCGGCGTTCAAAGCGATTACGATGCGGAAAAAGTTCGGGCGCTGGCGATTCATGCCGCTCACATTTATCAACACGCGGAATTTTTCAACACGCTTGCCGATGCACTCGCCGACTGCACGGTTGCGGCGGGGACGACGCGGCGGCGCGGAAAGAAGCGGAAAGGGAAGCTGCTTTTTCCGGAAGAGTTTGCGGAGCTTTCCGACGGTATTACGGGCAGCGCGGACAACAAGGCGGACGGCGCAAAGGTTGCCGTCGTCTTCGGCAATGAGCGCACCGGATTGACGGACGAACAGCTCGCGGCATGCACGCTCGGCGTAACCATTCCCTCGTGCCCGGATTTTGCGTCGCTCAATCTTTCTCATGCCGTTCAAATCGTCTGCTATCACCTCTTTCGGCAACACGGCGGAAAGATTACCGGCTACACGCCGCTGCCGCTCGAACGAATCGACAAAACCGTCGCCGTCATTGCCGATAATCTGCAAAAAATCGGATTTTTCAGCGTTACCGGCAGAAGCGATATGGAACGTTTTTGGCGTTCCATGCTTTCAAGAGCGGCCGTGTCGGAAGGCGACGCCGCATATTTGGAACGAATTTTTACGAAGGCCGCAGGGCTCGTCGGAAAAACTCAAAATCATGCGGAGTAGCGCGCACCGTCCGGCGGAGCAAGTCTTGTGCGGGCGGCTTTTCTTCCGGTTGCCTTAACGGTTGTTTTCAATTAAAATCCGCGCATGATCCATTAGCTCAGCTGGATAGAGCGGCCGCCTCCTAAGCGGCAGGTAGTGCGTTCGAATCGCATATGGGTCATCTTCCTGCGGCATACCGTCAGCCGCCCCTTCCCCCGCGCACAGCATTTGTCCAAAATAAAATCCGCCGGCGCATTCAGATGCGAGAAGCCGATGCAACCCGCCGCACTTTTGCATATTTCTTGCATAAATAATATTTTCTACATATATTGATGCATATTTATTCATTATGAGGCAGGATCCGTATGAAAGAACGTTCTTCCAGATTGAAAGCAATCTGTAAACTAATTAAAAATAACCGGATTGAAAGTCAGGAAGAGCTGTTGGCGCATCTTACTGCCGAAGGTTTTGAGGTAACGCAGGCGACTCTTTCGCGCGATTTGAAGCTTTTGAAGGTCGGCAAAATCTCCGACGGGCAGCAGCGGTACGTTTATAGCCTGCCGACCGACGAAGAGCGCATGGAAACCAATCAAGTTTACGCACAGGATTTTTTGCGCGGCTACGTCAGCATCGACTGGAACGGCTGCACGGTCGTCATTAAAACCTTTCCCGGCCATGCGAACAGCGTCTGCAATGCGCTTGATAACATGAACATGGACGAGGTGTTGGGAACGGTCGCCGGAGATAATTGTATGTTCGTTTGCCTGCGCCACGGGATTTCAGGGGAGCAATTTCTATCCGCATTAAAAAAGCGCATTCCCGACATTGAAGATTGATGCGCGGAACGGCAGAAGAACGCGCATCGGCATACTCTGTCGGCATTTTGCAAATGCGATGACGTAATAGGCGCCCGCCGGAAACGCAAAAGGCCGCGTGGTAAGGCGCGCAACTTATATTTTGGGGAAGGCAACTTCCTGCAACACATTTAGAGGAGAAAGGAAATGAAAAAGACCGGTTTTATTGTTTGGGGGACGCTCGCCGCGGGCGTTCTGTTTTTTTCTTGCGGAAAACAGCTGGAGCGGCAGAAGGCGGAAATCGAATTTTCTTCTATGGATACGAAGATGCAGATCACCGCTTACGGCAAACAGTCGGAAGCGGCGGTTGCTGCGGCGGCCGAACGGATAACGGCATTGGAATCACTTTTGAGCGTTACCGACCGCGAAAGCGACGTCTACCGCATGAACACGGCAGCGGGCGCGCCGGTCAAGATTGCGCCTGAAACGGCGGAAGTTATTTCCGCCGCGTTTTCCATTGCCGACGAAACCGGCGGGAAGTTCAATCCCGCACTCTATCCGGTGCTCGCCGCATGGGGATTCACCGTGCGCAAATTCCGGGTGCCGCCCCGCAATGAAGTCGAGGAGTTGCTCAAGCTCACCGATTACAAAAAAATCGTTTTGGAGAACGACACCATTACATTACCGGCCGGCGCGGAAATCGATTTAGGCGGAATCGGGAAGGGCTATGCCGGAGATGCGGCCGATAAGCTGCTGCGCTCATACGGCATCAAATCCGCGCTGCTGAATCTCGGCGGGAATGTGCAAGTGATCGGCGCAAAGCCCGACGGCAGCTACTGGACAATCGGCATCCGCAGCCCGTTCGCAAAAGACAGCATCGGCTTTCTGGAGGTGAAAGACGCTGCCGTCATCACGTCCGGCGGGTATATCCGCTATTTTGTCGGAGAAGACGGCCACAAGTACAAGCACATTTTTGATCCGACGACCGGCGCACCGGTAGAAAACGAAATGCTGTCGAGCACGGTCATCGGCTCCGACGGCACCCTGTGCGATGCGCTGGCGACCGCATTCTACGTCATGGGAGTCAAAGACGCCGTCGCCTACTGCAAATCGCATCCGGAGCTCTCCCTCATTTTCATAACGGACGAAGACGGCGGCACAATTTATCTGACAAAACGCCTTGAAAAACGCTTCACCCTCGCAGACGATTACCAAAATGTAAAAATAAAGTTCATCGAATCCGGCAAACAGTGAGACGTCGAGCAAACGGGTAGCTTGCCGCCCGCCCCACCGGAGCGGACGGAACAAAACATTCCCGACGGAAGGGAATGGTTCTCGCCGTCCCGATGGAGTGCGGAACCGCAGGCCCGTTTGTCGCAAAGCAAAGGAGCGGGCGGAACAGAAAACACCAATCGACAGCCAGAAGGAAAATCGCTGTCGCTCCGACGAAGCTCGAAACCACCAGCCCGTTTGTCGCAAAGACAACGGGAGCGAACGCCAAAGAAAATCACCCGCAGCCCCGCCTATAGACAAAGCCGCTCGCCTCCCTGCCCTAAAGCAAACCGGAGCGGACGGCACAATCTCCCCGCCAACAGGGGCAGCGCAGGCCGCCGCCAGCTGTCTAGTGCCTTCGGATGTTCTCTTCGATAAATCTCACTTTTAGGTTTTTGAGTTCTTCGGTTATGGACACTTTGTAGATGTGCGGATTGAGTCTGCGCTTGTACGAGGCGTCGAATGCGGAAAGCTTCGAGCGCAGGACGGCGCGGCTTTGGCGGAGCTGCTCGGAGGCGGAAAGGCGCGGCGTTAGGCGGCGGCCGTTTTCAATGCGCTTTTTGAGCAGCGGTTCAATCTTTGCCGCGCTGAACGAAAACTGGCGATAATCAATCATCGGGTGGAAGTAGCGGTATTCGGTATTTTCGGAAAGCGTTTCGTGTTCGAGCGCAAGGATATCCGCTGCCGCCATACCGTTTTCATCGTACAGGCGGAAGACATTCTTGATTCCCGGATTTGTCGTCTTCGCCGGATTATCGGAAAACTTCATCGCGGGAATCATGCGCCCGCTTTCGGCATCGTGGCGTGCGCACAGTTTATAAACGCCGGGAAACGAGGAGTCGGTGCCGCCGGTTACCATATTCGTCCCGACGCCCCATCCGTCAATCGGAACGTTGGCTGCAACCAGTGCGCCGATAATCTCTTCCGTCAGCTCGTTGGATACGGTGATTTTCGCATTCGGAAAACCGGCCGCGTCGAGTTCCTTGCGCACTTCCTTGGCAAGATACGCGATGTCCCCCGAATCCAGCCGCACGCCGAAGTTATATCCCTGCGACGCAAGCTCCTTCCCCGCAATGATAGCGTTCTTAATGCCCGACTTGAGCGTATCGTAGGTGTCGATCAGAAAAACCGAATGAGCGGGATAGAGTTTGGCGTAGGTGCGGAATGCCTCAAGCTCGGTCGGAAACGACATGATCCATGAGTGCGCCATCGTTCCCATCACCGGAATGCCGAAGAGCTTTCCGGCAAGCGTGTTGGAAGTGCCGTCCGCCCCGCCGATAAAGGCCGCGCGCGTTGCGCTCATCGCCCCGTCGCGTCCCTGCGCCCGCCGCAGCCCGAACTCCATAATCGGCTCCCCGTTGCCGGCAAGCCAGACGCGGACGGTTTTCGTCGCAATCAGACTCTGAAAGTTGACTGAATTGAGGATGAGCCCCTCCAAAATCTGCGCTTCGATTAAATCGGCGTGAATGCGAAGGAGCGGCTCCGCCGGAAAAATGACGGAACCTTCATCCATCATGTACATATCGCCTGAAAACCGAAAATTTTTCAGATAATCCAAAAAGCCCTGCTCGAAGATTCCCTGTTCGGCGAGAAAGGCAATGTCGTCGTCTTCAAGATGAAAGTCCAACACCGCATCCATGAGCGGCTCCGTGCCGGCCAGCACCGAAAACCCCGCATTGAACGGGTTGCGCCTAAAAAACATATCGAACACCACCGGCCGGTTCATATGCTCCTTCCAGTAGCCCTGCGCCATCGTCAACGCATAAAAATCCGTGAACAACGCATTCGTGCCCGCATCATTGTTACTCATGCCCGCATCATAAAACCAAAAACGAATAATAGGAAGTACTTGGGCGGACGGGAAAACTATATCATTAGCGTTGACTTCTTCGGCCGTCCGCTTCGAGTTTCGCAACAGCGAAACTCGTGAAAGGGGCTGCGGGAGTGTGCGTCGATGCGTAATTTGTTGTGCAGGTCGATCAAGTGGTTGCCTTGCGGCAAATACTTGCCAGATGGGTCGAAAAGTCATGGACGGAGGAACATATCCAATAGCGTTGACTTTGCCGACCGTCCGCTGCGACTTTCGCAGAAGCGAAACTCGTGAAAAGGCTGCGGGACTGGCATCTATGAGATAATTTATCGTGCAGGCCGCTCAAGTGTTTGCCTTGCGGCAAAACTTGCCAAATGGGGCGGAAGCGGCGGACGGAGGAACATATCCGATAGCGTTGACTTTGCCGACCGTCCGCTTCGACTTTCGCAGAAGCGAAACTCGTGAAAAAGGCTGCGAGACTGGCATCTATGAGATAATTTATCGTGCAGGCCGCTCAAGTGTTTGCCTTGCGGCAAAACTTGCCAAATGGGGCGGAAGCGGCGGACGGGAGAACTATATCGTTAGTGTAACTTCATCGACCGGCCGCCTGCCTTTTCCACTGTAATACACTCCGATACGGCATCCAGAACAATAAGCCTGTGCTGCAGGACACGCCCATTCCGCGTGGATACACAACCATCGGCGCTGTAGTCGCCTTGCGTTTTGCCGCCGTAACCGGCTTTAGTGGCAAAAACGCTATGAAACATCTCGCGTATTTCCGCTTCCTCCACAGCTCGTTTCCCGATGCCATATAAGAGACGTAACACATAAGCGAGCGGCCCGTATTCGCCGCCAAAAACTGCACGGGAATAAGATTTTCGGTTCCGATCGGGTCGGTATGTCCGATAAGTGTGTATCGGGGTGCCCGATAAGCATGTATCGGGGTGCCCGATAAGCATGTATCGGGGCGGCCGATAAGTGTGTATCGGGGCGGCCGATAAGTGTGTATCGGG
>CAUTZW010000048.1:0-20970 GCA_963543045.1 uncultured Treponema sp.
TTTTTTTTTCCCCCCCCCCCCCCCCCCCCCCTAACTTTTCGCTTTTTAGCCATTTCTGAATCCTTATACTTTCAATCCATACCATCGAGCGGGCGCATCGTTCGGCGCGTTTGCGTTGTCTGCTCCCCGATGCCGCATCTCTCGCTTGCCGTAAGCAAAACCATCCGCGGGCCGCCGCATTCTCCTTCTTATTTTCAGAAAATACTATTGCCGGTCGGCGATACAACAAACAATACATCTTGGAGACTTATATGACGTCAACAAAAAAACAGTTTTCTATAAAGAACAAGCTGTTGGTAATTTTTGGTCTACTGGTTTTCGCTGCAATCAGTCTTTTGGGCGTACTTGCGACGTACATTGCGCGGAAGGCCGTAACGGAAAAGATCGAATCGCACCTTATCGACAAAGCAACCGATACGGCAGAAATTCTTGACGGACGGATAACCGCCTTTTTTCAGTTTTTGGAAGGCATCGCCCGAATGCCGCTTCTCATCGACCCGACGGTACCATATCAAGAAAAAATAAACCAACTCAACAAAGAAGCCTCGGTTAATACAAAAATCGAGCAGCTTAATTTATATGATCCGTCCGGTATGCGCACTACAAGCGATGGACGCATTGTATCGGTACACGACAGAACATGGTTTCAAGCCGTTTTGAGCGGAAAGAATTTTGTTTCAGAGCCGCTCATCGCCAGATCCACAAATAAATGGGTAATTATATTTGCAGTTCCGGTCTATGATAGTAATCGTGTAATAGGCGGCATTCTCAACTGTGTGGTCGATGCCTTATGGCTCACCGATCAAATTGCTGATATTGTAGTGGGCAAAACAGGATATGCCTTTATTCTTGGAGCTACCGGAAATGCAGTCGCCCATAAAAATTTTGATTTTGTCGTTAATAAATTTAACGGAATGGAAACAGGTAAAAAAGATAAAACATTTGAATCGGTGGCAAAGCTTCACGCAACGGCTATTTACTCCACAGAGCCTTCTGTCGTGTTGTATAGTTACAAAACTACGGTCAGTATTGCGTCATATGCTAAAATGAAAAGCAGCGGCTGGACTATCATTATTAGCGCTCCTGTTTCCGAATTTATGGGAACGGTCAATCAGCTTCGCAATTCGCTTTTCACCATCGGCGTTATCATTTTGACAACGGCATTGCTTACCGTTTATCTGACCGCTCGCCGAATTGTCCGCCCAATTCAAACAACTGTGGACGCGCTGCAAGGCATTGCGCAAGGAGACGGAGACCTGACCGTCCGCCTACCGATAAGCGGGAACGATGAAATTACCGACCTGTCCGAATACTTCAATCAGACGATTGCCAAAATAGGCAGCGCGATAAAGAGCGTAGACGACAACTCCGGCGTAATGCAGTCCATCGGCGACGAACTGTCGAGCAACATGACCGAAACAGCAAGCGCGCTCAACGAAATCAGCGCGAACATCGAAGGCGTGAAGGAGCAAGCGATGACGCAGGCCGCGAGCGTTACGGAGACGGCGGGAACCGTCGAAGAAATCATCCGCACAATCGACAACTTGAACGGCAGCATCGAAAGCCAGTCGGCAAGCGTCGTGCAGTCGTCTGCCTCCGTCGAGGAGATGGTCTCGAACATCGCGTCGATCACGCAGTCGCTGGAAAAGAGCGACAACATGGTAAAAATGCTCGCAACCGCCACGTCCGAAGGCAAAACGACGCTGCAAAACTCCAACGCCGTTACCCAGAAAATCGCCGAAGCCTCCGGCGGCCTCATTGAAGCGTCCAGCGTGATTCAAAACATCGCCTCGCAGACCAACCTGCTCGCAATGAACGCCGCGATTGAAGCCGCCCACGCCGGAGAAGCAGGCAAGGGCTTTGCCGTCGTTGCCGATGAGATTAGAAAGCTCGCCGAAGAATCAAGCGCACAAGGAAAAGCCATCACCGACACCTTGAAAAAATTGAGCGATGAAATCGCCGGCCTTTCTGAAAGCTCGAAAACCGTCGAAGAAAAGTTCAACGCCATCTTCCAGCTTTCAGAAAACGTCCGCGGCATGAGCGCAGAGCTTACCGCCGCCATGAAAGAGCAAGAAAACGGCAGCCGCGAAGTTTTGGCCGCCATCAAAACCATCAGCTCCGTAACCGCCGAAGTCAAAGATGGCTCGGAGGAAATGCTCACCGGCGGCAAAGGCGTCGCCCAAGAGATGCAAAAACTCGACCGCCTCACCGCAGAAATCAAGGACTCGATGAACGAAATGAGCGCCGGTGTGCAGCAGATCAACAACGCCGTGCAGGAAGTCAACGAGCTTGCGCGGAAGAACAAGGACAGTATTGAGGGGCTGGCAGGGGAGGTGAGGAAATTCAAAGTGTGATGGCGGGGGAGCAACGAGTTTGCCTACGGCAAACTCGGGCAGGCTGCAAGACCAGTATTTGTTTCGCGGTAAATAGCAGCAGCCTGCACGAGATGTCGGCGGGCATACAGCAGATCAACAATGTGGTGCAGGAAGTCAATGATTTGGCGAGGAAGAATAAAGACAGTATTGAGGGACTGGCTGGAGAGGTACGGAAGTTTAAGGTATAGGGGCAGGCGGGACGGCCGACCAATTTAAGTCTGTAAAATACAGTTTTCCCGTCCGCCCAAACTCGGGCAGGCTGCTCGACCGGTATTTCTTTCACGATAAATAACAGCAACCTGCACGAGATGAGCGCGGGGGTGACGCAGATTAACAATGCGGTGCAGGAAGTCAACGAGCTGGCGCAGAAGAATAAGGACAGTATCGAGGGATTAGCGGGGGAGGTAAGGAAGTTTAAGGTATAAGGCCACTCGACCAACAACGACTTCGTCCAATACGAGCTATCTAGCCAGTTTTTGCCTACGGCAAACTCGGGCAGGCTGCAAGACCTACATTTGTTTCACGGCAAATAGAAGACGCCTGCACATGAGCGCGGGCGTAACGCAGATTAATAATGCGGTGCAGGAAGTGAATGAGTTGGCGCGGAAGAATAAAGATAGTATTGAAGGGCTCGCGGGGGAGGTAAGGAAGTTTAAAGTTTAGCCTACAAGGGAGGGAGAGAAACCCCCGTTCTGAGCGGCGGTTTCTCTCCCTCCCTTAAACCCTCCCACTCTTCCGCGCCCCGCTTAGGGGGATACCCCTAAGACTCCCCTGTGAGTTGCGTTTTCCAGTGGTATTTTTAACACGCGTGGGTGGCATGGCGGTTGAAGAAAGGGGCACTTCCATGATGATGAGGCTCGGCCTACCGCTTCCCATTTTGCCGGTGGGCAAAATGGGCTAGCAGATTGCAGATGTCGGAGAGTGGGAAAACGAACCTGCTTGTCTGTTTTTGCCAGTAGGCAAAAACAGGAGGCGGATGGCCAAGCCCTTACCGCACCCACGCCCTGGCAGGCTGCTATACCGATATTCCCCCCACAATAAATAGCCGCGTCACTCCTCGACAAGCAACGAGTTTGCCTCCGGCAAACTCGGGCAGGCTGCAAGATCGATATTTGTTTCACGAAAAATAGCAGCAGCCTGCACCCTCTCTTTCCTCCGGTCAGCGGACGTTGGCGGCCAAGAAAAGCTGCAATAGCTACACATCGGTTGCAGACCTTCCGCTGAGGCGCTGGGGTACAGTCGGAAACAGAGTATATCGATGCCATTCACAGCTGCGGATGGCTGAAAGCGAAGATTCAGCAGCTTGTGCTTACCACGCTCGCGTAAAAAGACAAAGCCTCCACGAGGACAGCGGCATCGAAGCGATTAAAGGGCACTCTTGAGTAGGGCGTTACCTACAAAATCCTGAAAGCGGGGTGCGTATACAATTGACTGCCCGGCCGCCGACGAGGCGGATGTTACCGCAAAGCCCGAATGCAAACTGCCTAGCGTCAAATTCCGTGCGCCGGTGAAAGAAGGTCTTTCCCTCAAAGTCGGTGCGGACTGCGAAGGCCTCTGGTCAAAGCTCAATAATCGGTGTTACGGCGTTACGGTAACGCTTTTACAGATCGGCTTTTCCAACCGCATACGGTCTGTGCAGCGCAGCGTGCCGACGAAACGACAGGGAGAGGGCTGCTGCTTTCATTTACGGAAATTGCAAGCGGTTCGGAGCATTTTTCCCCGCAGACATGGGGCGCACGTTCCACAGGGACGCGCGGACAGTCGACGCGCGTACACGATCGATGCCGTCGGCCGGTAACCGAGCGGCCGACAATGGCGAGCTTTTAAATGTACCGGAGTCGGCATATCTGGCTTGTATGAAACCTGCATGCGGCGCGGCTCCGTGGGGCAACATTTTTTTCCGTGCCGCTTGCCTGCTTTCCGTGTCCTCGCTTTCTTTACAACATCAATTTGAAATTGTATATTCTCGCAGTCGAGTGCTGCGGGGCGTTTAAAAAACGCGCGGCATTTTATTTTGATTTTTAGGAGTATTGCGATGACTGAACAAACTGAGTTTTCCGGTGAAATTGCCGGGCTTTCTGAGAAGAATAAGTTTTTGGCGCGTGTATACGGCTGGATGGCGTTGGCGCTGGTTATCAGCGGGGCAGCGGCATATTACACCGTTAGAAATCAGGCGCTGCTCCGTATGCTTTTCGTCGGGCATGGGTATTTGGTTTTGTTCCTCGCGGAAATTGCCTTGGTTTGGCTGCTTTCGGCTTCGATTAGAAGGATCAGCGCGGCGACAGCGACGGTCGCCTTTGTTGCCTATTCCGTCTTGAACGGACTTACGCTTTCATCGATATTCTTAGTCTATCGCTTGGGAGTGATTTACCGCGTATTTTTTATCAGCGCAGCGCTTTTTGCCGCAATGACCGTGTACGGCATGGTAACGCGCTCCGACATTCGTTCCGCCGGCCGCTACCTTATGATGGGCATCATCGGAATCATGATTGCTTCCGTTGTGAACTTTTTCTTGCGCTCATCGACTTTCGATTGGCTCCTTTCCGTTGCAACCGTCATCGTGTTCACCGGACTGACCGCATACGATTCGAACAAAATGCTTGCGGTCGCAAATCGGGCGGACGGAAGCGAAGTTTTCAAAAAGGCTGCGATAATCGGCGCGCTTGAACTTTACATCGATTTTATCAATATTTTCCTTTCTCTATTGCGTCTCTTCGGTCGGCGGCGTGGCTGATTCGCATTTTGCAAAAGGCGCACTGTTCCTGACGGCTTCCGCATGCAGTTTTGCCGTCATGGGGTTGTTCGTGCGTCTGAGCGGCTCCATCCCTTTTATCGAAAAAACGTTTTTCAGAAATCTTATCGCGCTCCTCATCGCAGGCGGCGCGCTCGGAAGGCAGATTCGGCGGGACGGGCTCTCTGCGCTTCGGCCTCCGAAGGGCGCCGCTCCCTTTCTCTTCCTGCGGCTTACGGCGGGAACGATTGGAATTTTCGCGAATTTTTATGCAATCGACCATTTAATTTTAAGCGATGCCGCACTGCTCAATAAAATGTCGCCGTTTTTTGTGCTGCTGTTCAGCTTTATCCTGCTCGGCGAGCGGCTGAGCCGCGTTGCAATTCTTTGCGTAACGGCTGCGTTTGCTGGCTCCCTTTTGATTATTAAGCCCGGTTTCCAGTTTCAAACGCTGCTTCCGGCGCTTGCAGGACTTTTAGGCGGGATCGGGGCGGGACTTGCGCACGCTTCCGTCAGAAAGTTGAGCGTGCTGGGGTGCAACGGCGCGCTGATCGTCTTTCTCTTTTCCGCATTTTCGCTTTTATGCGCGGCGCCGTATCAAATCCTGCACTTTGCGCCCTTTACGCCGCGTCAATTCTTCTGCATGCTCGGAATCGGCGTTGCCGCAGCCGGCGGACAGTTCGGGATGACGGCGGCATATTACAACGCCCCCGCGTCGAAAATATCAATTTTTGATTTTTCGCAAATTATATTTTCCGCGTTGCTCGGATTTATCTTTTTCGGTCAAAAGCCCGACCGCTTCAGCATTGCAGGCTACGCGATCATTGTTGCGGCCGCCGCAGTGCACCTCATCGACAATCAAAGCGCGGAGGGGAATGCCTAACTGCGCCTGCCGGTGTGCGCGGAAGCCCGCTTTTCTGGACGCTCAAGACTGCGCACGCACCTTCCGACTTCCGGCGCTTTCTGCGAGCGGCAAAACGCCGGGCGGCATGGGACGGCGATGCGCCGGGCTTTATAGGGGGCTTTTGCGTTAAATAAAAACGCCGCCTTTTTCGGGCGGCAATGATAAATAAGCGGAGCGGCTTACTTTTTATCCTGAAACTTTTCCTTTTCCTTCCGGATTTTGTTGTCAAGCACGTCCATCATCAAGTTTACGGCCTCCGCAAAGTCCTTGCCCTCTCCGGATACATGCGCCTGCGCTCCCCACCGAAAATTAACCGTCGATTCGACTTTATATTCCTTCTCGTGCTTAATGTTGACATGCAAATCGACAATCAAGTCATCCGCATAAGAAATCCGCTTCATTTTAGAATGGAGCAGCTCCGACTGTTTGTCTTCAAGTACCAGATCAACCGCTTTTATCGTAGTAGTCATATTTTTTCCTCGCAATGTAAAATTATCCCGCCGCACGGCGTTCCACCACTATACACCGACGGCGGGCAAAACGCAAATTGCCGCGAAAGAACGTCGGAATGGAAGATGCAGGTTTTACTTTTGCGCCAAATAATATTTGGCCATCACTTTGTCCGTCATTAAAATGTGGTTGAAAAGCCAGTCGCGCAAAAAAAACGCAAAATTGTCCGGGACAAATTTTTGTCCTTCCGTGTATTCGCTCACCGCAGAGAGAATTTCCTTAATAAATTGTTCGTGCTTTTGTTTATGCTCTTTAAAATTCGGATAGTCGACTTCCTGCATAATCCGCTCTTCATCCTTAAAATGGAACATAACGTAGTCGACCAATTCCTTCATCACCGTCTGGAACTCCTTTGCAAGATCCTGTTTTTCGCCCGTGCAAGCACGGTATAGCCGGTTCGTCAAATCGACTAAATGTTTGTGCTGCGTGTCAACGCTATAAATTCCTACTTCATAGCTGGAATTCCATGCAATAAAATTGTCCATAGCAAACTCCTCGAAAACCCGCTCCGATTGTGAGCCCTGTGGCCGTAGCTGCTTGTATTATATAGGAATCACTCGGCCGTTGCTAGAGTCGGCGGAAATAAAATCGTGCTCACCATGTGCGTGCGGAACGTCTTGTATACAGCTTCCTGCGGCGGGAAAGCGTGATAGTTGTGCGCGCGTATCGATAAGCGCCGCATCCCCGTTTAAGGTGCCGCGCTTACTGAAGGAGAAGCGGCACAATCATCTGGTCGGGTGCAGGTTCATCTTGAAATGCCGCAGCGTGTCTCTCCCTCTCGCAGGGATTCCGTTCGGAGCGAGGCGGCAATCGGCAGAGTGCGAACATCGACCGTTACTCGGAACACGCTACGGAAGGTTACGGAACAATTCAAAATTTTTCGGCACGGGTAGTTGCGCACCTGTATCGATAAACGCCGCATCCCCGTTCACAGTGCCGCGATCACCTGCGGAGAAAGCGGCACAATCATCCGGTCGGATGTAGGCTCATCTTGAAATGCCGCAGCGTGTCTCTCCATCTCGCCTCGCTTCCGTTCAGGGCAGGGAGGCGGTGGCGAGTCCCCGACTGATTGGTGGTAAGGCAGACGGAACGTGCCGCGGAATGTTGCAGAATAATCCAAAATGCTTCGGCGTGATACTTGCGCGCATGTATCGATAAACGCCGCATCCCCGTTCAAGGCGCATCGCTTACCGAAGGAGGCGCGGCACAATCATTTGGTTGGGTGCAGGTTCATCTTGAAAGGATGCCGCGTGTCTCTCCCTCTTGCAGAGAGTCTGTTCAGAGCGAGGCGGCACAATCTTTTGGTTGAATGTAGGTCATCTTGTGAGGATGCAGAGTGCTTCTCCATCTTGCTGCGATTTCGTTAGGAGCGGGGAAGCGTTGTGTGATTCCCCAACTGATTGGAGGTAAGGTAGACGGAACATGCTGGGGAAGGTTGCGGAACAATCCACAATGCTTCGATACGGCAGTTGCGCGTGTGCGAACCCGTTACTCGGAGTGCCTACGGAACGCGCTGCGGAGAATTGCGGAACAATTCAAAATGCTTCGGTACGGTACTTGCCGCGTGCGTATCGATAAACGCCGCATTCCCGTTCAAGGTGCCGCGCTTACCGAAGGAGATGCTGCACAATCATTTGGTCGGGGGCGGTTTCATCTTGAGAGGATACCGCGTGTATCTTTATCTTGTTGCGATTCCCGTTTAGTGCGGGGAGGCAATCGGCAGTGTGCGTGCGAGCCTCGACCGTTACTCGGAGAGGCGGCGGAACGTGCTGCGGAATAATTCAAAATGCTTCGGCGCGGCAGTTGTATGCGTGCATCGATAAACGCCGCATTCCCATTCAAGGTGCAGCGCTTACCGAAGGAGAATCCGCACAATCATCCGGTCGGGGCAGTCTCATCTTGTGAGGATGCAGCATGTCTCTCCTTCTCGCCTCGCTTCCGTTCGGCACAGGGAGGCGGCGTGGTCGTTCGGGTTGATATGCGGGGCTTTTTTGCCGACGGACAGGCGACCGCGCCATAGGCCGGTGCAGGTTTTGATGCTCCCTGCGGCAAGGAGTTGCTGTATGATCGACGAGAGGGCGTCGCCGTTCCAGATGCGGCGGCCGAGTTTGAGGGCGCTTTCGGCATTGAGCAGTTTGAGCGCCGGCTCTTCGATAGTTGTTGCCGTATACCGCTTTTTGCACCGCGCGATGAGACGGTACACGCGCTCGGCGTCATCCGGTGCATATATCGGCGCATCCGGTATGCCCCGCCGCGCATTGCAAAGGTCGCAGCCGCTGCAGTATGCGTTTTCCGCTCCCAGTGCGTCCAAAAGGACTTGCCTGCGGCAGTCGGTCGTGCGGGCAAACGCGTGCATTGCGGCATGGCGGCTTTCGGCCGGGAATCGGGAAAAGCGCGCGTCGTCTTCGTGGTTCCATAAGAGGATGGCGTCTGCCGCTTTGCCGTCCCGTCCGCCTCGTCCCGCTTCCTGAATGTAAGCCTCCGGCGTTTCCGGCGCATCGAGGTGCACGACGGTACGGATATCGGGTTTGTCGACTCCCATGCCGTACGCGCACGTTGCGCAGAGGATGCCGGTTTTCCGCGCAAAAAACCATGCTTCAACCGATTGTTTTTCGGCTTTTTCCAGTCCCGCATGATAAAAGCGCGCCGTCTCGGCTCCAAAGCACAGATTCAAATCCCGCGCCGTATCTTCAGCGCGCTTGCGTGTGCGGCAAAATATAATCATCGACTGAAGGCAATGCGCCGCAAGATACAAAACCGCCTGCTTTTTTGCAGCCGCGTTCCGAACGTAATAGCGGATGTTCGGGCGGTCGCTTTCGCTTCTGACGATATGCGCCTCGCCCTCGAACAAAATGTCCGCGATGCGCTGAAGCGCTTCCGGCGATGCCGTCGCAGTGAATGCCGTCGCAGCCGGAGCGTTCAGCGCGCGCACGATGCGGCCGAGTTCGCGGTATGCCGGCCGGAACGTATCGCCCCATTCGGAAACGCAATGCGCTTCGTCAATCGCGATGTGCTGAATGCGGAGCTGTTTGAGCTCCTCGACAATACCCGGCGCACAGAGCGTTTCAGGGTTCGTCAAAACAATTTTTGCGCCGTCCCGAATCTTTTGGAATTCAGCGCGCCGCTCTTCCGGCGTTTGCCCGCCGCGGAGCACCGCGCACGGAATGCCGCCTTCCTTCATGCGCCGCAGTTGATCCGCCATAAGCGCAAGCAGCGGGTAGACGACGAGCGTCACGCCCGCTAAAAGCAGCGCAGGCACCTGAAAGCACAGCGATTTACCCGCGCCAGTGGGAAGCAGCACGATCTGATTGCCGCCCGCCCCGCCGTCTTCCGTATCCGCGCCATCCGCGCCGCCTGCATGGTGCGCGGCCTGTACCGCTTCAAGCACGTTGGCAATAACCAATCGCTGGTAGGGATACAGATAGCGTATCCCGAATGCCTCAAATGCCGCCCGCCCCGCCGGGTCTCCGTCAAAAAAGTAATCCGCTTCATTCCGATTCATTGTCCGCATACCTTTATATAGAACAAAGATGACAAAAACGGAGGGAAGTGCGCCCTGTGTCGGCGATAAAGTAAAATATCGGCAGCGAAGGCGATGGCAGATTGCCGGTAAACGACGGGAAAGCTCCCCGCGCCAGTTCGGGGACGCACGTGAATGCGCATTCCGTGATGCGCGACGGGCGTGCGGAGGACTGAGCGATGCGCGGAAGCTCGCCCCGTGTCGGCGATAAAGCAAAATATCGGCAGCGAAGAGGATTTCGGATTGGCGGTAAACGAGGGGAAAGCTCCCTTTTCCGGCTTGGGGACGCACGCGAATGCGCGTTCCGTGATGCGCAACGGGTGCGCGGAGGAGTGAGCGATGAACGGAAGCACCCCTGTGTCGGCGATAAAGCAAAATATCGGCAGCGAGGAGGATTTCGGATTGGCGGTAAACGACGATAACGCTCTCCTAGCCAGCTCGGGGACGCACTCGAATGCGTGTTCTGTGATGCGCGACGGGCGTGCGGAGGAGTGAACGATGAACGGAAATGCGCCCTGTGTCGGCGATAAAAGAAAATATCGGCAGCGAAGGCGAGTACGGACCGCCGGTAAATGGCACTCAAGCTCCCTTTTCCGGCTTGAGGACGCACGCGAATGCGCGTTCCGTACTGCGCGACGGGTGCGCGGAGGACTGAGCAATGAGCGGAAATGCGCCCTGTGTCGGCAGTTTTGCCGGTTGTCGCTGCAGCATGTGCAAGGCCGTGCGCGTGGCTTACCGCATCGTCCGCCTTTTGTGCGCACATCCGCCAGCGAAGACGTTTAGTCTGAAAACTTTTTCATCATGCTGCTTAAGATTTTGCGCGCGTCTTCGGCACTCACTTCTTTGGGGCGTTCGTGGTAGGCGACGAGGTGTTCGGGGATTTCGTCGAGGAAGGGGGACGGCTCGCACGAAACGTTTACTTGCATCCGCCTGCGGTTTTGGCAGGAAGAGATGAGCAGCTTGTCGCGCGCGCGCGTGATGGCGACGTAAAAGAGGCGCCGCTCTTCTTCGATGTTGCCCCCTTCTTCCATGCTCCGCGCGTGCGGAATGATGCCTTCTTCCGCTCCGGCAATAAAAACGACCGGAAATTCCAATCCCTTTGATGCGTGAATCGTCATCAAATTGACCTTTCCCTTGCCGCTGTCATCGTCCATGTCGTCGCGGCTTAAAAGCGTTATGCGGTTGAGGTAGGCAAACAGGCTCGGATTGAAATTGTCGGGATCGTTTTCCCACAATTCTATCGAATGCAAGAGGCTTTCAATATTCATGAGCTTAAAGCGCACGGCCTTTTCGTTTTTGGCGTATTCGGTAATGAGGTGATCCTTGTACCGAATGTCGTCGATGAGCGAACGCACCTTTGCGGCAAGTCCGCGCCCCGACAGCAATTTTTGCCGATATCCTTCTATTATATTTACAAAATTTTCGAGGTCTTCTTTGAGCGCGGCGCTTGCAGGGCTGTCTTCCCTCTTTAAAAGCGATTCGATGCCCGTCCACAGCGGAGCGTCAAGGGATGCGGCTTCGTCATTGAGCAGCTGGATTGACGTGCGGCCGATGCCCCGGCGCGGCGTGTTGACGATGCGTAAGAGGTTTACGTCGTCGTCGCGGTTTGCAATGACGCGGAGGTAGCTGATGACGTCTTTTATTTCTTTGCGTTCAAAAAAGCTCGTGCCGCCGCTCATCGTGTAGGGAATGTTCGCTTTAAGGAGCGCTTCTTCGATGTGCCGCCCCTGCGTATTTGCGCGGATAAGGATGCCGAAGTCGTCGTATGTGCGGTTTTCTTCCATCGCGATGCCTTGAATCGTTTCGGCGATGAAATCCGCTTCGGCCGTTTCGTTTTCCGGCATGAAAATCTCAATGGGTTTGCCGCCGCCGTTACCGCTCCAAAGTTTTTTGTCTTTGCGGTTCGTGTTGTGCGCAATGACGCCGTTTGCCGCTTCCAAAATGGTTTCGGTCGAACGGTAATTTTGTTCAAGGCGGATTTCCTGCACCGCCGGAAAATCCTTTTCAAACTGAATGATGTTTTGATAATCCGCGCCGCGCCAGCTGTAGATGCTCTGATCGTCATCGCCGACGACGGCTACGTTTTGATCGGCCAGAAGGCGCATCATTTCGTATTGCTGGTGGCTGGTGTCTTGGAATTCGTCCACCATAATGTATTTGTACCGTTCCCGGTAGCGTTCGCGCACGTCGGGAAATTCGCGGAAGAGACGTATCGGAAGGACGATGAGGTCGTCAAAGTCGACGGCGTTGAACAGCTTGAGGCCGCTCTGGTAGCCTTCGTATAATTGGCGGTACATGTCGTTTGCGCTCTGCCACGTTTTCCGGCCGGTTTTGATGTCGGAAAAGAGCGCGCCGATTTTATACACGTCGAGCGCGTCGGGCGTAAACTGCAATTCCCGCCCTGTTTCTTTGATGAGCGCGTAGCGGTCGGTTTCATCGTAAATCGAAAAATTGTCGCGCCAGCCGAGTTTATCGATGTCCTGCCGCAAAATCCGCACGCCGAAGGCATGGAAGGTTGAAACGGTGAGGTTTTTAAGTTTTTTTTGCGTCAGATCCTTGATGCGTTCCGCCATTTCTTTTGCCGCCTTGTTCGTAAAGGTGAGCGCAAGAATCTGGCTTTGCGCGATGCCCGCATCGAGCATGTGCGCAATCCGGTAGGTGATGACGCGCGTTTTGCCGCTGCCGGCTCCTGCAATGATTAAAATTGCGCCGTCAATCGTGGTAACTGCGCGGAATTGTTCGGGATTCAACTCATTTTGTAATGTCTGCAAATCTAACGACATGGCGCGCACTCTACCATTCTATTGCATTTTGAGCAATATTCGCTAAAATGTATGCAATATATGGAAAAGCGCGCCGATTTTCCGGTTTTTCGCTTTCCATTCGCATCACAATCATTCCGCCTCAAACGCTGCAGCAATGGTTTTTGCGCGGATTTTACAGGAGTTTTTATGAATAGGACGGTCAGCGCTTTTCTTTCCAAACATAATTTTGTGCGTTATCTCGACATTGAAACGCTTACGGATTCGATTTTAGCGGATATGAATCGGGGGCTTTTGCGCCTTGATGCCGATGAGGATATGATTTTGACGGGGCTTTTGCCGCCGGAAGAAAGCGTTGCGGATAAAAAGGTGATTGTCATCGATGCCGGCGGAACGAATTTTCGCTCATGTTTGGTAACCTTCGACAAAAACGGCGCGCCGTCCATTTCCGAATTGGAAAAAACGCGGATGCCGGGCGTTGAGCGGGAATTGAATAAGCTTGAGTTTTTCAGTCAGCTTGCTGTAAACCTTGACCATCTCAAAAACAAAGCGGATGCGATCGGTTTTTGCTTTTCCTACCCGATGCAGAGTACGGACGACGGCGACGGCATTCTTTTGGGCTTTTCTAAAGAAGTGAAGGCGCCGGAAGTGGTCGGGAGTAAGGTGGGGCAGTGCTTAAAGGATGCGCTTGTCGCTTCCGGCTGGCACGAAATCCGCCGCGTTACCATGCTCAACGATACGGTTGCAGCTCTTTTGGCGGGAGCGGCAGCTCCGTCGGACGGGCGCCGCTATTCGTCGTATATCGGCTTTATCCTCGGCACGGGAATGAATGCCGCCTACATTCAGGATAAAACGGCGGCGCTTACGGATTTTACCAAGCAGATTGTTGTCTGCGAGTCGGGTAAAACGCGGAGCGTCGTGCGTTCCGACTTCGATAAAGCCTTCGATAAAAAATCGGCGAAACCGGGGACGTTTTATATAGAAAAACAATGTTCGGGCGCCTATTTGGGGCCGGTTACGCTTGAGATGCTGCATACGGCTGCGGAAGAAAAGATTTTCAGCGAAAAACTGTGCGCCGCGCTGCTCAAGCTCGATGCGCTTACGCTCATTGAACTGGATGCTTTCCTGCACGCTCCTTACGGAAACGGTGCGCTTTCAAAAATGGCGGCCGAATACGGAACCGAAGCGGATTACGACACGCTCTTTGAGCTGCTTGATGCCGTTGTTGAACGGACGGCGCGCTCTGCAGCGGCGGTTTTGTGCGCGGCGGCGATTCAAAGCGGGCAGGGCACGCGCGCAACCCGTCCGGTCTGCATTTTGTGCAACGGCACGACGTTTTATAAAACTCACATGGTGCGCTCCCGCACGCTGGGCTTTTTGGACGAATTTTTGACGAAGCGGCGCGGCCTGTATTGGCAAGCTATCGAACGGGAGAACGACATAACGTTAGGTACCGCTATTGCCGGACTGATAGAACGCCGATAATTTTATAAAACTACGGCGAACAGTAGAGGTGGATCGTGAAATCTTTGGGCAAATCGATAGTTCTTATCATGCTGATCATCATAATGGCGCTCGGCGGACTGTTGTGGTTCGACTATTTAGGCGTAATTCATGTAAAGACGGTTTTTAATCCCGTTTACAAGCTGTTGGGAATGGCGATGCAAACATCGCAAACATCGACGACTGCCGCGCCGGTTACCGGTGATTTGGACCAGGACCGGCTGGACAAGCAGCGGGAAGCATTGAATCTGTATAAGGAAGAACTTGAACGCCGCGAAGATGAAGTTTCGCAAAAAGAAAAGCTCAACGAACAAATTGCCGCCGAGTTGACCAACCGCGAGAAATCGCAGGAGGAGCGGGAAAAAACATTCAATAATACCGTAAAAATTTACGATGATAAAAATGTAAATATCGAACAGATTGCCGTGAATTTAAACGGTATGCGTCCCGATGCGGCGGTAAAGATTCTTGCCGCGATGGACGATCAAGCGGTTGTGGATGTTTTGCGCAAAGTTGAGGAAATCGCCAAACAAAGCGGCTCCTCTTCGCTCGGCGCCTATTGGCTTTCTTTGATGGAACCTGCCCGCGCCGCCGAAGTCCAACGTAAGATGCTGAGCAAACCGGAATCGTTGGATTGACGTACCGTCGCGCATGACTGCAAAGGCGTTCTGTTCGGTTTTATGTGGAGGACTGCCTATGCAGACATTCGTAAACGCGGTGGACACGGCGGCTATTGCGCAGATTGTACCGAATCCCGCCTCTTTCGCGGAATCAAAAAACGGGACCCCTTCGCCGTCCGCAAAAAAAAGCTTTGACGGTATGATTGAAGAGGCGCGGAACGCTGCAAAAAATCAAGAAAAACCGGAGCGCCTTGATGAAGTGCATTCCGACTCTCCGGAACAGAAGGCGGACGGCCAAGTAAAAATCGATTCGGAAAAACGGGCGGCGCAAGAGCCGAAAGCGCATAAAAGCAAAACGGCTTCCATTCCGGCGAAAAACGAGGCGCTTCCGGTAAGTCACACAACAGAAACGGTGCGTGCGGCAAAGAAAGCCGTGCGGACGCAAAAGAAAGAACAAAAAGGAACCGAAGAAGCGCACGTGCCGTATGAAAATATCGCGCTCCTTGTCGATGCCGCGCATCAGCATGAACTTGTGCAAAAATCCGCTGAAAAAAAGATTGCAGCTGCGCTCGTACAGCATGAAGATGCGGAGGGGAGCGCACGTGTTGATGAAAAAAAGCGTGCGACGGATACACCTTCCATTCCTTCCGGTGCGGAAACAGTTTTTGCATTCGTAAAAGAAGGCAAAAACACCAATACCGCTTCCGATGAAAAAGGTATCAAGAAACGGCCGATCGAAAAGAAAGCGCATACGACAGCCGAACCGAAAATAACCGTAACCGATCTTCGGACGCATACGGCCGGACGGGAAGAAATTACCCAAAAGAAAGCTATCGATGCAAAAAACGGCGCGGCTGAAATACGCTACGACGGCAAGAGCACTGCCGAAATGACGCTCGCCGTATCCGACGGCGTGCAGCAAAATCTTACGTCTGCCAACACGCAAACGGCTGCTTCTTCCGGTTCGAACTTCCAAGCGATGCTGACAAACCAGCTGCAAAACAATGCGGCGGATTTTGTACGGGCGGGAAACATTCTGCTCAAAGATCACGATTCGGGGCAGATCAAACTCATTTTGCATCCTGAATCGCTCGGCAATGTGAAAATCGATTTGCAAATTTCCGACAAACTGATTACCGGACGCATAACCGTCGCGTCACAGGAGGCGTTAAATGCCTTTAAGGAGAGCGCGGAAAGCATTCGGCAGGCGTTTGTAAACAGCGGATTTGAAAGCGCAGCCTTCGATGTATCGATGGCGGGGCAGGGCGGTTTTGCCGGAGAATCAGGCGCGCAGAATCAAGATGATGCGGGGCGCAGGCTCCTTCGCGGCATCGCATACGGCGCAGACAGCGGCGGAGCGGATCTTGAAGCGGTCGGCGATTTTGCGTTTTCCGCAGCAAATTCTATAAACATCGTAGCATAAAATTTCGAGAATATAATGAGAGGTGAATGATGGACGAATTGAATGCAACTGCTTCATTGAATACGGTTATGAGCTCAAGCGAAAAGTTCATAGTCGACAATGAAGTGAATACTTTCAACAAGCAAATTGCAGTTGAGGGACGAAAGACAAGCCAATCGCTCGGTAAAGACGATTTCCTGAAGCTGCTTATCGCGCAGATGTCAAATCAGGATCCTACCAGCCCCATCGAGGATACGCAGTTTATCGCACAAATGGCGCAGTTTTCTTCGCTGGAGCAAATGACGAATATGAACGAATCGTTCGGCAAAATGGCTGTCATGCTCACTTCTTCGCAGGCGGCTTCGACAATCGGCCGCACTGTTGAGCTTGATGTCGGAGATACGACGGCTCACGGCATCGTTGAAGCGGCGACACTTGGCGAAAATCCGCAAGTCATGGTGAACGGCATGTACTATGACATGGCAAAGATAAAAGCCGTTTACGGCGACTAAAAATCCACAAGGCACTAATAAGGCAGGGCTAACGATATGATGAGATCACTTTATTCCGGCGTTTCCGGATTGCAGAACCACCAGACCAGAATGGACGTCATCGGTAATAACATTGCCAACGTCAATACGACGGGTTTTAAGCGCGGGCGCGTGAATTTTCAAGATATGATTTCACAGCAGATTTCCGGCGCAGCCCGTCCGACTGAAGAGCTCGGCGGCGTAAACCCGAAAGACGTCGGGCTTGGTATGTCAATCGCGACGGTGGAACAGGTTTTTACGCAGGGCAACTTGCAGTCAACCGGCGTGTCGACCGATGTCGCCATTCAGGGAAACGGCTTTTTTATTTTGCAGGACGGAACGCAGACGTATTACACGAGAAACGGCGTGTTCGGACTTGACCGCGACGGAACGCTTGTCAATCCTGCCAACGGTCAGCGCGTGCAGGGATGGATGGCGCGCGATTTAAACGGCGAGCAGATCATTCAGACGGCTGCCACGCCGACCGATTTGACGATTCCCGTCGGTTCAAAAGATCCGGCAAAAGCGACCGAAAACATTCAGTACGCATGTAACCTCAATAAGAACACGCCGGAAATTGCCGAAGGCGCCAATGAAGCCGATATCGTAAAGGGCACGTGGGCTACGGAACAAAAAATATACGACAGTTTCGGCAACGAACACTTGCTGAGCATGTCTTTTACGCGCGTCGTAGGGGATCCGAATGCGTGGACTGCACGCGTTCAAATCGATGCCGATAATGCGGACGTTACGCAGACAAGGGTCGGGCTTGGAACGACGGACGGCGTTGAAGATACGTTCATTGTCAATTTTGACAATATGGGGCAGCTCCTTTCCGTTACCGACTCGGCGGGAAACGTTACCGCTCCTGACGGCGAAATCGTCTTGCAGGCTTCTTACGCCGTGCCGGAAAGCGAACCGGATGCGGACGGAAACCCGTACCGCCAAACGATGAACATCAGTCTTGGAACGATCGGCAGCATGAAAAATACGATTACGCAGTCCGCGTCCAAAAGTACGACAAAGGCGTATTCGCAAGACGGCTACACGCTCGGCTATCTTGATAATTTCAAGATCGATTCAAGCGGAAAGATAACGGGCACGTATTCAAACGGCACCAGCCGCTTTATCGGTCAGCTTGCTCTTGCGACCTTTACGAACGACCGCGGTCTTGAAAAAGCCGGTGACAACACGTATGTCGAAACGAACAACAGCGGGCAGGCGAATGTCGGCGAGTCGGGAACGGCGGGCAAGGGAAAACTCCGCTCCGGTGCGCTTGAAATGTCGAACGTCGACCTTTCAGAGCAGATGACCGACATGATCGTAACGCAGCGCGGCTTCCAGTCGAACGCAAAGACGATTCAGACGGCGGATACGCTGCTTGAAACGGCACTGAGCTTAAAGCGGTAAGCGGACAGGGGCGCTTGGCCTTTCGCACTGACGATGCAGGGCGCCTGATGTAAGAAAACATAGCAATTTTTTCAGAATCGCCGACAATATTGTCTACAATTGTCGGCGTTTTCTTTTTTGTGCCGCGGTGACAGGCGTAAAACTCTTTTATCTCAGTGCTCCGCGTGCGGCTATTTTATGAGGTAAAATAATGATGCTCGTCTTTTGGAATATCGATTTTAACCACGTTTTGAGCATCGTACCTTTTTTACTGATTTTGATTATTCGAGTCAGAGCGAGTGTGCACACAGCGAGGCTTAAAAGCGATGCGCGTACCGATATTGTTACGGGGCCATCGTGAAGCGGTTATGTTTCCGGCTGAATTTTATAAAAATGGCGACCGTGTACCGCTCTTCGTTTGCAGTTGAAGGCATTTTGTACAACGGCAAATATCTTGAGCTGTATTGCGTTGCGAAAAAAATCCGCGATTTAGCCGACAACCAGTTCTCCTGTCTGCCTAGTCCCAGCGTAGTGGGGGGAAGTGCCTTAACGCGGTGCCCAGTGCAAATGACACCGTTCGCTGCGGCGACGGCTTGTGGCTCTCAATTTTAATGTTTGCGGGGACTGCGGCACTGTTGGTGATTTCAAAACCGAATATTGCAGGCGGAATCCAAACTTTGAAAGGTATTTGGAAAACTTTGTGCGTACGTTGTCGTTGCTGATGTCATAACTGATGAGAAGCATTCGTTCCTCCATTTATTTACGTTCGATCTCGAATGCAGGCAAGGTTTCGGTCGGCTTGTTGCGCATGAATGCCCGATAGTACGACTGAAGGTAGATAAAAATTTCGGTTTTGTATGCCATGAGGACTTCGAGGATGACGATCACGTATTTTTTTGCATTTTTTTCCACGGAAGGATGTATTGATTTTGATTCTTCCAAAAATCTTTTTCGCTGACCTACCCCAGATTCAGCGCTTTACGATTGCCTGAGCGATTATCGAGCGGAAGGGGGCTTCCAAATCGCACACCAGCGACTTCCGATGAAAAAACTGCGTGTGCAAAATGTCGGCATACACATCAAATCCGTACATTTCCAAAAGATCATTCATCATGTTGAAGAAAATCGTATATCCAATGTCCATGAGGGTGTTTGTTATATCGTTTTTAACTCGCGGTTGGCGGGATTGCCAGCGGTAATTGGAAATCACATGAGCCGCAATCGCGGTGCCGGTCGCCTCGTATTGTTCTTTTCGTAAGAGCACGTTGCCTTCCGCTTTGGCAGGCAGAATCGCGGTCACCCGCAGATTGAGCGTCATAAATATGATGGTAAAGCCGAACTTTTTGGAGCGGTTAAGGAGGCTGAGGTGAGACAAAAATCTCCGCAGATAAACAGGGCAACACGGATATAGCAAGTGGCCTGACGCTTCACGTTTCCTCCCGCATCGGTGAATGAGCAGATTGTCAGCTTTTCACTACGGTTAGTGAATACGAATGCGATTTGTTTGCGCTCAAAATTGTGGACACTCATCATTTAGAAACCTCCGTTTTAGGTTTTGGACGCGAGCGGCTGGTTGTAAAAGTCGTTGTAAATGCAATGCGCGCATTTTTAGACGCTCTGAGGAGGCATAAAGGAATCAATCGAAAAGTTTTGCATGTGACGATTGACCGCTCGAAACTTTTCTTGCCTTTCCGCACCGTCTTCCGGTAGCGGAACGGGATAGGCTTTGTTGTCGTCGTTCGAATACAGGTGTAGCTGCGTGACCGCGTAGCCCATTTCGCGCAGGCAAAAACAGTGCGCGTACAGCTGAACACATACCCGTCGTATTTTTTTCGCTCGGTCAACAGGCGCCTTTTTGTGTCGAAAAGGTCAATCCAGCCGCATAAACGGTATTCGTCGGAAAAAAACGTCGACGCCTTACAGGATGCTCTTGTGCGTCGAATGGTATTTTGCGTCGATGCCCGCATGCACCGACTTCCTGTTGAGCTGCGGGGCGCCGTAATACAGCTGTTCAGACAGGGAACCGTACAGCTGATGATAGTAAATGGAAAGCGGGTAGAATACGAAATCGGTAAGATACGAAATTTTTAAGTAAGCTTCTATTTATTTGCCTCTGTGTTATAAGAAACAGTGGAACTGCGTAAGCTCTGCCGTCTGTGCCGGTGGTACGCATGTTATTTCCGGCATGGCGTGCAGCGTGTCAGCGGCATACGGTGCCAGCCGTTTACCGCCGCACCATAAACCAGCCGGAACGGAGTGCACTTTGCCGTCCGCGCGCCGGGTGGTACGTATGTCCTCTCTGGAGCTACGCGCGGTGTGTACGCGGGCATCTGGTTCATCCTCTTTGTCGTCGCGTCAAAAACTTGCCCGGAATGATGTGCACTCTGCTGTCCGCGTTGGTGGTACGTATATCGTCTCTGGAGCTGTGCACAGTGTGTCCGCGGCATTTGCTTTGCCGCCGCGTCAAAACTTGCCGGAACGATGTGCGCTCTGTCGTCCGTGCTGGCGGTACGCATGTCGTCTCCGGAAGCTGCGTGCAGCGTGTTGACGGCATACGGTGTCATCTGCTTTGCCACCGTGCCATAAATGCTGCTGGAACGGTGTGCATTCTGCTGTCTGTGTCGACTGTACGTGAACCAGTCAGAGAAAAACCACGTATTTTCCTATGAAAAGAAAAACTCTAAAAATTGCACTATATGCAATTCATTTACATATAGTGCAATG
>CAUTZW010000049.1:0-20901 GCA_963543045.1 uncultured Treponema sp.
GTAACCGCTTTACGGAAGAGCTTGCCAAACGGATTCAGGATGTACAGATTGAATGCTGCGATGCGCTTAAAATCATTCGTTCCCGCGATGACAAGGAGAATGAACACTCAGCAACGAGTTTGATGAAATCAAACTCGAGCGGACTGCAAGCACTGCAAAAGGTTAAAAATCCCGTAACAGCAGTCCGCAATTGATCCGCCGTATGTCGGTTCCGACCAAGGGCATTATGACGGTTATTCGCAATCCGACTTTGATGAACTGTTGGAGCAGGTGTCAAAAATCGAAGGCAAATTCTTGCTGAGTTCTTTCAGGAATAAGCAGCTTTCCGTTGCTGCAGAAGCAAACGCTTGGTATCAAGTTGAGATAAAGATGGCAAAACCGATGAGCGCACAAACCGGAAAGACCGTTGAAAAGATTGAAGTTCTGACTGCAAATTATCCTATCGGTGTTGAAAATGGGGAGGTAAAATAGCTGCAAGGCATTAAAAGCATTGCGCTATGTGCAATTACTTTACACATAGCGCAATTTTTCGGCACTTTCTTTTCGTAGGAAAATTCGCGATTTTTCTCCGGCTGTTTCAGGATAGGGCGGCAAGTTCGGCGGGCTGTGAAAGTCGCTGCGTCTCCGGTCGTCTTGTTCCGTCCACAAAATAAAAAAGCCGTCTTAAAAACCGCAGGCGGCTTTTGTTTGCTCCGCGCCTCTCTCTCCCTCACGAGCCGCGCAAACTTTCCTTGCCCTCTTCGCACCGACCGAGCCGCCGTGTGCGTCAACGGTTCTTACCGGTAGCCGTATTTTTTGCCGTTCCGGATAATGCAAGCGAGCGTTACGGCTAGTCCGTGGATTTCAGCGGGCGGTGAAAGTTGCTGCGTCTCCGGTCGTCTTGTTCGTCCGCAAAAGAAAAAACCGTCTGCAAAAACGCAGGCGGATTTTGTTTGCTCCGCGCCTCTCTCCCTCATGCGTCGCTCAAACTCGCGCTGCCTGCCCTCGACTGTATCGCCGTATACGTCAGCTTTTCTCAGCGGTAGCCGTATTTTTTGCTGTTTCGGAGAATGCAGACGAGCGTTACGATTAGGGCGGCAAGTTCGGCGGCGATTCCGCTGAGCCAAATGCCGTCGAGTCCGAAAAACGGGGGCAGCGCGAACACGAAGCCGACTTGAAACACAAGAGTCCGCAAAAATGAAATCAGCGCGGAAATAAAGCCGTTGTTCAGGGCGGTAAAAAGCGACGACGCGGCAATATTGAAGCCTGCGGCAAGGTAGGCGAACGAATAGAGGAAAAACGCCCGCTTTATCATCGCAAGGAGCGCCGCGTCGTTTTTGGCGAACAGGACCGCGAGCGGACCTGAAAGCGATTCCGACAGCGCAAAAAGCGTAAGTCCGCTTATGCCGGTCAGAATCCAGTCCTTTTTGAAAAGATTTTGCAATTCCGCCGTATTTTTTGCCCCGTAATGATAGCTGACAATCGGCGCGCGCCCGATTCCGTAGCCGAGAAAGAGCGCGACAAAGATAAAACTCACGTACATCAACGCGCCGTACGCGGCAATGCCCGTTTCTCCGGCGATTTTTATCAGCTGCAGATTGTACAAAATGCTCACCGCCGACATCGCAATGTTTGAAACGAGTTCCGACGAGCCGTTTGAAAGCGTTTGCAGCAGTTCTCTGACTGCCCAAATCGGTTTTCGGAGTCTGAGCGAACTTTTATTCGGCAGCAAAAAGAAGATGAGCGGAATTCCGCCGCCGATAAACTGACTGATACACGTTGCAAGCGCGGCGCCGAACAGTCCCCATTTGAACGCGGTGACAAAAAGCGCGTCGGGCACGATATTCGTACAGCCTGCCGAAACGGTCAAAACCAGTCCGAGCGTCGGGCGTTCCGCCGCAATCAAAAAACTTTGAAAAGCGAATTGCAGCATAAAAAGCGGACAGATTAAAATCACGACGCGCCCGTAATATGCCGCATCCGATGCCAGCTGACCTGCCGCGCCGAGCAGCGAGACGACTTTCGGCATCAATACAAACATCGCAGCCGTAACCGCAGCGCCGACTGCGAGGCACACGTAAATGAGCAGCGAAAAGATTTCGTTTGCCCGCTGCCGCTTATTTTGCCCGAGCAGCATGGCGACGAGTGCGCTTCCGCCGGAGCCGATCATAAATCCGAACGAAACGCAGAGCATGAGAATCGGCATAACCAAATTAACGGCGGCAAAACTCGTCGTTCCGACAAAGTTTGAAACGAAAATACCGTCGACCACGTTGTAAATCGACGTAAAAATCATCATGACGACGGACGGAAAGACAAAACGGATAAGCCTTCCGAACGTAAAATGGTCTGAAAGTTTGATAGTCATAATTTCTCCCAAAAAAACGGTGATTTATGCGGAGGGCGCGGCTCGTCTTCCGCGCGGAAAGTGAGCGGTTTAGTGCAGGGCGACTTTTGCTTTGGAGTAGAATTTGTTGAACAGTTCGAATTTTGTCATAGACGCTACTATATGGAAAATAAAATAATATGCAAGCAGAGTGGCTTTACAACTGCCGACGCTCCGGCTTTCCGCATGACAACCGGCTGCGAACTACAAGAGATAGATTGCAGCCGCATCCGAGCGCGTCCGTTTCACGCCGTCCGTAAAACGGAAAAAGCCGCCTGCATCACGGCAAACGGCTTTTGTTTAATACGCGGCTTTTCCGCGCAGTAAACGACGCTTAGCTTTTTGCGCGCTCAACGAACGAGCCGTCGCGCGTGTCGATGACGATTTTTTCTTCCGTATTGATAAACAGCGGCACTTTCACTTCGATTCCGGTATCGAGCTTTGCAGGCTTTAATGACTTGCCGCTCGTGTCGCCCTTTATGTCTATCGCATGGCAATCTGATACGGAAATGGAAAATGCGACGGACGGCGGAGCGCTCGGCTTGACGGAGTGAGCGGAATCTCCGTCCGCTGTAACGTTGCCGCTCGGAGAAAAACGCTGCGGGCGTACGTTCCGCTTGCACCGACTTGGAAAGGCGATGGACGGTCAAGCTATTGCATCCGCCAAGTGACCGCTTTGCCGTTTCTTGTGTGCAACCCACTCGCCGGTTTGCTGCCGAGCAAACCGGGCACAACCGATCAACTCATTCGATTATTCACGCACCCGTTTTACGACTCATCGTGCGCAGTCCTCTCTCCGACTTGCCGTAAGCAAAGCGCGCGCTCTGTCGGCCAAGTCATTCTATTATTCACACAGCCGCTTTGCCGTTTCTCGTGCGCACCCCACTCGCCGGTTTGCTGCCGAGAAAACCGGAAGCGGACGGTCAAGATATTGTATCTTTCACGTCCCGTTCCTCCCGTCCGCCCCGTCCCGATACGTAATTTTTCCGGCGGTTGAATAAGTGTTTTTTTTAAGATAAACTCGCAGAAATTTATCTGTATTTTATTTTAAAGAGGTACCAATATGGACTTTGATATTTCTAAAATGAGGAATATCGGTATCAGCGCCCACATTGACTCCGGTAAAACCACCTTGTCGGAACGAATCCTGTTCTATTGCAACAGGATTCATCAAATTCATGAAGTTCGCGGCAAAGACGGCGTCGGAGCTGTGATGGATTCGATGGATTTGGAGCGCGAGCGCGGCATTACGATTCAGTCGGCGGCAACTCAGGTTCAATGGAAAGATTATACCATCAATTTGATTGACACACCGGGACACGTCGATTTTACCATCGAAGTTGAGCGTTCATTGCGCGTTCTCGACGGGGCGATTCTCGTTTTGTGCGCGGTTGCAGGCGTTCAGTCGCAGTCGATTACGGTTGACCGCCAGCTCAAACGCTATCACGTCCCGCGCATTGCTTTCGTAAACAAATGCGACCGGCAAGGCGCAAATCCTTTGCGCGTATGCAGTCAGCTGCGCGATAAGCTCGGGCTCAATGCGCACATGATGGAACTTCCGATCGGCCTTGAAGATAAACTGGAAGGCGTCGTTGATCTTATCGCGATGAAGGCCATCTACTTTGAAGGCGCGGACGGCTCCGATGTCCGCACGGCGGAAATTCCTCCGCACATGGTTGAAGATGCAAAAAAATACCGCAACCAGCTCCTTGACGCAGCATCGATGTTCGACGATGCGCTCATGGAAGCCTTAATGGAAGATAACGGCTACGACAATGCGTCTTCGGATATGGTTATTGCCGCAATCCGGAAGGGAACGATTTCCGAGCAGTTTGTCGGCGTATTCTGCGGTTCTGCGCACATGAATAAGGGCGTGCAGCCGCTCCTTGACGGCGTTGCGCGCTATCTGCCGAACCCGACGGAAGTTGAAAACACCGCATTCGATGTCGACAACAACGAAGCGCCGGTAAAACTTGAGCCGGTGAATAACAAGCCGTGCGTCGCCCTTGCGTTTAAGTTGGACGACGGTCAGTACGGTCAGCTCACGTATACGCGCATTTATCAGGGCAAATTGACGAAGGGCGAGGAGTTGTATAACACCCGCGCAAAAAAGCGCTTTAAGGTCGGCCGTCTTGTGCGCATGAACGCTGCGGCGATGGAAGATATCAACGAAGGCGTTCCGGGCGACATTGTAGCGCTGTTCGGCGTCGACTGCGCTTCAGGCGATACCTTTACCGGCGGCGGCTTGAACTACGCGATGGCATCAATGTACGTTCCGAATCCCGTCATTTCGCTTTCCGTTAAGCCGAAAGACAAGGCGGCGGCCATGCAGATGTCGAAGGCGCTCAACCGCTTTACCAAAGAAGATCCGACATTCCAAGTCGCCATCGATCCTGAATCGAACGAAACGATTATCAAGGGAATGGGCGAGCTGCACCTTGCCGTCTACGTTGAGCGCATGAAGCGCGAATACAAGTGCGAAGTAGAAACGGGCGCGCCGCAGGTTGCCTACCGCGAATCGATTACGCAGCGCGGCGACTTCAACTACACGCACAAAAAGCAAACCGGCGGTTCCGGTCAGTACGGACGCGTCGCAGGCTTTATGGAACCGGTTGCCGACAAAGATTACGAGTTTGTCGACGCGATTAAAGGCGGCGCGATTCCGAACGAGTTTATTCCGTCGTGCGATAAAGGCTTTAAGAAAGCGGTCGAAAAGGGCACGCTCATCGGATTCCCGATTGTCGGCGTAAAACTGACGATAAACGACGGTCAGTACCATCCGGTCGACTCTTCCGACATCGCCTTCCAGACGGCTGCCATCGGCGCGTTCCGCGAAGGCTATGCAAAGGCGAAGCCGGTTATCCTTGAGCCGATTATGAAGGTTCAGATTTCCGCTCCGACGGAATTTCAGGGCAACGTGTTCGGTCTTATCAACCAGCGGCGCGGCATCATCGGCGAATCGACCGACGAAAACAATGCGTCCACCGTCAATGCGGAAGTGCCGTTGAGCGAAATGTTCGGATTTTCGACAATTCTCCGTTCCTCAACGCAGGGAAAGGGCGAGTTTACGATGGAATTCGAACGGTACGGGAAAGTTCCGAATGCGGTTGCGGAAGAACTTATCAAAAAGTATCAGGAAGAGAAAAAAGCGAGCGGCAAATAAGGGCCGTCAGTAGGAGATTTTACATGGTAAAACAAGATCTTATCGATCACAGCCCTGTCCGGTTTTTTGAAAAAATAACCGACGGCGGCCTAAAAGCCGGAAAGCTCGGGCTCATCACGTCAAAAAAAGGACTTGGAAAAACGTCCGTGCTGGTGCAGTTCGGCATCGATGCCCTGCTGCACGACAAGCAGCTGTCGCACGTTTCATTCGATCAGCATTCGCCGAATGTTATTTCATGGTACGACAGCATCCTCGCTGAAATCGGCAAGAAAAAAAACATCGGCGACATGAGCGAAATCAAAGAAACGATTGTACGCGGCCGGACGATTCTGAACTTCAATCAGGAAACATTTACGCTTCCGAAAGTGGTGAATACCATCAAGGCGCTTGGAGAAGGCGGCATAAAGGTGTCTTCTTTGATTATCGACGGCGCGAATATGACGAAAATCAAAGAAGCGGATGTAAAGGCCGTCGCCGATTTCATTGCGGAGGAAAAAATTACCGCATGGTTTAGCGCGACAAATGAAAACGCGAAAATTGAAGAAACATTCGGTGTGGATATGCTTGCGTTCTTCGATATTATCGGTCGCCTTGATTCCGTTGCAGGCGGCGTTGCGCTTACGGTTCTGAAAAAAGGCGGCGCGCCGGTTGCTTCAGGCTCGAGCATCCGCTTGGATTCAAAAACATTGCTTATGTGCATGTAGTTCCGGCCAAAGCGGAAATTCCATGTAACGCAGTAAAGGCGCTTTGCATTCGTGCAGGGCGCTTTTTCTTTTCTCGTGTGTTCTCTGCGCACGAGCGGAAACGGAGGCGCGGCAAAATGATTCCGTTTTTGTCCGATTTACGCTAATATGCAGCAAATGAATGTTTTATGTGTGGATAATCTGGTTTACTCATATCCGGGAGCTGCACGGCCTGCGGTGGACGGAGTGAGCTTTTCGCTTGCAAAAGGTTCCTACACGGTGCTTGCAGGGAAAAACGGCAGCGGCAAAAGCACGGTTGCGCGCATCGTTGCAGGACTTACGGAAGCGGAGCGCGGAACGGTTCAAACCGCCAAGTCGATACGCACGGCGCTCGTCTTTCAGTCTCCCAAAGACCAAATTATTTGCGGAACGCTCATGCGGGATACGGCATTCGGCCCGACGTGCATGAATCTTCCGGATTCTGAAGTGGAGCTCCGGACGATTGAAGCCCTGAACCTGACGCGGATGCTTGAACATGCGGAGAAAAATTGTTTTTCGCTGTCGCTCGGTCAGCTGCAAAAGGCTGCAATCAGCGGGATGCTCGCGCTTTCGTGCGATCTTTTGATTCTCGATGAAGCGTTTGCCATGATCGATGCGGCGGCGCGGGAAGATTTTTTTACCCTGCTCGATTCTTTACACAAAAACGGAATGACCATCCTGCACATCACGCACGATGCACAGGCCGCCCGCCGCGCAGAACGGGTGACGGTTATGGATGCGGGCAAAATACGGTGGGAGGGAACGGCCGACGATTTCTTCTTGCACACGGAGCTTTTGCACGGCATTACCGGCGGCGCGCTCCTCTCCCCAAAACGCAGAGATCCTTCTCAAAACAGCGCGCGGAAAACCTTTTCCGTACGAAATTTAAGCTGCATCCGATCCGGCCAAACCATACTGAAAGATGTTTCGTTTGACTTATACGGCGGCTCTTTGACGGCCTTAACCGGTTCTTCCGGCAGCGGAAAAACGACGCTGCTTGAAACTGCCGCAGGCCTTTTCATTCCCCAAAACGGCGCCGTGTACGCAACGGAGAAGGCCGCTCTCGTCCAGCAAAATCCCGATGCGGCGCTTTTTGAAGCCTTTGCCGCCGATGATGTTGCCTTCGGCGCACGGAACTGCGGGCTGGCGGGGCAGGCGCTCGTTGAGCGGATAAAGGATGCGATGGAAACGGCCGGCCTCCCGTTTGACGCATTCTGCGACCGGCAGACCTTTGCGCTTTCCGGCGGGGAAAAACGCCGGCTTGCGATTGCAGGAATTCTTGCCGTTGATCCGGATGTCATTTTCTTCGATGAGCCGACGGCGGGGCTCGACGGCCATGCGCGCCACCGCATTATGGCAATGATGCGCTCCCTCGCCGATCGGGGAAAGACCGTTTTATATTCTACGCACCGCCGCGATGAAGCGGATTTTGCCGACCGCATCTTCCACCTTGCAGGCGGTACGATTGCCGCCGATACGCTTCGCTCCGTTCAGCCGGATTATGCTGCGGCCGAAAATGAGGCGGAAGGCGCCGCTTCCGCCGGTTTGCAGCTGCAAGAGCCCTTCGGCTGGGCGCCTTTATTGCGTACATTACAAGAATATGCCGGAGCTGCGGCAAAAAAAAAGCGGACAATGCTTACGACTCTTCCGCCTGCGCTCAAATATGCGCTGTTTTTCGCATTATTTTTCGGCGCGCTGATTGTTTCCTCCGTTCCGCCTGAAGCCGGGATGCTTGCGCTCTGTACGGCATACGCCCTCCTTTCCGGAAATCGCGCAAAAAAACTCTTTCCGATGATGCTGAAAGTCATTCCGTATCTTTCCTTTTTTTGCGTATTTCAGATGATTTTTGCGCGTCCGGAGGCGCTTGAACGCGTCTACTGGAGCTGGCGCTTCATTTCGGTAACGCCTTCAAAATTGACGATTTGCCTCTTCATTTTGCTGCGTACCGAAGCTGCGCTCTGCTGCATCGGTGCCTTTCGCGCGTCCATGACCGAACAGGAAATCATCGCCGGATTTGAAATGCTCCTTTTGCCGCTTAAAAAACTGGGTATTCCCGTCCGGTACGCATCCGTGACGGTTGAAATTATTTTCCGCTTTATCCCGCTCCTGCTTGACGAAGCGGTTTGCATCATCAAAACGCAGCTGGTGCGCGGAGGATTAAAAACTTCGCGCGGGATAATCGCAAAAATACGCGCGGCTTTTCCGCTTTTCGTTCCGCTGATTTTGAGAACGCTCCGGCGGGCGGAAGCGCTGGCCGACGCGCTGACAATACGGGGGTTCAAATGAATGAAGATGCATTTCAATTTTGTCCGCGCTGCGGGCACCAAACGGTGCGCTACAGCGGCGGGAGGAAGTGGTTGTGCGCCGAGTGCGGTTTTACGCTCTATAACAATGTTGCATCCGCCGTCGCTCTGGTGATTGCAGACCGCTACGGAGGCGTTCTGTTTGAAACGCGGGCAAAAAATCCGCGCAAGGGCTTTTTGGCGCTGCCCGGAGGTTTTACCGATCCCGGAGAATCGGCGGAAGAAGCGGCAATCCGGGAATGTTTTGAAGAGACGGGATTTCGGCCGCCGGAAGTCGCCTATCTTTGCAGTTTCCCGAACGATTACGAATACAAGGAGATTGCATACAAAACCTGCGATATTTTTTTTACGGCGCCGCTTCCGCCGCAGTATGAAACGGTTGAGCAGCTGATTCGTGCGCTGAACGCCCAAACAAAGGAAGTGCTCGGATTTTCCGCCGTGCGCATCAATGAGGTGAAAGACATTGCCGACGCCCCGCTTGCATTTGAGTCGGCAAGAAAAACTTTGACTGTTTGGCTTTCTCGCCGTAGAATGAATCCATAATTCGAAAATACCGGTTGCCGACGCGCGCAGCATGGCGCTCATTCCTTGCAGGTATGGAGTTTTTATGAACAGCATTTTTCTTCGTGTAGGACTTTCTCTCGCGGCCGCTGGGACGTATGCGGCGATCATCGCATCAATCCCGATACGGCGGCGCATCATTCTCAAACGCGCAGGAACGACGGTTTTTACCGTTCAAAAGAAAAATCCCCTGCACTCGCTGCTCATTCTCGTGTGCTGTGCGCTGCTCATCGGACTTTTGTGGGTAAAGGAATTAGGCATTCCGACCGACATAATCGTCCTTTTGGTCGCCGTCTTAGGAGCTGCAATGGGGGCTGCCGAACTTTCTTTAAACGGATGCGCAGGCGTTTACACGAAGAGCTTAATCGGTAGCGGGCATTTTTTGCCGCTTTCAGAAATTTATGCGCTTCCGATGCTTGAAAAGCTCAAAAGAGAGGGGGAGGCTTTTCATCATCTGGAAATGAAAGTGATTACAAACCGGCGCGGAAAAGTTGCTTTCCATTATTCTTCCGCAGAAGAATGCCGCGCCGTGCTCGAACATTTGGTAAAGCTCTCTCCGTCCCTCGCCGTCTAAAAAGAAAAACGTCGGCGTGCATTCCGGCGCAAAACTACGGGCATCTTCTTTTTAGTATTCGGCCAATGACGATCAATCCAGTGACGGTAAATCGAGCGGCTCTATTTCCGATAGAATCGATTTTGCCTTCGACAGAACGTCTCGAACTACCAACAGTTCCTCTTTGAACTCTCTGTTTTGGCGGCCTTTAATCGTATTGAAGTTTTGCAATCCGTTAAATCCCTTCGCCTTATTTTCATCAAAAATCCCGCTGAAAACGTTTTCGATAATGCGGCAATTTTCGCCGAACGCCTTTCCCCATGCGCGTAAAGACATTTCCGCATTGAGAATCGTCGAATCCGCCAGCGCCTGCCCCTTGAGCGAGCGCACGCCTTCGGCTTTCAGCTTTTCAAATACGGCTCCGATCGCCCCTTGCTCCGAAAGCGAATAGGCAAACGTTACCGCATGCTGATTTATATCCGAAAAATCATTGAGTGCTTCAGAAAGCTGCGTCCGGTTTTCATTATCTAAAAAGACGCCTTCAAGCACCAGCGGATTCATACTGGCCATAACCGTATCGTACTGATTTTCCGCAAACCAGATTAAAAATCCGCCGGTCATCTCGCAGCGGAAGGGTACGCCGCCCCACAGATCTTTCCACGGCATATACGGCAATTCGGGAAACTGCGAGAGCCCGAAATGCACCTTCAGCACGCCTGCAAGCTGGTGTTTTTTCCGGTCGCGCAGCCAACTTTTCCAGCGCGAATCAAATATGACTTTCCATTCTTCCCGATACTTAACGAACCAGTCTTCGCCGCCGCCGTATGCGCCGATTTGCCAATCGTAGTCATAAAAAATAACCTTACCGAGCAGGGTAAGCGGCACGGTGGAAATGAACATCTGGATCATAGACAGACAGGACGCCGCCCGGCCGGTAAACTCGCTGAGCGCTTGCTCCATATCTCCGTCCAGCAGCGATTCCTTCGGATTTTTGCGCTGCGGGAAGAGAAAGAGCGCCTGCAACACTTCATGCGGAATGGATGATGCGGCCGCAAGCACGCGGGCAAAGACGGGATAATCCGTCTGCGCGCTGTCATACGGGCAGGTTCTGTCTTCGGAAATCACCGATGTAAACTGCGAAGTAAAATGAATGAAGGGTAATTCGGTAAACTGTTTGAGCCAAATAACGCTCCGCGCCGCCGCATAAATATTCGCCCGCGTCGCCGACGCAATATTTTTCAGCATCGCATCCATCTTCCGTATTAAAGAAGCCCGCAGCTCCGATGTCAGTTCCCGCTCAAACGGAATTTGGTACGGATCGGCAGCCTTTCCGATTTCTTCCGTATGCTCCGGCGCAATAAACGTGCTCATAAAAACGTAAAACCGCCCCGGATTATCGTTTACCACGCTGAAATACGGCTTAAAAAAGTCCGCGCTCTCTTTTAGTTCCCGAATCTTTTCATAAAACAGCGACTGAAGTACATCGGAGTTGGTATTTATGATTCCCGGATGGTCTCTGTTGATGTGCGATGCAACGCGGGCAATCAGCGCGCCGTTATACAGTTCAGCCTTCGGCTTTTTTGTAAGCATGGAACGGATCCACAGAAAGAATTTATAGAGCAGCGGCTCATTTTGGAACCGGACTGAAAGGGTTGATACGTCGGTGATATCATTGATCGGCTGTAAAATCGCCATGTCATTTTTATTTTGGTTGAGTTTGGAAAGCAAATATTTCCGCTCATCGGTATTGATTCCCGCAACCAGCTCGTCAAAGGAACTCCGCTTCGATTCTTGATTCATAGCAGTGAGTATAAATGATAAATTTATAATATTCAAACAAAATATAAGTCGTCCGCTCAGGCGGAAAATTGTTGTGTTGAAAAGAAAAGCGTTTACTGTTAAGATGCGCCCATGTCACAGGATATAAATTTAAGTACGGTACTGTATTTATGCGCGAAAGGACAGGCTTCTGCGTTTGTAAATCTCGTGGATTTTTGCGACTATCTGAGAAAATACGCTGCGCGCAATCAGACTGAACATCCGGAACTGATGCAATATCTGGATATATCCGAATCATCGCTGCTCAAGGAGCTTGAAGAATATGCCGAGCGGCACGAACTCTACTTGCAGAATCAGGGAACGGGAAAAACGGTTATCGTCGCCGTTTCCTACTATTCGATTTATTTTGAAGAACGCTACAAAGAAATCCTTGTAAAGACAAATATTCCGTTTCCGTCGGTACTGGATCTGCCGAAAAATCTTCCTACCGACGCAATAGACAAACACGATGCGGCGGAGTTGATTCCGGCGCTCAACGAAAAGCAGGATCTGACCTCTCCGCTCCTGTATTGCATGATTTTCCACCGAGACATTCCCGCATTGCTTTTTCCGGCAAGCGTTCCGATCAACACGCTGCTGCGGGCGTCGATGGCGAAAATCCGCACAATGCTCAGAAAAGACGAGTACCACGATTATTTTCAGAAAAAGCTGCGTACCGCCAATCCGAATAAAGAGATTTCCGCGCGGACGTTTTATACCCGGCTGCTCCAGCAGGCGGATGATGCCGAAAACGTCTTTGAACTTGAAGGCGACGGTTTTTATTACTGGGGGCAGCTGTGTTATTTTATCCGCAGGGATTTTGAAAAAGTCAAAGACCGCACGATGGAAGACACGAATATCCTTCAGGCGATTGCCGTTTCCGATATTTGGATGTCGTCCCAAAAAGAAAAAGCTTCAAAAGAAAAACTGAAGACGGAGGCGTTCGCAGAGCTTGAACAGGCGCTCGCAAAGCCGCCGTTTTTCTATAATATGGACAGCATACTGAAACTCAAAGATTCGAAGGGCGCCTTGCTGTACGGTCAATACAATGAACGGGAGCTTTCGGACTTTTTGACCCGCCTTTCTTCAGAGTTGGTTGAAAATGAGCTGCCGAAAATACTGATTTTCAAAATCGCGTCAGGCGAGCGGTATTTCATTTACAAAAACCGGGTGTTTCCGCTTATCGTGCGTCTTGCAAATGAGGCGCACGATATCATTGAAAAGTCGCTGACGGAAAAATGGATGCAGACGCTCGAATCGTATCAGACGCTTCCGGAGATGAAAGACGCAAAGCTCTTTGAAAAAGTGCTCAATCGGGAAGTGGAGCAACAGTCGCCCGTCCTGCACGCGCTGCTGACTTCCGATTTCCTGCTCCTCTTGCATTATGAAACGGGGCACCAAAACGACGGTTTCCACGTTTTTTCCGGCGGGAAGCTCCTTGCCTACAGCGACCTGCTCATGCTCAATAACGGAACGATTCTAACGGTGGCGCGCACAAAGCTGCCGATTTGGTATTCCATTCCTGTTGTCGTCGCCGTCGCAACGTTTTTTACGCGGCTTAAAAGCGGAACGCTCTTTAAAAAAGCAAAGCCTGTGCAAAACGCGACGCAGCCCGTCGTTTCCGATAACGGAGAAAATGCGGAAAACGGTAAAAAGAAGAAGAGTCGGCAGGCGGCGCTTGCCAATGCCGCGCACACCATCAGCGCCTCTTTGGTTCCGCCGGGCTCTTCGATTGACCGTGAACTTGATTCTTACATGAAGCAATGGAATAAAATGCTGACGAAGGACGGGCACAACCAGCTCAATAACGATGTCAACGCGCTCATCCGCGATTATATGCGGAAAGTCGTTACGACGCTTACCGCCTCCACTTTTACGCAGGAGCGCGTGCACAGTCTTGCCGAAACTTTATGCAAAACCCCGAATATGCGGAAAATCAACGGCGGAGACGCTTTGTTTATGTACGTGCAGCTCTATATTTTGCGCCTTGTCGGGAATAAATAATTTATTATTTTCCGCTTTTTTTCGATAAAAAATGCGATATCCATAATGACGGCTTCCCTGCGGAAGCCGTTGCTTTTTACAGGACGGTTTAAAGCACTATCATCGTTATGTGAGGTCGATATGAACCAATTAAATTCTTTAATTATTGAAGGGAATGTTGTCCGCCCGCCGGAACTCCGCGAGCCGAAAGCAGGATTTAAAGTCTGCACCGTGCAGCTTGCTGTAAACCGCTTTTACCGAAACGCCCGCGGAGAAGGCGTCAATGAGGTTTCGTACTTCAATGTTGAAACGTACGGCAAAATGGCGGAAGTGTGCGGGCAAAAGTGCAGCAAGGGGCGCGGCTTACGGATTGTCGGGCGGTTAAAGCAGGAACGCTGGCTTAAAGCGGATGGCCATACTACAAGCCGGGTTATCATTATCGCAGAACATATCGAGTTCAAAAAATTGGCCGCAAAGCCGACGTCTCCCGATGAGATGCAGGCAATGGCGGATGCAAATATGAGTTCTGCCGGACAAGACATCGACATAGAATCGATTGAAGAAGAGGAAGAAGAGACCGTTGCCGTCTTTTAATGCTGCATTTATACAAGCGCGAGCTTTTTTGTAGCTGCATATATTCTAAAGCGCTGCAAAAATGAGCGAATGCGGCACTTTTGCTTCTTGTGAAAACAAAAAAAAGACCGGACGCCTCAACGGATCCGGTCCTTATCGGAGCGCTTTTGCCCTGCGGCAAAAGTATTTTACTTTTCTACGGGCATCGGAAGCGGAATCTCAACTTTCTGAATGCCGTCTACGCGGGTTCCGACCGTATACGGCGCAAAGTAGACGGTAACGACGGAGCCGTCGAAAGTAAAGGCGGTATAATTTTCCGGACGCGGCTCTGTGCCTCCCAAAATCAATTCTTCCCGCCATTCCCGTGATTCGGAATCCATGTTCCAACTGATGAGCGTTTCCCGTAAGCGGTTTGCGCAAATTTTAGAAATGTCTTCAAGGCTCATGCCCGCAGCTTCCGTTATCGACAGGCGCTTGTTGTCTTTGAGCGAATAGGTCAGCGAATTCAGTTTGGTTTCGCCGTTCGCCCCGCCGGCATAAATATACGTGGAAAACAGCATACTGACATATGCGTCATTGTAGATAATCGGCGCGGTGGAAAGCACATACTCTTGGGTTTTCATGCCGTATTCAGCCATAAGCGCCTGATGCGCCGCGTAATCGTCGGATACCGTTTTCTTGATTTCGGCATTTATTGCTTTTTGATTCGCGAACGCCGGATAATCCATGATAATTTCCGCATCCTCACTCTTTTCCTGCATGCGGTTCATCGTATACAGCGCGTTTTTACCGCTGCACGAAGCAAATAATGCGCCGAGCGCCGCCACAAAAATCAGTTTCTTCATTTTTTTCTCCTATTCATTATTCGGTGCCCGATTATACAAAAATCCCCGAACGGATGCAATTCGCCCCGCTATTTATCTTCTTTTTCTTTGAGAACCGCAAGGAATGCCGATTGGCTTAATTCCACATCGCCGAACATCTTCATGCGCTTTTTCCCTTCTTTTTGTTTTTCGAGCAGCTTGCGCTTCCGCGTAATGTCGCCGCCGTAGCATTTTGCAAGTACGTCTTTCCGGACGGCGCTGACCGTTTCGCGCGCGATGATTTGGCTTCCGATTGCGCCCTGTATGGCAACCTTAAATTGCTGGCGGGCGATTTCATCTTTAAGCCGCTCGCATACTTTCCGTGCGCGCTCTGCGGCGTTTTCCTTGAACGTCAGCTGCGACAGCGCGTCGACCATCTTTCCGTTTAAAAGAATATCGACTTTCACCAGTTCGGTCGGACGATAGCCGATGAGCTCGTAGTCGAACGATGCGTAGCCGCGGCTGTAGCTTTTGAGCTTGTCGTAAAAGTCAAACAGCACTTCCGCAAGCGGCATCTCATACGTCAGTTCCACGCGCTTTTGATCGAGGTAGGTCATGTTCGTCTGTTCGCCGCGCTTTTGCTTGCACAATTCCATAATGGAGCCGAGATAGGTTGCCGGCGTGATAATACTTGCGCGGATAAACGGCTCTTCGGCGCTTTTAATGCGCCCCTCCGGATATTCGGAAGGATTGTCGATACAGGTTTCCTCTCCGTTTGTCAGCGCGATTTTGTAGCGGACGCTCGGAGCAGTAAAAATAACCGCTTGATCGTAATCCCTCTCCAGCCGCTCTTGAATAATCTCAAGATGCAGCAAGCCCAAAAAACCGCAGCGGAAACCGTTTCCGAGCGCAAGGGAGTTGTCTTTTTCGTAAATTAAACTAGCGTCGTTGAGTTTAAGTTTTTCGATGCTCGATTTTAATTCTTCATAATCGTTTGAATCCATCGGATAAATCGAAGAATAGACGACGGGCTTTACTTCCTTAAAGCCTGCAAGCGCGTTCGGCGCAGGTTTTGCCGAAAGCGTTACGGTATCTCCGACATGTACATCGCTTACCGTTTTAATTCCCGCAATAATGTAGCCGACATCGCCCGCTTCAAGTATTCCCGTCTCTTCATAATCAATCTTAAATACGCCGATCTGTTCCGCCTTGTATTCGGTACCCGTGCTCATCATGCGTATCGCATCGCCCGTTTTGATTGCGCCGTTCATCACGCGCACATGCACGATAACGCCGCGGTACGAATCGTAATGACAGTCGAAAATGAGCGCCTGCAAGGGGGCGGCCGCATCGCCTGCAGGCGGCGGAAAGCACGTAACGATCGCTTCAAACAGCCCGTCGATGCCTTCGCCGGTTTTTGCGCTCACCAGCTGCGTTACCGAATCGTCAAGGCCGAGCTCCTTGTCGATTTGCTCCCGCACCGTAGGAATATCGGCCGACGGCAAATCGATTTTATTGATAACCGGCACAATCGAAAGATCGTGCTCAAGCGCCATATACATATTGCTCACCGTTTGCGATTCAACGCCCTGACTTGCATCAATTAAAAGCAGCGCGCCTTCGCATGAAGCAATCGCCCGCGACACCTCGTAAGAAAAATCCACATGACCCGGCGTATCTACAAAATTCAACTCGTATTGATTCCCGTCCGCCGCCGTATACGGAATGGTTACCGCCTGACTTTTTATCGTAATACCGCGCTCGCGTTCAATATCCATACTGTCGAGAATCTGATTCTTCATCTTCCGCGCATCGATAATATTCGATTTTTGAATCAGCCGGTCGGAAAGGGTCGATTTCCCGTGATCGATATGCGCAACAATGCAAAAATTGCGCTTATATTTCATATCCATGATGACTCCTACGAAAACTTTAGAGGAAAGTTCAATTTCAGACAAGCGTTTTATCATACGCGTATGGGAGACCGTTTACGCGGAGAGACGCGGCGCAGCCACAGTTTTTTTGTTTACCGCGATGGCCTTATTTTGGATGCACTGGCAGCGGACGGAATGGGCGGGTTGTTTTGCGCAGGCGATTTCCACACGCGGCGTTTCTCTGGTATGTGTTCGTGATTTCCTGCCCGCCCCCACACACACGTGTGCATCGTCGGTTCGCGTTGCGTTTCAGCTGCCGTATGTGCGGTTAGTTGAAGCGCGGACGCCTTTGAGGGGATGCAGCGGCGGGGTTTTCGCATGGGGCACAGGCTGCGTGCGGAGAGAACAGCGCAATCGAAGTTTTTTGTTTACCGTGATGACACTATTTTGGATGTACGGGCAGCGGACGGAATGGGCGGGTTGTTTTGTGCAGTCGATTTCTGCATGCGGCGTTTCTCTGGTATGTGTTCGCGATTCGTGCACAACCATGTATATCTCCGAATCGCATTGCCTTCCGGCTGCTGTATGTGCAGTGTGACGAAGCGTGAGTGCCTTTGCGGAGATGTAGAAACGGGGCTTTCGTATGGGGCACAGGCTGCGTGCGGAGAGGACAGTGCAATTGAAGTTTTTTGTTTACCGCGATGACGCTATTTTGGATATAGGGGCAAAAGAATAGGTGGCTCGTTTTGCGCAGGCGATTTCTGCAGGCAGCGTTTCTTCGGCACGCGGTTGCGATTCCCTGCCCACCCCCGTGTGCATCGTCGGTTCGCGTTGCCTTTTGGCTGCCATATGTGCGGTTGCCTAAGCGTGGGTGCTCTGTCTTGTGCGTGGCAGTAGGTTTTAGTATGAGACGGCACGAACGGCATGTGGAGAGGACTGCGCAATTGAAGTTTTTCGTTTACCGCGATGACGTTATTTTGGATACACGAGCAGCGGACGGAATGGGCGAGTTGTTTTGCGCAGTCGATTTCTGCATGGGGCGTTTCTTCGGCACGCGGTTGCGATTCCCTGCCTGCCACCGTGTGCATCGTCGGTTCTCGTTGCGTTTCAGCTGCCGTATGTGCGGTTAACCGAAGCGCGGGCGCCTTTGCGGGGATGAGGAGGCGTATTTGTAAGGGGGTGTACTAGCGGCGGACTACGTGCGGAGAGGACAGCGCAATCGCAGTTTTTTGTTTACCGTGATGACGCTATTTTGGATGTACGGGCGGAAGACAGAATGGGCGGCTCGTTTTGCGCAGGCGCTTTCCACACGTAGCGTTTCTCTGGTATGTGTTCGCGCTTCCCTGCGCATGTGCATTGCCGAATCGCGTTACCTTCCGGCTGCCGTATGCGCGATTTGCCGAAGTGTGAGTGCCCTTGCGGGGATGCAGAGCGGGATTTTCGCATGCGGGTACAGGCTGCGTGCAGAAAGGACAGCGCAAGCTAAGTTTTTTGTTTACCATGATGGCGTTATTTTAGATGCACGGTGATGGCGTTATTTTACGTGGGCATACGGAGGACAGAATGAGCGAGTCGTTTTATACAGCCAATTTCTACACGCGGCGTTTCTCTGGTATGTGTTCGCGCTTCCCTGCGCATGTGCATCGCCGGATCGTGTTGCCTTCCGGCTGCCGTATGTGCGGTTGTCCGAAGCGTGGGCTCTCTTGCGGGGAGGCGGGATCCCGCATGAGGGTGGCACGGGTGGCAGACGGAATAAGCAGGGCGTTTTGCGCAGCCAATTTCCACATGCGGCGTTTCTTCGGCACGCGGTTGCGATTCCCTGCCCGCCCCCTGCCCCCGTGTGCATCGTCGGTTCACGTTGCGTTTCAGCTGCTGTATGTGCGGTTAGCTGAAGCACGGGGCCTTTGCGAGGATACGGAGGCGGGGTTTTACATGAGGTGGTACGAGCGGCGGTCTGCGTGCAGAGAGGACAGCGCAACCGCAGGATTTTGTTTAGTGCGATGGCGTTATTTTAAATACACGGGCAGCGGAATGAGCGGCTCGTTTTACGCATATGATTTTTGTATGCGGCGTTTCTCCGGTATGTGTTCGCGATTCACTGCGCGCCCCGTGTGCATCGTCGGTTCGCGTTGCGTTTCAGCTGCTGTATGTGCGGTTAGCTGAAGCGCGGGCGCCTTTGAGGGGATGCAGAGGCGGAATTTTGCATGAGAGGGTGGTACGGGCGACGGACTGCGTGCACCTCGTTTTCCACACACGGCGTTTTTCCAGTACGCATTTGTGATTCGTGCATAACCATGTACATCGCCGAATCGCGTTACCTTCCGGCTGCCGCATGTGCAGTTTGCCGAAGCGTGGGTGCTTCTTGCGGGTGATGCGGAGGCTGGATTTCGTATGAGGTGGCATAGGCGACAGCCTGCGTGCGGAGAGGAACAGCGCAACTGAACTTTTCCAGTTATCGTGATGACGTTATTTTGAATGCACGAGCAGCGGAATAGGGCGAGTTGTTTTGCGCAGGCGATTTCCATACGCGGCGTTTCTTCGGCACACGGTTGCGATTCCCTGCCCCCCGTGTGCATCGTCGGTTCACGTTGCGTTTCAGCTGCTGTATGTGCGGTTAATTGAAGCGCAGGTGCTTCTTGCGGGTGATGTGGAGGCAGACTTTAGCATGAGGTGGCACGGGCGGCGGAATAGGCGGATTGTCTTCCGCAGCTGATTTCCACAGGCTGCGTACAAAGAGGACAGCGCAACCGCAGGCTTCTGGTTACCGCGATGGCGTTATTTTACATGGGCATCCGGAGGACAGAATGAGCGAGTCGTTTTATACAGCCAATTTCTACACGCGGCGTTTCTCAGGTATTTGTTCGCGATTCCCTGCGCGGCTATGTGCATCGCCTGATCGTGTTGCCTTCCGGCTGCCGTATGTGGAGTGTGCCGAAGCGTGGAGGCCCTTGCGGAGATGCGGAAGGGGATTTTCGCATGAGAGGAGCACGGGCGGCGGTCTGCGTGCGGAGAAGACAACGCAACCGCAGTTTTCATTTACCGAGATAGCATTATTTTGAATACAAAAACGGAATACGGAATAAGTGGCTCGTTTTGCGCAGCCAATTTCTACACGCGGCGTTTCTTCGGCACGCGGTTGCGATTCCCTGCCCGCCCCCCTGCCCCCGTGTGCATCATCAGTTCACGTTGCGTTTCAGCTGCTGTATGTGCGGTTAGCTGAAGCACGGGGCCTTTGAGAGGATACGGAGGCGGGGTTTTACATGAGGTGGCACGAGCTGCGGTCTGCGTGCAGAGAGGACAGCGCAACCGCAGGCTTCTGGTTACCGCGATGGCGTTATTTTGGATGCACGGGCGGAAGACGAAATGGGCGGATTGTTTTGAGCAGCTAATTTTTGCTACCGCATTTCTCCAATTCGTTTGTGATTCCTGCACAACTGTGTGCATCGTCGGTGCGTGCCTTCCGGCTGCTGCATGTGCAGTGTGACGAAGCGTGAGTACTCTTCCATGTGCGTGGCGGCATGTTTTACTATGAGATGGCACAAGCTGTGGAATGGGCAGCCCGTTTTCCGTATGCGATTTCCACACACGGCGTTTCTCCGGTATGTGTTCGCAATTCCCTGCGAGCCCCCATGTGCATCGTCGGTTCGTGTTGCGTTTCAGCTGCCGTATGTGCGGTTAGTTGAAGCGCGGGCGTTCTTGAGGGGGAGGCGGAGGCGTATTTGTAAGGGGGTGCACTGGCGACGGACTACGTGCGGAGAGGACAGCGCAACCGCAGGCTTCTGGTTACCGCGATGGCATTATTTTGGATGCATGGTGCTGGCGTTATTTTACATGGGCATCCGGAGGACAGAATGAGCGAGTCGTTTATACAGCCAATTTCTACACGCGGCGTTTCTCCGGTATGTTCTCGCGATTCCCTGCGCGACCATGTGCATTGCCGAATCGCGTTGCGTTTCAGCTGCCGTCTTTGTAGGGTGCCGAAGTGTGGTCCCCCTACAAAGACGCGGAATTTGGTTTGCAAGGGGCCGTGTAGATAACGGCGTCATTAAGATTTTGTGAGGGGAGGGGGGAGGCTAAAAAAGCCGGAAGAATATTTTTAAAGTGAGTTAGCACCGGCATCATTATATTTCTTAAAACCTGTTTAATATCTAAGAAATAAACTCTAATAAAAGAATGAGAAAGC
>CAUTZW010000050.1:0-20838 GCA_963543045.1 uncultured Treponema sp.
GAAGTTTTTGAACAGGTTTAATTTCGACTTCAAAAAACCGACCGCCTCAGAGAACCTGTTTAATGTCTAAGACTATGGTATAATGCAAGTATGAGAAAGCAATATCCCAGCGACATAACGCACGAACAATTTGAGCAAATCTGCCCCTTATTAGAAAGCGGACGGAAAAAGACCGCACCGAGAAAAGTAGATTTGTATGAAGTATTTTGTGCCATACTGTATCTGCTCAAAAGCGGCTGCCAATGGCGTATGCTGCCTGAGGGTTTCCCAAATGGAATACCGTTTACTATTATTTTAGCATCTGGAATAAGACACAAGATGGGTAGCAGAGCCGTTTGCATCAGTGCTTAAAAAAAATTAATTGGCGAGGCTCGTATAAAACAGGGGCGCAAGTCCTGCAAGAGCGGCTTTCTTATAGTAGATTCGCAGAGTCTTAAAAATACTGACAGTGCCGAATGGAAAAGGATACGATGTAGGCAAGAAAATATCATGGATAAAGTGGCATATAGCAGTCGATACGCAAGGATTGCCGCATACCCTTACCATAACGGCAGCCAATGTGACTGATAGAAATGGTGCATTACTCGCTTTTGAGTACAATAAAGATGAATTGACAGAAGTAAAAAGCATTTTGTGCGACGGCGGCTATAGCGGAAAGCCGTTTTCCGATAAAGTAAAGGCAGTCTTGGGCGAAGACGTAGCGGTACAAGTAGTTAAACGCAATGAATTACATACATTTAAAGTCATTCCCAAACGGTGGGGGGGGAGGGGGGCGGAACGGAGCTTTGCATGGCTTGAAAAGCAGCGCAGGCTTTGGAAAAACTGTGAGAGAAAGTATAATACCGCACTCCAATTTATGATTCTGAGTTTTGTAACTATTCTACTGAGGAGACTTTAAACAGGTTCTAAAGCCCGAAACGGAAACAGTAGCGACCTTGCCGTCCATCTTTGCTTGTGCCATTTTTTTTGACGAAGCCGTATCGGACTTTACTGATTGCCCAAAAATGGAGGCAATCCCGTTTACGGCATTCAATTCGGCTTTAGAACGCTCACTTCCTTCTCCCACATAGTAAAAAAACGATTCGCTCGGATATGCTTTTGCAGGATTTGTTACCCATTCGGGAATCGATTTTGAAGATTTTTTCCCGGCAAACACAAAACTGCCTGTCGAGAGGAGGAATAACAGGCAGAAAATTACCTTAGTGGAAAAAAGACAATTTTTGATTTTCATTTATATGCCGCTTTTTTTCATGTTTTCAGACACAACGATCGTAGGCTTTCCTGCAGAAACAACGACATCTTTGATTACGTCCGAGGTTCCGTCGGTATATTCAACGGTAACCGAATAGGTGCCCGGACTCACCGTAAAACCTGCAGCATTTGCCTTGTTCGGGAAGAACAAACCTTGACGGACATCCGCTTTTTCGGCATCGACAACCGCAGCCAGTCCTGCATTGAGCGCATTTTTCGCTTTCTCATATCCTGCGGCAGCCGCTTTTTGTGCAATAGGATTGGAAGCGGTCTGCTCCAATGCCTGCTGTGCACTTTGTAAAGCCGCATATCCCGCAACAGCGGCTGCGGAATTCTTCATCACGTTTCTTGCGATACTGCGGTTTTTTGCACCCTTTTGACGGGAACGCACATCCATCTCTACTGCCCTATCAAAATCTTCAATCAAAGTCAACGATTTTGTCTCGCCGGTTGAAAGAGAAACGTTTTTTACTGCGATCGGATGGTTTTGCTCAGCAAAAACAGGATATGTAATTTTAAACCAGACAGTTGCATCTCCAATATTGCACATATTTGTAAGTTCCGAGCTGTATTCTGTACGTTTTCCAATCAAATCCGTAAGTGCAATGACATCAAGCCGACCTTTTCCGCTCGGAACAGTGATGTCTTCCCTTAAAATATCTGCCGCACGCGTATTGTTCAGCGTCAGCGCCATATCGGAGGCATGGGAAGAGTCCCCATACGCCGAATAAATCAAAGCGCCAAGATAAGAAAGAAAAGCCGAAGTTTCATACATTTCATCGCTCGGATTATACCCTTTGTCCGATGATGAAATCTTTGACAGGTCAAATGCGGCCAGTCCGGCTTTTTTTAAATTTTCATTTGCCGAATCAATCTTATCCGAATAACTCATAGCGTTGACTTTCTTTTGCTCCTGAACCAAGGCCGAAACGGCATCTTTATAATTGCCGGTGTAGTCGTCCATTACGCCTTTTGCGCCGGAAACGGATCCCGCTTTTAAGTTATTCAGCGCTTTCATTGAATACGTCAACAAGCGTTCATACGGCGAACCGTAATACTCAACGGAGTTTTCACCGGCAAGAGCCGCTTCAACTGTTTTGGCAGCCGTCATGCCCTTTGTAACATTGTTCATGTTGGCTTGCGTTTGATTGATTTCTTTTCCAGATGCAAGATAATCTTTCTTCAAATACAGGAGCATATAAGAATCAATATGCGTTAAGATTGAATCGGTTTTTCTTGAATCGAGCATTTTTATGCAGGTATCATAATCGCCTGCAGAAAACGCTGAATCGAAGGCATCCTGATCATACTTACCGGATTTCTTCTTTTTTTTGTCCGCTTTTTTCTCTACTTTTGCACCGGAAGATTGGTTCCCATCCGCTTTTGTCGTGGCACAAGAGGCAAGCAAAAATGTCACGGCACCCAATAACGTACAAATCTTTACGATTTTTTTCATTTCAAACTCCTAAAAAATTATCTGCTTTTAATTTTCTGTTGCTTATGTAAGCGGTCTTTTACAGCGCCGGTAGGCTCAAACATATCCACCGTCCGGTGCGTCTGCAAATCCGTAAGCTCAATATTGACAATGTATGTTCTCTCTTGAATCTTTCCTGAGTTTTGAATCATCAGCTTTACAGAGCCGGTAAGCATATAGTCTGCAGCGTCTTCATTATCGAGCGCTTTTGCCTTATCCTCATTCGAGTGCTCAAGCTGTTCAACAACTTCGTTTCGCATATCATCCCGAATATCTTTATTTGCCATAAACTCAAGAACGCCGCTTTTTAATACTGCCGTTTTAAGACTGTTCGCAATTACTTGCGTATCAAAAAATTCGCCGGTTTCATCTCTGATTTTTCCGATGGTAACAACAGGGTCCCTGTTGTTTTTCTCCGGAAAACGCACAATACGCGGAGAGCTGATAATCTGCGCTACCACATCCTTGCAAATGACATCCGCATCGGAAGAATTTAAATACGCAGTCAAACTGGTATGTACACCGCGCTTGCTCTTTGCAAACGTCAACGACAGCACGGAAAGTGTTATAAAACAAATCAAACCTATTTTTCTCATACTGCTCTCCTTACATATTATTCGCCGAATTCGTATTCAATGCTGTCATCTCTTGTTTTGTCCATCAGCGGAGCGCGCAGATTCTCGCTCAAAGCCTTCTTGAGCAATACCGTTTCTGACGCATTATCTTCAACTCCGTTCAAGGCGGCTTGTAACTGCGTGTCATAAACTCTCCGGTTCATGGTAAAAACGACATAATATTCATAATAGGTTTCAAAATCGGCATCCGTAGACTTTTTTGTGATTTTCACTCCCGTCTTCGGTTTTCTAAACTGCATCCAATACTGCGCTTCTTTTAGCAAACCGTTAATTTCCATAGCTGAAAGCGCTTTTACCGTTTGATCGATTGCCTGCTGTCTTTTTGTTTCGCTGCCGCTTGCAGAACCTTGAAAAACGGCGTTTGCGCTTTGGCCGACCGCCATGGAAAAGGAATTGGCAACTTGCCGTTGAACATCAACCTGATCCGTCCATGTCTTTAAGAATTCCAAATCATCGCCCTGATTGGTAAAAACAAAAATCTGGCTCTCGCTCAAATCGATTTTCAAAGATTTTGAAATTCCCTTGTTGTCGCCTTCAAGTACCGCTTCAACCCATCCCGGAATCGATGATCCCAATGCCATTCCGGGCCTGTTTACAATCTCAACTTTAATCTTCTGTTCTTTCACTTTTTTAGTAAAAGCGGGAACCGAAAGCACCGTCGCACATAAAACGGAGAAAGTCGCCATCTTCTTCATTTTCATAGAATAGGCGCATGGATAGCGCACCGGCAGAAACGTTCAAAGACAGACTTGTGCAAGAGCTCTCGTTCAAGGGAATATCGAATAAGGAATTTGCGGCGGAAATAGGAATAAGCATCAATACACTCAATATGTATTTATACCGGAACTCCATTCCCGCAGCCGATATTGCCGTAAAAATGGCAGCATTTTTAAACACAACGGTAGAATATCTTGTAAGCGGAAAAAGCGCGGCGGCTTTTCTTTCGTATAAAAATTGGAAGAAGACGGAAATCCAAAATATAGTCGGTAATTTTTCGGAAAAAGAACTGTCTTGTTTTTTGGAAATAACAAAAGCGTTTCGGCAAGTGGTAACGGATTCGTAATTTTTATGATGACGAAGCCGAAAGGATAAAAGAGCCGCAATCATACCCCCATGCAAAGCGCGGAGCGTATTAACGCGCAATCTTTTTTCCTATTTATTGGTACAAAATAATCGAAAACTTGACAGATAGACTTAACGAATTTAAAATCCTTATCCAGTTGTATATGCACAAAAATGCAGGACGCATTTTATCTTTAATGCACGAGGTTTAATATGAAGAAATTGAAAAAGGTTTTGTTTGCGCTGCCGTTGATTTTGGCGGCGGGCACGCTTTCTGCAAAAGGAGCGGCGAGCGCGCCGCTTGAGGTTACGATTATCCACATCAATGACCATCACTCGCATCTTGAGCCGGTGGAAATCGACATGATGATCGGCGGACAGAAGACGAAGACCGTTATCGGCGGCTATCCGGAAGTGGTGAATCAGATTAAGGCGATCAAGCAGACGGCGAAGAATCCGATAACGCTCCATGCCGGCGATGCAATTACCGGAACGCTGTATTTTACGCTTTTCGGCGGCAGCGCGGATGCGGAGATGATGAATATTTCCGGTTTCGACTTTTTCACGCTCGGCAACCACGAGTTCGATGCCGGCAACGAAGGATTGAAAAAGTTTTTGGATTATCTGAAAGTTCCGGTTATTTCCGGCAACGTCAATCCCGACAAGGACAGCATTTTGTACGGCATGTGGAAGCCGTACGGCATCATGGAAGTCGAAGGCCAGCAAATCGGCATTATCGGTTCCGACACGGTGCGGAAAACCGTCGAATCTTCCAGCCCGGGAAAGGACGTTAAGTTTACGGACGAAATCAAAACCGCGCAAAAATATGCGAACGAGCTGAAAAAGAAGGGAATAAACAAAATCATCCTGCTTTCCCACGGCGGCGCGGAGAAGAATTTCGAAATTGCCCAAAAGGTTTCGGGAATCGATGTCATCATCACCGGCGACTCGCACTGGCTGTTCGGCGGCGACGATATGAAGGAAAGCGGACTGCCGGTGCGCGCTGCGTACCCGACAAAGTTTATGTCGCCGAAAAAAGAGCCGGTTTATGTTGTCGAAGGCTGGGAATATTCCAAGCTGGTCGGCGAGCTGAACGTAAAATTCGACGCTAAAGGCATTGTAACTGAAATCGTCGGGAACCCGCACGTCCTCATGCACACCGACCGTTTCCAACGGAAAGATAAAGACGGCAAAAAGTACGATGCGGCCGGACAAGAAAAAGAAGAGATTATTGCAGCGCTCGGTAAAATGCCGTTCATTGCGTTTGCAAAAGCCGATGCGCAAGCCGCGCAAATCCTTGAAAAATTCAAGAAAGAGAAGCAGGCGCTCGGTTCGGAAGTGGTCGGCGCAATCAGCGGTACGGCGATGCCGGGCGGCTCCCCGAACAGAATTCCGAATACCGCAAACCCGAAAGGCTCCGTTGCTACTCGTTTCGTCGCAGAGACCATGCTCTCCGAAATGCGGAGCCTCGGCACCGGCAACATCGACTTCACCGTTCAGAACTCAGGCGGCGTCCGCGCGGACATCATGCCGGGACAGGTTACGTTCAACGATGCGTACACCTTCCTCCCGTTCGGCAATACGCTGTTTATGCTCGACGTAACCGGAGCGGAAGCAAAGCAGATTCTTGAAGACGCGCTCGACTTTGCGCTGGTCGGCGGCTCAACGGGCGCATTCCCATACGGCGCGGGCATCCGCTACGAGGCGAATCAATATCCGGATAAGGCGGGCAAGCGGCTGATCAAAGTTGAAGTGCAGAACCGCACAACCGGCGAGTGGGAAACGATTAAGGATTCGGCAACATACCGCATGGGCACGAACTCCTACATTGCCGGCGGCAAAGACGGATACAAAACGCTCGGCGAAGTGTCAAAGTCGCGCGGCGGCGAAGACACCTATCTGCCGGATGCAGAATCCTTCATCAAATTCCTGAAATCCCATCCGAATTTTGAAGCGTACGCCGAATCAAACGTCGTCTTCCACTTCGATGCGGAAAATGAAGTGCAGAAAAAATAAGCGCCGCTAAACCCGGCAACCGCCCCCGCGTGCAGCTTGCAGAAGCGGGGGCTTTTTATTGCGCGCGGCAATCGCGCTCGACACTCAGCAGCAAAGTGCGACAAGATGCATTCCCTTCCGGCGCAGCAAAAAGCGGCATCCTTTACACCGGCAACGTATTTTTACATAATAGCCGCCATGAAACATATCACTGAACTTACGGTGCGCCCCTACGAATGCGATTCGTACAATCACGTCAATAATGCGGTGTACCAAAACTATCTTGAGTACGCGCGAATGGATTTTTTGCGCGCGGCCGGTTTCGATTACAAGGGCGTTGTCGCGGCCGGTTACTATCTGTATGTCACCCATATCGATATTTTTTATAAGGCGTCGGCGGTTTTGGACGACAAATTGTTCATCGAAACGCGGCCGGTAAAGCTGAAGCACATTATGGGAGTCTTTCACCAAACCGTTAGAAAAGAAGACGGCACCGTTTGCGTTGAAGCCGACGTTACCTGGGCAACGGTCAGCCACAAGGGGCGGCCGTCCAAAATGCCTGAAGGGTACATGGTAGATGGTCTCATTCCCGACCCTGCCGACTAAAAGATTCGCCGCGCGCGGCAGCATTTTCGGAAAATAGAGGCAACCGGCAAATCCGGATGAGCGGGATTCCGACACGGCGGAACCTATGTCGTGCTCTCCGCCGATAAAATCCTAATAGAAGGAGTATAATATGAAAAAGATTGCAGCGATTGCATTCGGATGCGCGTGCATGGTCTTTGCGTCATGCGCAAAAGTTCGCGGAGCCAACAGCATCGTCGTTGGCGCAACGCCGATTCCCCACGCGGAGATTCTCAATTTGGTGAAAGACGATTTGGCTGCGGCCGGATACCATCTCGCTGTGCAGGAGTTTACGGATTATGTGACGCTCAACGACGTGCTTGAATCCGGCGAAATCGATGCGAACTACTATCAGCACCTGCCGTACATGGAGGCGACGAACACGGCGAAGGGCTATCATTTGGTCAGCGCAGCCGCCATCCATATTGAACCGTTTGCGCTGTATTCAAAAAAAATCACCGACCTTGCTGCGCTGCCCGAAAAATCGACAGTTGCCATTCCGAATGATCCAACGAACGGCGGGCGCGCGCTTTTGCTGCTGCACGCGGCAGGCCTTTTGACGCTGAAAGAGGGCGTTGGCGTTACCGCTTCGGTGTTGGACATTGTCGAAAATCCGAAAAATATAAAAATCAAGGAAATAGATGCGGCATCGCTTCCGCGCGTGCTGAACGATGTAACAATGGCGGCCATCAACGGCAACTTTGCGATTCCCGCCGGGCTGAATCCCTATACGGACAGCCTGTTTGTCGAAGGCAAAGATTCGCCGTATGCCAATATCGTCGCCGTAAAAGCGGGCAATGAAGATACGCCGGCGATTCAAGCGCTCGTTCGCGCCCTGCAAAGCCCGAAAGTCAAACAGTACATCGAAGAGCGCTATCCGAACGGCGAAGTGGTCGCAGCCTTTTAAATGGCGGAAGATGCGGCCATCGCATCGCGCGGCGGAACGGCAGCGGACACAGGCTTCCCCCGCCGCATCTGACGGCGCCCTCCCCGTCCCAACAGGCATTATCGAAAAGAACAAAAATAAAAAGTCCGATCGCATACGCAATCGGACTTCTCCAACGTCGGCATAAACCGTTCCGCCGCGCCGCATTACCAAACTATTGGGCTTTTACCTCATTGACGAGCGGCTGGCCCTCGGAGAAGGCTTTAATATTTCCCATCGTCGTATCGGCGATATTCCGCAATGCATTTGTCGTCAGGAATGCTTGGTGCCCGGTAATGATGACGTTCGGGAAAGTCAACAGGCGCGCGAGCACGTCATCCGTCAGCACGTGCGTCGACCAGTCGCCGAAGAAGTATTTGCTTTCCTCTTCATACACATCGAGCGCAGCGCCGCCGATTTGGTGGTGCTTCAGCGCGTGAACGAGCGCCTTCGAATCGATGAGTGCGCCGCGTCCGGTATTGATGATAATCGCATCGCTTTTCATCGTCTTCATAGAATCGTGATTGACCACGTGCTTTGTCTCTTCGGTCAGCGGGCAATGGAGGGACAGAACATCGCTCCGGCGGAAAATGTCTTCGAGCGACACATATTCCACATCCTTTTCCTTCGCCCATTCGGTATTCGGGAAGGGATCATAGGCGATCAATTTCATGCCGAGCCCCTGCAGGAGCGAACCCATAATCCGCCCGATTTTACCCGTGCCGAGTACTCCGGCAGTCAGTCCGTACAAATCGCGGCCGGTCAGCCCTTCGATATTGAAGTTCGCTGTTTTGGTGCGGAGGTACGCCTGCGGAATGTGGCGGGTCAGCGCCATCAAAAGCGCAATACCATGTTCCGCAACCGCATGCGGCGAATATGCCGGCACGCGCGCCGCTTTGATTCCCGCATCCGCAGCCGCTTGCAGCGCAACATTATTAAAGCCCGCGCACCGGAGCGCAATCATTTTGACGCCGCCTTCTTTCAGCTTTGCTACGACGGCTTCATTTACAACGTCGTTTACAAAAACGCACACAACGTCATAGCCCGCAGCCGTCGCCGCAGTATTTTCATTGAGTTTGAATTCAAAAAAATCGATATGGTAGCCGAACTGCTCGGTTACTTCAGTAAAGGCCGCTTTATCATACGAATGGGTGTCGTAAAAGGCAATCTTCATCAGTTTACTCCTTATAATTAGGATAGAAAATGAATTATTTGCCCGTACCATACAGTTTTTCTCGATCTATATCAAGAAAATGCATACGCGCGCCCGTAGACCGTAGAGCGGAGAGCCGCCGATGCGCGTAACGACCGGCGACTCTTGCAGAAGATTTCTACTTTTTCAGTTCGTCCGCGCTTTTTAGGAATTTTTCTGCGGCGGATTTGGTGAGCGTGAATTTATGCGGCGTTTTGTTGCTCGTGCAGTAGAAGGAATCATCGTCGCCTTCAACGCGGTAGAGGCTGACGGTCGCTTTGTCTGCGGCAGTTAGGATTTCCGCCTCCGCCGCTTTTTCGGCCGGAAGTTCCGCGCTGTTTTCAAGCCACGATGAAACCGACAGGGATGCAAGCTGCTGTACCCACGAATCGGTTTTGTCTTTGTCGAGTTCCGTGCCCGCCGCGCTGCCGGTTGCGTTCCACTCGGCGGCTCCGCCATCGCCCTCATGCCGCTCCGCGCCCCATGCGCTTCCGTTTTGCGTTACGGACACCGCCGTAATATCGTTTTTGGCAAACGAATACACGTTTTTGCTCCGTAAATCGTCGGCCGACTTATCGAATGCCGAACGCAAATTGGTTGCAGCCAGCAAAATGTCCTTTTTGCCATCCAGCGCGATATACGTCTGCGAACCCGTCGATGACGTTTTACCCACCGTGATGGTGCGGAGCGTTTTGTCCGCCTTAAAAGCAGTTACCGTAATGGCTTTGGCCGCATCCAATTCATAGCGTTCCTCCATCGCCTCGTTTCCCGTTTTTCCAATTACGTCCAAAACCTTAATCTCTTTCACCGCATTGAGAATCCGGCCGGAATCCGCCGCGCTGACAGAAAAATTATCGCTTCCGACATACCATGTATTACCTTCAAGCGTCAAAAGCACGTCAAGCCCCGCGCCTGTAATCGTAATTTTATCCGGCGACTCGCTCAGCGTAAGCTCCTCTACCGGCGGCTTGAGCGACATGATTGCCTGCACGATGCACACGGCCAAAAGCGCCGCGCACGCAGCAAGAAGTATTGTTTTCCGCATTTTCATTCCGCATTCCTCCTACTTTCTCGATTTTGAAATATCGCGGGCATCATTCGGATTGTACGTTTCCTTAATACTGCGGCGGCGCATCGTGCGAAGGCGCCAGACAATAAGACCGGCGAGCGCAACCAGCGCGGCAATTCCGAATTGATTAAAGTATTTGACGGCGAGCGCAAACGGCGTTCCGGTATTGGACAACGTGTTGAGCGACAGCCCCTTCGTCCGCATCGGACACAATTCCGCGTTGCCGTTCATGTAATCAACCGCATTCCGCACAAACAGCGCAATCGGTTCGCCGCCCGCTTCGTCAATCAGCTGGTCACTCGTGATGTGCGCAGTGGACGCAAAGAAAATGCGCCCAGCCTGCGTACTTTCCGCAATGTGCTCCAGCGCAGTAAGCTCGCCCTTGTTTTCGGACGCGGCAGGATTTGCATCAAACGCGCTTTTAAATCGGCCTTCAAGCAGGACGGCCATATTTTCCGCTTTTTCCGTAGACTTATCGTACGGCGGCTGCATCATCGGACTTAATTCGATGGAGCGGCTTTCGACCCACGATTGCGGCGACGACTTTGCAAGAACAGTCGCCTTGACGTTTTTATCCCCTTCCGCGCCCGAAATGTCGATTGATCCCGCCTGCCGGAATATGACGTAGCCGAGGTTTTTGCTGACCGGATGATTTGCAAGCTGCTTCTTTTGCAGCAACGGCGCCCAATACAATTTGATGTTTCCGAAGCCTTCGCGGAACGTAGTGTAGCAATTTTCATCCAACACATAATCGGTTCCCGGCTTAATGCCGTACTTTTCAAGGATTTTGTTGAGGCCGGTATCCAGCGGAACATAATTTGTCGACTGATAATAATTTTGCGCTGCAAACGGATCGGCAAAAACCATCAAGTTTCCGCCGCGCATCATAAACTGATCGAGTTTATACAGCTCTTCATCGGTGAATGCGGTCTGCGGCCCATTAATCATAATCGAATTCATATTGGCCGGAATGTTGTCTTCCGCAAGTTTGAGCGGCTTGAACTCGTACATATCGGAGACTAGCGATACCAGATGCGGCATTCGGCCGCTTTCGCCGGTCAATTCCGCCTCGCCGTGTCCCGTAACGTAGCCTATCTCCGTCGATTTTGACAAAAGCCCCTGCAAGCTATCGTTTAAGCTTGACTCCAGTTCATCCGCGCCGGCAACAATATAGCCGAAAATCGAAGACTGAATCGAAAGCGGAATCGTCCGGAACGCATCGCCGTATTCAAGCGTCAGTCCGAACGTCCCAATCCCCTGCGAACCGTCCTTATTCTGCCAGTTGAATACTTGCAGGCCGTACTTTTTGCCGAGCGCCTCCGCCTCCGTGCCCGACGGGGCCGCTTTCAGGTACGCCATGCGGTTCCGGTTCTTCTTATTCACGCTGTTGAATGCCGCCTGCACCACGCCGTCAATTTGGGAAAATCCGTTAATTCCGAAATTCTTTAATTCATCCGTTGCGTAGAGCGTCGCCGTAATCGCCGATGAATCCGGCAAACCGGCAAGCATATCGGTTGTCGTAATCATCTTCGAGATTTTCAGCGTCAGCTTGTACTCAAAGCCCTCCGCCGACGTAATGGTGTCCATTACCTCAAGCGCATCGCCGTAAGAGACCGCAAGCCCCATATACGCCTGCTTAAAGCCAACCTCATTGTTTTTAACCTGCTGAATCTGCGCCTGCTGCAAGCCGTAGTCGCTGGCAATCCGCTGGTTTTCCGGCTTGCTCATGTCAAAAAACTTGTAGGAAAACTGCTTGTTCGCCGCGCCCTTGTATTCAACCAAAATATCTTTTACATACTGAGCAACTCCATTGTACGGAGCCGGAAGATTATCCGAAAAGAAAACGTGTACGCTCAACGGTTCAACAAGGTTTCCAACAACGTCTTTACTCGCCTTTGAAAGCGAATATGATTTCTGCGCCGTCATGTCGAAGCGGACGAATGCGTTATGTCCCGCAATATTTGCAAGAATCAGCAACACGATAAACAGCGCAAAATCGCTGGCCGGACTTTTTATCCATTTTATAAAGTTTTTCATCTTTACTCCCCAATTACCTGCGCTCTTCCTGCCGACCGATTATCGTAATGCAGAAAAACACCGCAGTAATCGAAATAAAATAAAGCAAATCCCGCGTATCGATAATTCCGCGCGAAATTGAATTGAAATGTTCGTTTGCGGAAAGAAATTGCAGGAATCCGACAATCGGCGCCGGTAAAAAGACAAGAAACGCGCTCAGCAGCGTCAGTGAGATGCAAATGATGAGCGCGGTAAAAAACGCGATGATTTGGTTTTTGGTTACCGAGGAGGCGAACACGCCGATTGAACAAAACGCCGCGCACAAAAACACCGTACCGATGTAGCCGCCGACAATCGGCCCCATATCAGGCGAACCGAACGGCAGTATGCCAAGCAGGTACAAGAGCGTCGGCGCAATCATCACAAGCGAGCTGACAAAAGCCGCAAGAAATTTACCGGCCGCAACATCGGCTTCCGTTACCGGCAGCGTCAAAAGCGTTTCGATTGAGCCGCTTTTCGTTTCTTCCGCATACAGCCGCATCGTCAACGCCGGAATAAACAGCGACAGGATAATCGGCATCAGCGCGAACATATTACGCATCTCCGCGCGGTTTTGCAGATAGAACGCCGTAAAAAACAGTATGCCGGTTATGACTAAAAACAAACCCGTTACAATGTATGCAATCGGACTGGTAAAATACACGCCGAGTTCCCGCTTCATAATCGTTAGTGCGGGCGACTTCCGGCGAATCGCTTTTCCGCTCATTGTGCGCCTCCTTCTTCCTCATTTGATTTTTCCGCTGTATCCGTTGTAAGCAGGTGGAACACGTCTTCAAGACTGTTGCGCTGCACGGCAAGTTCATACAGCTCAAGTCCGTGTGCAATAACTGCCCGCGCCGCAGCCGGCCGCAGCTCCGCGCCGTTTTTGACCGCAAGATATGCCGTTGCCAGCCGTTCATCCGCTTCTTTTGTAAACGAAATGCTTTCAACGCCGGAAAGCCCATGCAAGGCCGCAGAAAGAGATGCTTCATCCGTCGCCGCAGTAATTTTGACGGACGCCGAATGCCCGTACCGTTCGCGCAGCTGCCCTGTCGGACTGTCGGCAACGAGCTTTCCGCCGGAAATAATAATGACGCGGCTGCACAGCATTTCAACTTCGCCCAAAATATGAGTAGAAATAATAACCGTCCGCGTCTTCCCAATCTCCTTAATGAGAGTGCGCACCTCTCCGATTTGGTTCGGGTCAAGGCCGCTTGTCGGCTCGTCTAAAATGAGGATTTCAGGATCGTTCATGAGCGCATGCGCAAGCCCGACGCGCTGGCGGTATCCACGCGAAAGATCGGCAATGTTTTTGTGCATCACCTCTTCCAAACCGCATTCGCGGCACAGCTCCGGAATCTTTTCGGCTGCATTCTGCCCCTGCATATCAGCAATGTAGCGCAGGTAATCATCGACAATCATCTCGCCGTAGAGCGGAGCGGATTCGGGCATATAACCAATCTTGTGCTTTGACGCAACCGGATTGTCGGAAATGTCCTCCCCGTCGATTTTTACCGTTCCTTCCGTAGGCTTCAAAAAGCCCGTGATAATACGCATCGTCGTCGTCTTTCCCGCCCCGTTCGGACCAAGCAGACCGACAATCTCGCCGGTAGGAATGGAAAAACTAACATCGTTTACCGCACGGAACGTCCCGAACTGGCGGGAAACGTGGGAAACTTCAATCATTTTTATATCCTCCTGTAGAAACCGACAAAAACGTCAGCTTCCGAAAAGTATATATCGCACGCAGCAGCTCCGCTTTGTACACAGCGCGCCGCGCAACTTTCAGATAAAGAAAACGGCCGCATTTTGAGTTTACACGGCCGCTATAAAATACGCTTACGATAATAGGCCTGCTCCGAAGCGGATGTTTCAGCTCAGGTTTCATCAACATCCCGACGCAAGAGCATCAGAGTATACGGCGGTTGCCGACAGCTTTAATCCCCTGCGCGACAACGCGGCATGAGAGCAGTAACAGTCCGCACAAATAAATTGTAATCTAAAAACGGCGGATGCCGCCTCAAGTTACGGCAGGATGCGTTTTATGCCGCCTTTTTGAGAGGCAGGAAGGCCGCGCGGCTGCTTTTTCACAATTGGATGTTTCGTTTTTCCGGCTCCGGATTCGGCTTGTAGAGAATGGCAACATTCCCAATGACGCGCACACATACCGCATCGGTCGCCTTGCACAGCGAATCGGTAAGTTCCCGTTTTTCTTCTTTAAAAGCGTTGAATTTTACTTTAATGAGTTCATGCGCATCGAGTTCCGCCGCTGCTTTGCTTTCAATCGCCGCAGTCAGTCCGTTCTGCCCGATGATAACCGTTACCTGCACGGCGTTGGCGTATTTTTCAAGCGTCTTGCGCTGCCGACTATTCAGTTCAATCATTCTTATGATAGTAACAAGATTCACCCCTTTTTGCAATTCGGACGATTACGCAGGCACACTTCCGCAGGGGGTGCTGCTGGGACGGGAACGGCAGCCAGATGTGAAACGGCGTGCGGAAGAAGCGCTTGAGCTGTTCCGGTTGCAGGCGGTACGGAACCGGCATTCCGCATCGCTGTCCGGCGGAGAAAAGCAGCGAGTGGTGATCGCCGCTGCGTATTGCTCGGATGCGAAGGTGTTTGTGTTCGATGAACCGACCAGCGGCATGGACGGCGAGGGGCTTTTGTGCATGGCTCACTGGATGGGGAGAAATTATTTCACGCGTTTCGTTCAGTTTAACCGTTACTGCCGTTCTCTCATTATTCAGCACCTGTCAGCCGACCACTGGCAGTGCCGCCTACGAATCCTACACCGCTGAAGGCGGTAAAAGCGGCGCTCACAGCAAATAACGAAGATACCAACACCGTCAAAACCAACTTCACGGTTACCAATCCTACGGGAAGCGACCATTCCGGCGTAACTTTCAAATGGGAAGCGGACAACAGCGCTGTTGGGACGGGAACCTTCACAAGACAACAAACGGCGTACGGAAGAAGCGCTTGAGCTGTTCCATTTGCAGGAGGTACGGAACCGGCACCCCGCCTCGCTGTCTGGCGGGGAAAAGCAGTGAGTGGTGATCGCCGCCGCGTATTGCTCGGATGCGGAGGTGTTTGTGTTCGATGAGCCGACCACTGGCAGTGCCGCCTACGAATCCTACACCGCCGAAGGCTTCCACAAGGGGGGATAATAACTTGGGAGAAAAATATAAGAATACGATGGCGGATGCCGTAAAAAAGGAAGTTACAGCAAATAACGAAGATGCCAACACCATCAAAACTAGCTTCACGGTTATCAATCTTACGGGAAACGGCCATTTCGGTTAACCTTCAAATGGGAAGCGGGCAACAGCGCTGTTGCATTTGCAGGGAGCGTGCGATGCCTCCGATAAAGACGTTAAGATTTCCGTAGTACTGACGAGAGGATCTGTCAGCAGCAATAAGCGAGGTTGTCGCGGTGAAACTACTCAAGAAGGATGATGCGGGCTCATATAACAGACGAGTTTAATAAGCCGTGAACAAAGTACAAGGATGCGTTAATGAACGCGGTAAAAGCAGCGATTACAATAAATAAAGAAAATCCAAACAGTGTTAGAACGAACTGCACGGTCAGCAATCCTACGGGAAGCGACCATTCCAGCGTAACCTTCAAGTAAGAAGCGAGCAACGGTGCTGCTGCATTTGCAGAGCATTGCAACAGTAACGCGCGATGCCAGTTATAAAAAACGTTAAGATTTCCGCAGTGCTTACGAGCGGCCCCGTCAGCAGCGAAGAGATCGAGGTTATCACGGTGCAAGTACTCAAGAAGGATGATGCGGAACCTGCACCGACTGGGACTCTCACAAATGACGAGCTTAATAAGCTGGGAAAACTATAAGAGTGCGTTGGCGGATGCCATTAAAGCTGAACTGAATGCCGAGACGGTAAAAAAGCAAGGATGCTCTAAAGTACGGTATTGCCAATGACAAAAAACGAAACCGTTGGTAACAGATCCTGTTGCATTGGATGCAGCCGGTAGAGATGCTCTTAAAACGGCCATCACAGCGCATAAGAATGTTAAGCTTGAGTTTGATTGGAAAAGACCTCCGCCCTCCAAGCGAGGCATTCCTTAAAGAAGATATCCGCCACGAGAAGATATAGAACAAACGAAGTTTACCGTTAAACATGGGAAAAGAAAGGCCGCTACCGGTACGTTCGTGCTCAAACTTACCCACAAGGCAGAGACTGCCGCCACCGATACAGTTGAAATTGATAACGGCATAGCAATTGAAGGATGCTACACTACAAAGTGACATTGATCTTGCAAAACTAAGGTAGATGTTGCTGAAATACTTAGGCTTACTGAATATACGAATGGGAATAAACAGCTGATAGGACTTCTAAGAACCTGTTTAGAGTCCCCTATATAACTAATCTAAACTGCTCAAACGGAAAAATTTCATATATTTCAGGTCTTTTTCAAACAATGAAACTTAAAACAAAGCTTTGTTTAGCTTGAAAACAGCGTTTTTTTAGAAAAACAAAAAGTTTAATGTTCATACTGTTCTGCAATCTATACAAAGACTGTTCTAGCTCTCTTTTTTATGAGACTCTAAACAGGTTCTAACAAGTGGCAAACAGATCGCAAACCTTACTTGTAGCTATGATTTTAATACATTACTGAACGAGGATGTCGTGGTGAAAGATGGTAGTTCCATAAAGAAGATAAAGGAATTTGTTAATTTTGAATGGATATGGGAAGTCGACAAAAGTTCTTTAGCCAAATCTAAAAAATGAATGCGTTCTCGAGATAAGGGTGATAAGAAAGCGACAGAATTCACCGTTACACGTGATGAATGGGGACATTGTAAAGGTAAGTTAAAGCTCAAACTTACCCATAATAAATATAAAAGCGTCAGCGGTACAGTTGTAATTAGAGATACCCCGGATACTCGTTATAGAAATTACTCGGCAATAAGAATCCTCATTTAGGGGTATTGTAATTGCATACAGCCATACTTTATGTACGGCTGTGTGCTCACGCGCATGTAATAATAGCGGCGGAGCCGGGAATGTATCAGAAAAACTTGAGCGTTTCCGGCCATTCCCGGCTCCTTTTATTTTTGTATCGCGACAGAGCAAACTTCCCCAAAATAGACCTGTTCAATCACTCATCGGCAAACTGGTTGACAAGCTCAAGGTAACATGCTTAGCTAACAGGTTTATAATCTCAAACAGAAAACGGCATTCTGCGAGCACTTGCAGGAAGAAAACAGTATCTGCATAAAGTTGCCCACGTCGTTTCAGTCCAGGTTGCATCCTCCGGGCGTGTGCGATGGTCAGGCGAAAACAGAAGAAAAATTACATATAGCTACTTTCCTTACAAAAGTAAATGGAGAGCCACAGAACCATACCACTGTATTTTACTTGCAACATTCCGCTTCAAGGCGCTCCATACATGCTCACAGCGGCAGGAAAATTAATCTTTGTGACTGCTTTTTCGAAATTCCATGCAATACCTCTTTTTTATGGAAAGATACGTTATCCATGATAATGACGCGGGCTTTCGGGAAGGCTTTGAGAGCAGCTTATCTTTAAACCAATGTTCAAATAAGGATGCTTTCATCATCCCCCATAGGTAAATGGATCAATCAACTTACTTTTGCACTGGGCTGCGACATGACCGATGCGCACGCAACACTTGCCGCTGATGCGCATATTGCCTCGTTGGCTCGAGGACTGCGGGCATATTACCGGAACATCTGCGTTTCTATGCCGGTTTCATCGACATATACGAGCTTTTCTTTGGGAACGCCTTTAATTTTCTCTAGATACACCGCTACTTTTTCGGATCTTGCTCTTTGTAGAAAGCGTTCTTTTTTTCGCGTGATGCCGAGTTTGCGCAGCCGTTTCAGCACCGATGACGGGCAACAGCCGAATACATCCGTGATTTCTTTGAGGTTGGCATCGGGGTGCGCTTCGACATATTAATGAGTTTTTCGGGATGCTTTTCTTATTGACCGACCGCCGGACTTTCCTTTCGATATTGCCGGTTGTCCTGTATCGCTTGCACCATGCAATTACTGTGCCGATATGCACTTTGAATACCGACACGACTTGCGCCATTGTGTGCCCGCTTTCTACATATGCGATTACTCGTAGTCTTAAGTCTTTACTGTAAGCCATGCGAGGTGGATAGCGGATTTTTAGTTGTTCGGATATTTTTTTCACTCCTATCTTATCCGACAATAGCAGTGTCTGTTCCTTAAATTCTATACTACACTTGACCATATCTCCTCTGCTTTTATTTTTTCGGGTTTAGAACTGTAGTTTTATAACGATTCAGCATTAACCGATCGTATATTGGCTGCCCGGGTTGCTATGGACAATGAAACCTGCATTTGCTTCTGTCTTTGATACTCCTTTTTATCGCACCGATACACAATTGCTCTTTCATGCTGTCGTCCATTGCAACTGCCATTATTTCTCCTGTAAAGCAGTCCATCATTGGCGCAATATACAGCTTCTCGTATTTACACGGAACCAATGTGATGTTGGTTCAGACATTTCTTGTTAGGAGCATCTGCGCTAAAATCTCATTTCAAAAGATTTTCAGGCCTTTACGCTTTTCTGTTGGCTTTGGTAATCCCGTCGGGGCTTTTGCCGACTCTAAGAAGCTATTTAAGGTCTTCTAAGCAGCAGCGATATAAAAGTCAGAATCATAAATTGGAGTGCAGTATTATGCTTTCTCTCGCAGCTTTTCCAAAGCCTGCGCTGTTTTTCAAGCCATGCAAAGCTTCATTCTACCACCCACCGTTTGGGAATTACTTTGAATATATGTAATTCATTGCGTTTGACCACTTGTACCGTCAATTGTTTGCCCAAAACTACCTTGAGTCCATCGGCAGACGGCTGCCTGCTATAGCCGTGTCACACAAAATGCTTTTCCCGTCAATTCATCTTTATTGTGCTCAAAAGCGAGCAAGGTACGCTTTCTGTCGGTAACATTGGCTGCTGGCACGGCGAGGGCATGCGGGAAAGCTTGCGTATCGACTGCAATGTACCGCTTTATCCCTGATATTTTTTTTGCCCGCATCATAGCCTTTGCCTTCGGCGCTGTCGGTATTTTAACGCTCTGCGCATCGATTATAAGAAAGCTCGTCTTGCAGGACTTGCGCCCCTGTGTTTTACGGACCTTGCCAATTATTTTTTTTAAGCACCGGTGTAAGAGGCTTGGGCACGCATCCGCCGGTTTGTTCCATATGCTAAAATAATAATAAACGGTACTCCATTTGAGAAAAACTTCCGGCAGCATGCGCCATTGGCAACCGCTTTTGAGTAGATACAGTATGGCGCAAAATACTTCACACAAATCTATCGGTGCGGTCTTTTTCCGTCCGCTTTCTAATAACGGGCGGATTTCTCCGAATTGTTCGTGCGTTATGTCGCTGGGATACTGCTTTCTCATACTTGTATTATAGCTTATTTCTTAGACTTTAAACAGGTTCTAAGGTGCAGGGACGCGAGTGGAGCACTCCGTATGCGAGGGGCGTTGCTTCCGTGATTGCATGTTTGGCCGAAGCGCTTGGGCTTGCTGTAACCTGCATAGTCTGAAATGCGTACGGCGTGTCGCTGTGCTTTGCAATAAGGCGGTCTTCCCACCGGACGGCTGTTTTTAATTCCCCTTCGACAAGCGAAAGCATCGAAAAATGTCCGCTTTTCTCTGCTTTTCTAGTAAATGCAGTCCGTTTGCAAAATAAATTCATTGTCTTTGACAAGCTCAAAGATATAATCTTTTCCGTCGATAAGAATTTTTGCCATTAGCAATTCAATCGTAGCATCGTCTACATCTTCGGGAAAATTATAGAGCTTTCCGGTAGCCTCGCATTCGTATTTCAAGCCGCCGCCGGTCATAAAGTAACCGATGTGTCCGAAATATTCCTGAAAATCAAAGTTTGGTTTCATTTTAGAAGCTCCTTGATAAATTGCTCAAAATATTTATACGCAGTCGGAAAATATTTCTGCATTGCAGCTTTTCGCTTACCGCCTGTTGCAAGGCTTTCGAACATCTCGACAATAGCTTCCTTTTCAAGAGGCTGCGGGCGTTTCCAATAGTCCTTCCCGTGATAATAGCCGTCTACGATCTTACCATTTGTTATCCCCTTGAATATATCGGAAATATTTGAATTTGTCGCTTTGTCTTTCCAGATATCATTTGAAATCAATTTCATTAATTCTTTTTCTGCTTTTGAGTTCTTCAAAAAACCTTTTATCGAACTTTTTTCGCCGAGAAATGGAATAGTCAATATTAGTGCAGTGTCTAAATACCCCAAATGTATTTAAGCAGCATCTTTTTTCAATGCTGTTTTTTCCCTGCATATCACTGGCGGCAAACCGTTGGGATTTACAGTCGTTACACGCTTTGTATTGTAATAAGCGAACGTGTACCGCCAAACGATTGTCTTGACTTTCTCCACAGTCAGTTTTGTCGTATCAAGCTGATAAATCTTTTCCTTCTTCAGCGTCGCAAACCAGCTCTCCATCTGTGCATTATCCCAAGGTTTATTTTAAGCGGTACAAATGGTACCGCTTAAAAACAC
>CAUTZW010000051.1:0-20151 GCA_963543045.1 uncultured Treponema sp.
CTTTTTATCGGTGGAATCGCCTTGTGCAGCTGCTTTGATGACATTCGCAAGCTGCATTACGGATGTGTTATCCGGTTTTCCGCCGAGCTTCGTTATCAATTCGGAAAGGTTATCGAGAATGAGATTTATCGTCCCTGCCGGAATGAAACTCGGCGGCTCATGCGGATCAGAGAAGCTGCCGTTCGTAAACTTGCCGTTTTTATCTACGCCGGGCCATTGTACTTTCTTGCCGAAAATCATTATCTCCTTATTATCCGGATACATTCCTGCCATAAAATCCTCCTACTTGTAAAAAAAATAAATTATCATATTCGCCAAAAGCGAAGCCCGCATAACCTGCTCAAAGTCAGCTTTGCGTGCGGGATTTTTTATCTCCGCTTCCACAAAGACGACCGAAAAACTTGCCGGAGAACACATACGGTTGATGCCCGCCCGCGTATGTCCGAAAAAAGCCGACAAAACCACCCAGAGTACCAACAGCGCACGTTTCACCCTAGCAAACATCGCTGTTCTTGCCTTTGAAAATGTTGTTTATCCAAATCGACGCATCGACCGGCAAAAATACGCCCTTGCAAAATCTGTACGCCATAAGCACAAATAGCATTTTTCTTCGAGTTTGTCTCAGGCAAACTCGTGCGGACGGGCGTTCATTTCTGTCATTCAAATTGCATTCTTTGCCGTCCGCGGTTTTCATGCTGACCTCTTTCATAGTTCCCCCTGTTTATTTGCTTTTTCGAGACAATCGATTGTGTTCTGTGCCGTCATCGCAATTCGTATTGCTTCTACGGCGCATTCAATCGCACAATCTCTCGTTGTCATTAACGACTCTGCATAATAAGCGGCATTGCCCTCTTTTACGTGTTCCCAGAAATCTTGAATAAAGAGTTTTGTTTGGCGTAATTTCTCCCGTGCGCCTTCAAAATTCTCTTTTAGTACCGCGTACACTTCATGCGGCGAATGCAAAGCCTCTTGACTTGCGTTTACCAATTCAGCCGCACAATTAACAACGCCTTGCACTTCATGCAATAGTGCTTTCGATTTCATTTTTCTTCCTGCAAAACGCCGTCGACTGCGTCTCCCGCTTTAATTCCATGAGATTTCAGCACTCGGTTGAATGCCACAAGGTCTTTTGACGACAAAATGAAACAGCCCGCGCTCCATGCGTAATTCGTGTCTCTTCCCAGTTTTTGGGAGTAGCGGTCATGGATGAGCCAGCGTCCGTTCTGAAAGCCGGCCTTTGTCGTTTGTATTGCGTTGCAGTCAATTTCCTGTCCGTCAATGTCGACCGTCTTTGTGATTGCGTGAATTTCGCCAAGCTGCAGTTTTTAGAGGTTTTCCTTATGATAATGCGAGGATGGAATTCTTTTTTGCGGCGCTGAAGATGAGAAGTCATACCGCATAAGGAAATTGAAGCGGGCAGAAGTAAAGAAAGTCCTCCGAAGGTTGATTGCCTACTATATCTATTTGCCTTGAAATATAAATAAAAGTCCTCTATTCTTCTCCACATGGCTTACAGTAAAGAGCTAAGACTCCGAGTCCGAGTAATCAAATATGTAGAAGACGGGGACATGTTGGAGTAGACTGTGACGATATTCAAAGTGCATATCGGTGCTGTCATTGCGTGGCGCAAGCGATGCAATGCGACTGGCGATGTAGCCAAGAAAGTTTGGAGGTCAGTCAATAAAAAAATCATCCAGGAAAAGCTTATCGAATATGCTACTCCAAAGAAATCGTAGAAGTATTCGGCTGTTGCCCGTCATCATTCTTGAAACGACTAGAAAACTTGGCATCACGAGAAAAAAACTAGGCCAAAGTTGCCCTTGAACAGCATTATGATCCGCGCGCTCATGAAGCCATACGATTTATTAACCGCCCTCGGTAAAAATTGATTTCCGTGGAAATCAATTTTAAGTTTGCATCTGCTTCTTGTTCGTTCATAAATCAATATTTTGTAGTTTATATAGATTTAACGCTTAAAAATCGTAAAATATTCCGAAAATGATAGTTTTTTCTAGGTATACGGTTACAGTAATTAAATTATGCAATATCAATGTTTTTTCTCATAAATTGATTTCAGTACCTTATGTCAATAGTATTTTAAAAAGTAGTCGTTTTCGTTATTACCATATGGAAAAACAGGTAAAATCTGAAATAGAACCATATCGGTATTATTGCTCATAAGCCCGAATGCCGGGATTCGCTTGTTTTTATAAATAACACATGTAACTTACTCAAGAGTTTAAAATATGGAGATAATATTGGAACCAAAGGGCGCAAGTACTTTTGTCGTGACCAAGGGAGGATGGATCACAGGGGAGGAAAACTGCGAGATTCGAAGAGAAAAGGTTTAAGGCTTGCTTTTAGAATTTGCTTAAACTCTAGGCAATATGCTACAATTCCCTCATGAGAAAGCAGTATCCTACCGATATAACGCGCAAACAATTTGAGCATATCCGCCCGTTATTGGAAAGCGGACTAAAAAAGACCGCGCCGAGGAAAGTCGATCTATATGAAGTATTTTGTGCCATACTGTACCTGCTCAAAAGCGCTTGCCAATGGCGTGTGCTGCCTGAAGGTTTTCCCAAATAGAATACTGTTTACTATTATTTCAGCCTATAGACTAAGCCACAGAATAGACAACAAAGACTTTTACACCGGTGCTAAAAAAATTAATTGACGAGGCTCGTACAAAACAGGGGCGCAAATCTACAAGAGCAGCTTTCTTATAGTAGATGCGCAGAGCCTTAAAAATACCGACAGCGCCGAAGGGTAAGAAAATATCGGGAATAAAGCGGCATATAGCACTCGATACACAAGGGGTCCCGCATGCCCTCTCCGTAACTGCAGCCAATGTTACCGACAGAAAGGGTGCCTTACTCGCTTTTGGGCAAAATAAAGATGAATTGACGGAAATGAAAAGCATTTTGTGTGACGACGGCTATAAAGGAAAGCCATTTTCCGATGATGTCAAGGCAGTTTTGGGTGAAGAGGTAACGGTACAAGTAGTCAAGCGCAATAAATTACATGTATTCGAAGTAATTCCCAAATGCTGGATAGTGGAACGAAGCTTTGCATGGCTTGAAAAACAGCGGAGACTTTGGAAAAACTGCGGGAGAAAGTATAATACCGTACCGCAATTCATTATACTGACTTTTATATCGTTTCTGCTTAGAAGATATTAAACAGCTTCTTACCAGAAAGCATATCGGATTTTAGGAATGACTGCATCTACCTATATGATTTCCAGTCAGCGAAGTTTATGTACGTCCATCTGAGCAAACCGATTGTTTTGCAAAGATCATGCCACCCCCTCATCGATGACGCTACAATTTGTAAGAATGCACTGCATCTACAGATACGATTTTCGGTCAGGGTAAGTTACGTGTCCCTAGCTGATCAAACCGATTGTTTACCAGAAATCATGCCGCCCCTCATCGATAACACTGCAATTCGTATGTATGACGGCCCGAGTGCTTTATCAGAAAGCATATCGGATTTTAAGAATGCTATTGCATCTACCTATATGATTTCCGGTCAGCAAAGTTTATATGTACCTATCTGAGCAAACCGATTGTTTTGCAGAGATCATGCCGCCCCTCATCGATAACGCTGCAATTCGTATGTATGACAGCCCGAGTGCTTTATCAGAAAGCATATCGGATTTTAAGAATGCTATTGCATCTGCATATATGATTTCCAGTCAGCGAAGTTTATGTACGTCCATCTGAGCAAATTGCTTGTTTTGCATACCGCCTTCCTAATGGTGGCAGTGCAAGCGGCATCTACGCCTGTACTGCCTCCTGCGCAAGCTACTTTTACGCTGGCGGGATTGCCCGATGGCCCCAAAACTGCGTGCCGGCGTACATCCTTACTGACTTCCTGCGTGAGAGACCGCTTGGAGCAATTCGTTTTTGCTTCGGGTTGCGGCGATTGCGGCGGATTGGGCAATGTCGTTGAGCGTGAGTGCGTTTGCTTCCCGTTTGGCTGCAAGCCTTTCGTCCTTTTGCCATGCGCATAAAATTGCGCGGGAGGAGTTGACGGTTCCGGTGGCGTTTTTGAGCAGCGTGGCCGCTAATGCTGCGTCTCCCCCTTGCGCTCCGTAGCCGGGAATTAAAAAGAAAATGCTGGGGCAGCGTTTCCGCAAATACTTCGCATCGTCTTTGTGCGTGCAGCCGACGACTGCACCGATCGGCGAACAAGAGCTTTCGCTGTACAGTGTGCGGAAATCGGCCGCCAGCCGGTTCAACTCATCGATAACCCGCTCTAAAACGGTGCCGCCGCGCTTCAATTCCTGTTGCTGAATGTCCGCCGCCCCCGGATTCGACGTCCGCAAAAGCACGAACATTCCTTTTTTTCCGCCGGAAGGCGTGCAGTATTCGGCAAAGGGCTGCAGCGTATCAAATCCCATATACGGATTGACCGTTATGATGTCAGTTTCAAAATCGCCTGAAAAATGCGCCTTTGCGTAGGCTGCCGCCGTATTTGCGATGTCACCCCGCTTGATGTCGGAGACGGCGACCAAGCCTGCATTCCTTATGGCGCGGAGCGTTTCGGCATACGCCTGGAGCCCCTGAATGCCCATCGCCTCGTAATAGGCAATCTGCACCTTGCAGCAGCACGCGCTCTTATCCGCCGCAATTAAATCGATTATCTTTCTATTATACGCTAGGACGGCGCCCGCGCGCGAACCGGCCGCTTCAATCACCGGCGCCGGTAAATACGACGGATCCGTGTCCAAGCCGACGCACAGCGGCCCGTTTTCCGCCGCGAGGAGCGCCAATCGCTGCATCATATGAATATCTGTCATGTGCGCAGTATAGCGGTACGGCGCCGTTTGCGCTAGAAAGAGAAGGCAAATTCATTTCCCGTGCAAGAATCCGGCCGGCGTTCCTTCCGCAAAAAAGAATAAATTGCGCCGTTTTCGCTTAAGTTTTTTCCCCTATCTCCGAATATAAAGTAAAGGGCGGTGGAACCTTTTAAAAACAAGCTTATAGGTTTGTAAAGATAACACCAAGGAGACAACTATGGTCATTAATCACAACATGAGCGCTATGTTCGCTCAGCGTTCCCAGGGAATCGTTGATCTCCATGTTCAGAAGAGCATGGAAAAACTTTCCTCAGGATTGAAAATTAACCGCGCAGGCGACGATGCTTCCGGTCTTGCCGTATCCGAAAAGATGCGCGCACAGATCCGCGGTTTGAACAAAGCTTCGGAAAACGCTCAGAATGGTATTTCTTTCATTCAGACGACCGAAGGCTATCTGCAGGAAACGGAAGACATCATCCACCGCATCCGCGAACTTGCAGTTCAGTCTTCTAACGGCGTCTACACGGATGAAGACCGCACAATGATTCAGGTTGAGGTTTCTTCTCTCGTTGCGGAAATCGATCGTATTGCAAGCACTGCCCAGTTCAACGGCATGAACATGCTGACTGGACGCTATGCACGCCCGACCGGCGAAAACGTTGTGACTGCTTCTATGTGGTTCCATATCGGTGCAAACATGGATCAGAGAACACAGGTTTATGTCGGCACGATGACGGCTATGGCTCTTGGTGTACGCAATGTCGGCGATGAAACCATTTTGGATCTTCAGACTCCGGAAGAAGCGAACCGCGCAATCGGTACGCTCGATGAAGCGTTGAAGAAGATCAACAAGCAGCGTGCAGACCTCGGTGCTTACCAGAACCGCCTTGAGCACACTGTTGCAGGCCTTGATATCGGTGCGGAGAATCTTCAGGCTTCCGAATCAAGAATCCGCGACACTGACATGGCAGAAGAGATGGTTCGCTTCTCCAAGGATCAGGTTCTTTCTCAGGCCGGTACAGCGATGCTGGCACAGGCCAATCAGTCCAGCCAGAATGTCCTCAGCTTGCTGAGATAGTAGCTGATCGGCATCATTTCTGATGCGGGAAATGCGCTCCGATATGGGGCGCATTTCTTGTTTATAGAGGGCGATGCAACTCTCTCCTATATGCCGACTGCGGGGGAATTTTCGGCGCGGAAGAGGGCTACGGTAGCAGATGCCGCTCGATTGACTTTATTATTTGCTCAATGTCATAATCTCTATGCGGCGGAGAGGCGCATTGAATCCCTGCGCCGCCGCGGAAATGCGGAAATAAGAAACACACGGCCGAATGGAGAAGCGGCACGGTCTTTGGATGCGGCTCCCATAAGCAATCGGCGTATATAGTAATAAGAGGTGGAATGGCAATGGAAAATCAAACGGAAGAGATGCAGGTCGAGCAGCCCGCTAGCGAAAGCGGCAAGGCCCCTCCGGCAAAAGAGAAGGCGCGGCGTACATTGACTGTGTTCGGCACGGAGACGGAATTTGAAGGCTCCCTTGAGTTTACGGATGATCTTGTAATCGCCGGAAAATTTCACGGAAAAATTACCGCAACCGGCAATCTTGAAATTGCCCGCACGGCGCTTTGCACCGTAGAAAAAATATCCGCCCGGTCGATTGTCATTTCCGGTTCGGTTACAGGCGACATCGAAGCTGCGGATTCCGTCGAACTTTGTAAAGGCGGCACGCTTACCGGAAACATAACGACACCGCGCATACGCATTGACACGCATACCGAATTTGACGGGCAGGTTACCATGCTCGAAAAACTGCCGGAAACGAATTTGTTCGCCGCTTCTTCAAAAGAATACAAAGAAGCGATGGTTTTGCATTCGAATGTCATTGAATAGAAAGCCGTGCGGAGCGGACGGCATTTCGAATGTCCGTGCCGCGAGCTTTGGCGGACGGAAAACGTTATTTTATATGTTTACCTTAATCGCCCCTTCCTCAATTTAAGATAAATCTAAACGGATCGCCGGTTGTGTGTATCCTGTCGGTATTCCCGTCAGGCAAGCGAGGCGCGCATCACGGGTGCGGTAATTTATCATGAAAAAGAAATGCAAGACATTGCAGCTACCTGATGCAAGAGGGGGAGGCGGCGCGCCAGACGGTGGAAGATTGCGGCTTTCCGAACGGGAGCTTGCCGGATTGGAGAAAAGCGCTATCGAAAAGGCGTGCCGGAAAACAAAACGTACCGCAGAATCTCAATATGCTGCGCAGACTTGTACTTAATCGGATCCGTATGTATAAACGCGCGGGGCAATCAAAGCGCCCCTTGAACGGCACTCTGTTCCGTATGAGGCAAAATTGATTTCCGTGCGGCAGACAGGGAACGGGTGATGTGCGATATGCAGCCGCCGAAAATGCATTCCGCTGCGTTCGGGAGGGAATCGCAATCCTTGTAATTTGCGCCATGATTATATAGAATCGCCTAAATTGGCGCACCAGCGCGGGCATTTTGTAATTCTTTTCGTTAACGTTCACTGTAATGAGGATGAAAAATGAAAAACGCACGTTCCAATCATTCCGGCGTAAAGACGCAAAACCGGCACTTCGGCAGCATCAAAATCAAAGTCGCCGTCATTTCCGTATTGATTTTGTTTTCCGTTTCGGCATTTTTTATGGTAACCGGCACCTATGCGCTCCTGCAGCAGCAAAAATATACCGTTACCCGAATGGAATCGCGCATGGCTGCCGATTACGATGAAAAGATAAAGTGGCAGGTGCAAAATCTCATCAGTTTGATAAAATCCTATGACACCTTTTACGCGCGCAAGGGGCTTGCACTCAAGGAGCGGCAGGAGACGATAAAAGAAATCGTGCGCGAAATACGCTATGGAACGGAAGGATATTTTTGGATCGATACGTTCGACGGCATAAACGTGCTGCTTCCCGTCAATCCTGCGGCCGAAAATACAAACCGACTCGGCTGGCAGGACATTCACGGCAAATACATGGTAAAGGATTTTATTGAAATCGGAAAAAATATCGGCGGCGGCTATTGCGACTATTGGTACCGGAGCCTCACCGATGCTGCCGACTATCAAAAGCGGACGTATACGGCGTCGTTTCCCGAATATAAATGGGTTATTGGCACCGGCAACTATGTTTACGAAATCGAGCAGACCGTCGATTGGGAAGAACGGCAGCTGCAAAAAACCTTTGCGGCGAATATCCGGCGGAACGCGGCGGCCGGCAGCATAGTTTTGGCGGTGTCCGTCGTTTTCTTTCTCGCCGTTGCGATCCGCCTCTTCATTCGGCCGATTGAAGTGCTGTCGAAGAATCTGAAAAACATTTCGGAAGGCGACGGCGATTTGACCGTGGCGCTTCCGGTTAAGGGCAATGACGAAATCGCCCTGCTGTCGCAGTATTTTAATGAAACAATCGAAAAAATCCGGCTGACCATATCGCACATTTCAAAGAGCGCAACAGTTATGCAGTCGACCGGCACATCGCTTGCCGCCAACATGACGCAAACTGCAAGCGCAGTCAATGAAATCGGCGCCAATATCGAAAATGTCAAAAAGCAGATTCTGACGCACACGTCGAGCATTGTGTCGGTCGGCGCGGCGCTGCAAGTTATGGAAGGGACGATAGAAAAGCTGGATACCGATATTGCGCGGCAAAACGACGCGGTTGCCTCGTCTTCGCAAGACGTTACGCAGATGCTCGGCAACATACAAACCGTTACGGGCGTTGTGCAAAACAATCTGCATTCGCTTGAGCGGCTCAACGAAGCGACCGATCACGGCAAGGCGGCGGTCGGAACGGCGGTGGATTTAAGCCGCGCGGTGAACGAAAGCTCAAAAATCCTGCTCGATACGAGCGCGGTTATCCAATCGATTGCCGAACAGACGAAGCTGCTTTCGATGAACGCGGCGATCGAAGCGGCGCACGCGGGGGAAACCGGCAAGGGCTTTGCGGTTGTCGCAGACGAGATTCGGAAACTTTCGGAAGAGTCGAATGAGCACGGGAAAAACATCACGGGAATCCTGCAGAGCCTCAAAGACAAAATCGAAAAAGTCAGCGACACGGCCATTGTCATCGAACGCCAATTCGATGAAATGTTTACGCTCGTCGAAGAAACGAAAAATCAGGAATCGCACATTATGGAGCGCATGCAGGAGCAGAACGCGAAAAGCGAGCGGATTATTGAAGCGATGCACAAAATCGACAGCATTACGCAGGCGGTAAAAACCAGTTCCGATGAAATTCTCAAGGGCAGCAATAAAGTTTCAGGCGAAATGGAGCGCATCGGGGAAATGGCGGACAACATTGCCGACAGCATGAAGGAAATGTCGGCCGGAGCAGCGGAAATCAACTGTTCCGTCCACGAAGTCAACGAAATTACGCTGGAAAATAAAGAAAACATCGAATCCCTCTACCGTGAAATCGGGCAATTTAAGTACGAAGAAGAGGGCTGAACCGCCGCGCCGAATCGAGGAGGTTCGCGGCATCCCGCCGAAGCGTGAAGGGGAACGCACGGGTGAGTTCCGGCGGCTCACGCTCGTCCCCCGTGCCGACGGCTTTGCAGCATCGCTCGGCGCAATATAAGAACGCGGGCACGGAGCATTGCCGCCGTGCAGTTTTTTCGTTGAGCGCATCCTGCAAGCTCCCGCGCCGTTGCCTTGCCGTCGAAACATTTTCCGGCGGAGCGGATTGCGCTTTCCGCCATGCTTACAGATTTTCCAGCAATTCCTGCAAGTGCGGGACGGTTTCTACGATATAATCCGCGCCGTTTTCTTCGAATTCTGTTCGGCTGCCGTAACCGTATAAGACCGCGGCGGCAGCAATACCGTTTTTGTGCGCGCCGATGATGTCGGTGTAGCGGTCGCCGACCATTAAAATACGGGCGCAGTCCGATCGGTCAAGCGCACAGGATTCCATTGCGTATGCGATCACTTCCGCCTTGTCGCTCCGGCTTTCGTCCAACCGGCAGCCGCATATTTTCTCAAAGTATTGCGCAAGATTGAAATGTTCCAATATTTGCACCGAATATTTTTCCGGCTTGGACGTTGCGACGGCAAGCCGCTTACCGCCTTCCTTGAGGCGCGTAAGCACCTCTTCTATGCCGTCGTACACACGATTTTCAAACATTCCGTGAGCGGCAAAATAGGTGCGATACGTTGCCAGCGCCTCCGACACTTTTTCCGGCGGAAAACCGAGCGTCCGGAACGTCTCAATCAACGGCGGGCCGATATGCGTTTTGAGCTCATCGTCGCTGCGGTCGATTCCGTACAGGCTCAGCGCATAATGCATCGAATGCAAAATGCCGTCCTGCGAATCCGTGAGCGTTCCGTCCAAATCAAAAAATATAACATCCTTCATCAACGTCTCCATTTCTTTCGATAGGTGCAAAAAGTGCGCAAGCCGTCCGGCCGCACTGCCGTTCAGCGCGCATCCGCATCAACGCCCAACCCGAACAGCGCAAAATCGCCCCGGCACGGATCATCCGGCCACACCGTTTTCAGCAGAGCGGTCAGCGCGAGCGCCGTTTTCAAATTGCCGCGAGCGTTCTTCGGGATCAAACCGAACTGTGCGGCAATCCGCAAAACGTGCGTGTCGAGCGGCATAATCAAATCGGCAGGATGATACCACGTCCACAGCCCCAAATCGACCGGCGAATTCCTCCGCACCATCCAGCGCAAAAACATGTTGACGCGCTTATTCGCGCTCTCCTTCCCGTGCGGAACCGCCGCGCACGATGCAAAAGCCCGGCTTACCAGCGGCGCGAGCGGAAGCGAATCGCACGCCGAATCACGCAATGCCTGCCGGTAGCGCAGCTCAAAATAGTCGCTCATGGTCGGGCATTCCCGTAAAATTCCGGCAAGCGCGTCAAACAAGTCCAGCATATCCCGATACGAATAGAACCGGTAGAATTTCCGCTCATACTGCGGCGAAGGCGGCGCATCCTCCGTTCTCTCCGATGCGCCGTCAGGGGACGCAGAAACTGCGGGAACAAAGTCCGCCTGGTACGCGCCGCTTTGCAGCCAATGCGCAATGCCGCCCGCCGCATCCGCCAGCGACAAAATAAAGGCGGTCTTTTTCAAAAACTGATCCCGCCGCCCAAAGGCCAGCATCGCAGAAATAAAGGCTGCCGCCTCAATATCCGGCTGATTTTTATAGCGCGTCAGCGTCATGCTCGGATCCCCGTCCATAAAACCCGCGTTTTCATACGTGTCCGCAAGCGCACGCAGCTTTGCGGCTAACTCATCTGACAATTCCACAGCGCGATTATAGCATAAAGCGGGAGAAAGATTCACAGGCGCCCGCAAAGTTGCGGAAGCGCGGCGGCATCGGGCGGCGGAGGACGCATTAAAAAACGCGCGCGATTGTCCAAGCGGATTCTTTTCTCTATACTCGGCGGCATGAGTAGTTTTGCACGTGTTTTTTTGCATGCGAAAGAGGAAGCCGCTCTCCTGCTCGGGGGGCCGTGGGTTTTCGACAATGAGATTTCGCATATTAAATACCGTTTTACCGACGATGCAGAATGGCAGCGGAAGCCGCTCGGTGAAGCGGACGTTGCGGCCGGCTGCGGCGTTGAAGTGTACACGAAGGCCGGCGGTTTTATCGGAACGGGCATTATCAATCCGCATTCAAAGATTACCGTCCGGCTTATCGGCGCCGAACACGCGGACAAAATATTTTCCGACACGCGCACGTACTGGGAGAAGCGGATTTTCGATGCAGTCAATATCCGGCGCGCGCGGTATGGGGATGCGGTTTCGTGCAGGCTGGTTTTTGCGGAGGCCGATTTTGTTCCAGGCTTTATTTGCGAGCGGTATTGCACTGTCGACGGGAAAACCTATCTGGTCGTGCAGTTTCTTGCATACGCGTGCGAGCGATTCCGCTCGGAAATTATTCAGGCGCTGGAAAAATGCGTGAAGCCTACGGAGATTTATGAGCGCAGCGATGCCAGCGTCCGCGAGAAGGAGGGGCTCTCTCCTGCAAAAGGATGGCTTACCGGCGGGCAGGACGATACGCCTATTATAATAGAAGAAAACGGCGTGCAATTTTACGTCGACATTGCCGACGGGCAGAAAACGGGCTTTTTTCTCGATCAGAAGGAAAACCGGCGGGCGGCTTCTTCGTTTTGCCGCGGCAAGCGGGTGTTGGATGCGTGCACGCATACCGGCGCGTTCGCCTTAAATGCGGCAAAAGCCGGTGCGCGGGAGGTAATTGCCGTCGACATTTCTGCCGATGCGGTTGCGCTCGTCGAAAAAAATATCCGGCTCAACGGTTTTCAGGCGAATGTAAAAGCGGTGTGCGCGGATGTGTTCGATTTGCTGAAAAAATATGAGGCGGACGGGGAAAAGTTTGACGTCATCATTCTCGATCCGCCGGCGTTCGCAAAAAATGCGCGCTCCATCCAAAAAGCATACGGCGGCTATAAGGAAATTAACTTACGAGCAATGCGGCTGCTCAATGCGGGAGGCATCCTCGTTACCTGCTCCTGTTCGCATTTTTTTGATGCGCATTATTTTTACGATATGCTCGCGCATGCGGCTTCCGACAGTCGTCGGTGCGTGCAGATTATTGAAAAACGCGGTGCGGCTCCCGATCATCCGGTGCTGCTCGGCTATCCGAAGTCGGAATATTTGAAATGCGCTGTCTGCCGTATCTTCTAGTCCAAAATCGGCCGTGCCGGAATACCGTTTGCTCCTGCTGCCGTCTCCGCTCTGCTTTCCGTGCGGCGACTTGGATGGATGCGCGGCGTGTCGACGGGCATTCCCTCGTGCAAACAGTTTTAATGGAACAAAATGGAAACGAAAATATCTGATTGTCCGTATAATGCGGTGATGGTGCTCGGCGCAACTGCCGCCGGAAAGACAGCCGTCGGTGTGCGCATCGCCCGTGCGTACAACGGAGAAATTATTTCCGCCGATTCCCGGCAAATCTACATCGGATTGGATATATGCTCCGGCAAGGATTTGGCGGAATACGCGGACGGCGGCGCACCGGTTCCCTATCATTTAATCGACAAAGCGGATTTACGGACGGAAGAATACAATGTGTTCCGCTACCAGCAGGATTTCTACCGTACCTTTGGCGACATCTCTGCGCGTGGAAAGTTGCCGGTTATCGTCGGCGGCACGGGACTGTATCTTGATGCGGTGGTGAGAAATTACGATTTTGTCGCGGTGCCGGAAAATCCTGCGTTGCGCGCTCAGCTGGAGGAAAAGTCGCTTGCAGAGCTTGGCGCAATGCTTTTAGCCTTAAAGCCCGACCTGCACAACAAATCGGACTTACTCATCCGCGAACGCATGGTGCGCGCCATCGAAATTGCCGTCTTTATGCAAAGCGGGGAGGCGGAAAAGCTCCGGAGCGCGATGATTGCGCGTCCGGACATCCGCCCGCTCATTTTAGGCGTCCGGCTTGAACGTCCGGCCCTGCGGGAAAACATTGCCGCACGGCTGAAAGCTCGTCTTGCCGCCGGGATGATTGAAGAAGTTGCGCGTTTACATGAAGGCGGCGTCTCTTGGGAAACGCTTGAAAAGCTCGGACTTGAGTGTAAGTACTGCGCCCGCTTCCTGAAAGGCACGATCGCATCCGAGCAAGCGCTCTTTGAAGAGTTGAATATCGCTATTCGCCAGTTTGCAAAACGGCAGGAAACATGGTTTAGAAGGATGGAACGAAACGGAGTCCTAATTCACTGGCTGCCGTCTTCGGCGGATAAAGAGGCGCGCGCAACAGGTGCGCTCCATGAAATTTCAAACTATTTTGGAAAAAGCGCGCAGGGTTTGGCCTAATCCGTTTCCGGCGCGTTTCATTTAAGCGATAAACTGCACGGAAGCGGAGAAAGAAGCTCCTCCGCCTTGCAGCATCGCTTACGCATTGACGGCAATTTTTACCGGTTCTTCAATTTCAGTTAAATATCCTGTGCGTATGCAGCATTCAAAAAGCTCTCTGCTCAAAAAATCCGTCGTTACTTCTTCATAGCCGTCCAAATCGCGCACGATGCGGATGACATAGCCTTCAGGCGTTTCTTTTACGATAGTCATATAGTCGTTTTTGTTGCCCAAGCTTTTAAGCGAATAACTTTTCATGAGTTGCCCCTCTAAAAATGAATATCGGCAAAAGACAGACTGTAAACATTACGAAAAATGCGAACAAAACCGCCGCATTCCTCCAAAAGCCGGTCGTAGCCTTAACTATATTTCTATTTTCGGATATCTTCAAAAAGATGTTAGATTTTTCTTGTTTCTGCGACGCCCATTTGCATCTGGTGCAGTGCGGCGAATACCGCTGTTCCGTTCCCGATATCAATCCGTCGGAAGAATATTACGCGTGCACGTGCGCCCATGACGTTGCGGAGTTTTTATTGCAGGAACAGGAGTGCCGACGCCTTGCGGGGCGGACGAATCTGCATCCGACGCTTTCGTTCGGGTTGCATCCGCAAAATCCGCTGGTGGAAAATGCGGATTTTCTGGAACGGCTCCTCAAAGAAGAGCGGATCGGAGCCGTCGGGGAGGCCGGATTCGATCTTTTTACTCAAGAATTTAAGGCGGACATTGAGCGGCAAAAAGAGGCATGGCGCATTCAGCTTGAACTTGCCGCCGCGTATCGAAAGCCGCTGGTCGTGCATTGCCGGAAAGGAATCGATTTTGTCTTTGCCGATATCAAACGGCTTAAGGCGGTGCCGGCAGTACTCTTTCACTCTTTTTTCGGCGGAATCCGGGAAGCGCGGGCGCTGGCTGCAAAAGGCTTGCACATCTATTTTAGCTTTGGAAAGCAAATTTTAAACGGTAACAAAAAAACGCTCTCCTGCGTCCGCGAATTGCCGCTCAACCAGCTGCTGCTTGAAACCGACGCCCCCTTCCAGACGCTCAAAGGCGAGGCGTTCACCGCGCCGGAAGAAATTATGCGCATCTACCGCGCCGCTTACGCGCTCCGCCCGGACGGCATTCCGGAAGCGCAATTCGCCTCCGCACTGAAAACGAACTTCTCAAACCTGTACGGAATCAAAACGGGCGCGGCGCATTCGTCTCCGGACACTGCGTAGCTGCCACACGCGATGCGGGAATGCCGTGCGCGGAGATGCCTCGCTTGCCGCCGTACATGAATCGCTTGCGTCCCGCTTGGTGTGCGGCAGTTTTACCGTTGACCGGTGCGTGAGGTGCGGGGCCGTTTGTGTTTCCGATTTTCCGCTACGCAGTCGGACGCTTGATGCGTCCGCCGGTGAACGATGCGAGTGGGCGTACTGACTTCTCTCATTGTTGCGGAAGACGGGTGCCGGTCGCGCCATGCGGATAACAGTCGGAACCGCCTGCAAGCGATGCGGGAATGCCACGAGCGGGCATGAATCGCTTGCACCCGCCTAGCGTGCGGCAGTTTTGCCGTCGACCGATGCGTGAGCTGAGCGACCGCTTGTGTTTCCGGTTTTCCGCTACGCAGTCGGCCGCTTGATGCGCCTACCGGTGCACTGATGCGCTTGGGAGCAACAACTTTGTTCATTGTTGCGGAAAGTGGATGCCGGTCGCGCCGTGCGGATAACAGCCGGATCGTCTGCAAGCGATGTGGGAATGCTGTGTGCGGAGATGTCCCGCGTGCCGCCGGACCTGGAAAAGAGCGCCGTCCGTGCCTTCGACCGAGCGGCCTGCTTGCTTTCCCGCAGGCAAAGCGTATAATTATCGCTCGTATGCGGCGCGGTCGGTATGCATCCGGAGGCGGAGCGGACTGTCTGAACGGACGTGCGACGCCTGAAAGGGAGAGCGATACGTCGATGTCAAATCAGCTGAGGGACGCGGATAAAACGGCGCAGGCGGAAATTCGGGCGCGAGAAGATGCACGTGCCGGAGCTGTATTCGGACGGCGGGCAAGGGCCCGCTCGCGTAAACAATAGATATGGAGGCGCTATGAACGCACTGGTGATAGGCGGAGCCGGATACATCGGCAGCCATGTCGTAAAGCAGCTGATGAAGGGCGGGCACACGGTTACGGTGTTCGACAATCTTTCAAGCGGGCTTCGGCAGAATCTTTTTCCGGCGAACGGTTTCATTTACGGAAATATTTTGCTGCCGCAGGATTTGGACGCGGCGTTTGCCCGCGGATTTGACGCATGCATTCACCTTGCGGCGTTTAAGGCGGCCGGCGAGTCAATGATCGAGCCGGAAAAATATTCGGTCAACAACATAACCGGAACGCTCAACATTTTGAATGCGGTGCTCAAGGGTGGCTGTAAAAATGTCGTGTTTTCATCGTCGGCGGCGATATTCGGCGAACCGGAGCGCATTCCGATCGATGAGGAGCACCCGAAAAATCCTGAAAACTTTTACGGCTACACAAAGCTTTCTATAGAAGAGTTTATGGATTGGTATTCAAAACTCCGCGGACTGCATTTTGCGGCTTTGCGCTATTTTAATGCGGCCGGCTACGACGTCGATGGAGAGCTTTTCGGGCTTGAGCAAAATCCGGCGAATCTTTTGCCGGTGATTATGGAAACGGCGATGGGCTGGCGCAAGGAGCTGCGGATTTTCGGCGGCGACTACGATACGCGCGACGGCACCTGCATCCGCGATTACGTGCATGTTTCGGATCTTGCGGCGGCGCACGTAAAGGCGCTCGAATACATTGCCGGGCGCGGCGAAAACCTCAAACTCAATCTCGGAAGCGAAACGGGTACGTCGGTAAAAGAGATGGTGGAGGCGGCGCGGCGCATCACGGGGAAGCCGATTCCTGCAGTAACGGTCGACCGGCGTGCGGGAGACCCGGCGGCGCTCGTCGCGTCTTCCGCGCGGGCAAAAGAAACGCTCGGCTGGACGGCGCGCTATTCGGATGTCGACACGCTCATCGCATCGACATGGACGGCGTATAAGAAATTCAATGCGATGAAACAGACAGGTACACAATGGAACGAGATTTAACGAAATTGTATGACTTTGCCGATGCAAGCGAACGCGAGATGGTTGCGCTTGAAACGCTTTTGACGGCTCATCCTGCGCTGGCTCCGGAAGCGGGCGGGCAGGGTGAATATAAAAAATGCGCTGCATTGATGCAGTGGCTTTCTGCGCAGGGGTTTTCCGCTATTGAGCGATTTGAAGCTCCCGACAGCCGAGTTGAAAGCGGCGTCCGGCCAAGCATCGTCGTAACGATTCCGGGCGCCTCCGACGATTATGCGCTGTGGATTATGGCGCACTTGGATGTCGTCGCTCCGGGAGATGCGTCTCTGTGGCATTCCGATCCGTGGACGGTGGTGGAAAAGGACGGAAAACTCATCGGGCGCGGCGTTGAAGATAACCAGCAGGGCTTGGTCAGCGCGGTTTTTGCCGCGCTCGCCTTCGTCAAAAACGGCGTAACGCCTTCGCACACAGTGAAATTGCTTTTTATGGCCGACGAAGAAGTCGGCAGCGCATACGGCATCGGCTGGCTGCTTACGCATACGGATTTGTTCCGGAAGCAGGATTTGATTTTGATTCCCGACGGCGGCGACAGCAAGGGAGAAACGATCGAAATTGCTGAAAAAAATCTTTTGTGGCTGAAAGTTACTGTGAAAGGAAAGCAGATTCACGCCTCCCGTCCCGATCAGGGGATAAACGCTTGCCTTGCTGCTTCCGACTTGTCGCTTCGCCTGCACGCAATGGAAAAAAAGTTCAACGAAACGGATTCGCTATTTGAACCGGATCACAGTACGATTGAACCGACGATGCGCCTTGCGAACGTTGAAAGCGTCAACATCATTCCGGGCGCCGACACTTTCTACATGGATTGCCGGATGCTGCCGCGCTACGATTTGGACGATGTGCTTGCCGAAGCGCGCCGGATTGCGGACGCGGTGGAAAAGGAATACGGCGTAACCGTTTTGTTTGAAACGCCGAACAAAAGTCAGTCTCCGGCAACTCCTGCCGACGCTCCGATCGTCCGGCGTCTGACGGCCGCGCTTAAGAAAACGCACGGCATCACTGCGCGCACCATCGGTATCGGCGGGGGAACGGTCGGTGCGGAATTGCGCCGTGCAGGGTACCATGCGGCGGTGTGGAGCACGCTTGACGAACAGGCGCACATGCCCGACGAGTATTGCCTTGTCAAAAACATTATTGCCGACACGAAGACGCTTATCACCTTGATGGCGGAAGATTAAACCGGCATGAAACGGAAAAATCCGGCCGCCCGCATCGCATTCGGCGCCTTCGTTTTGACGTCTTGCGTTACGATGGCGGACTATAATTTCAGACAAATCGACCAAAGCATTGCCGGCGGCGACTATCAGGCGGCGTACGGGGCGCTTTCGGAAGACGAAGGAGCTGTTTATGCGCCGGCCGACGAATCGCTTAAGCTGCTTGACAGCGGGTTGATTTCGCATTACGCCGGCGAATACGGTCGCTCGAATGCGGAACTTTCGGCGGCGGAAGCTCTCTTTGAGCGGAATGCGACAAAAAGCGTTACGCAGGCGATCGGTTCGGTCATCGTAAACGATACGGTTATCGATTACAGCGGCGATCCGTATGAGGACGTTTACACGAATGTGTTTATGGCGCTCAATTATCTGGAGCTCGGTAAATTTGACGATGCGATGGTGGAGATTCGCCGGTTCGACACCAAGCTCAAAACGATTACGGCACGGTATCAAGCGCAAATCGAAGAGCGCAAGATGCAGCTTGCGTCCGATGCGCAGTCGGTTCCGGAATACGAATTGACTTTTCATAATTGCGCGCTTGCCCGCTACCTGAGTATGCTGCTCTACCGGGCGGACGGCGACCTGAGCAACGCGGCGGTTGACCTCCGGCAAATCGAACAGGCATTCGCCTTGCAGCCGAAACTCTACGATTTTGCCTGCCCGCGCAGCATCGGCGAGGAGCTTTCGGTTCCGAAGGGAATGGCGCGGCTTAATATGTTGGCATTTACGGGGCAGGCGCCCGAAAAACATGAAGAAGATGCGCCGCTGTGGGCGGTGGACGGATTTTATCGAATCGCGCTTCCGGTGATGGAAATGCGCGGTTCGCATATTGATGAAATTGAATGGCGCATCGCCGCGCACGCGGACGGCTTTGTGTATGCGCTTCCGACGGAGAAAATCGAAAGCATTGAGCGTATTGCGATGGAAACCTACGAGCAAAAGTACGCGCTGATTGTTGCAAAAACGATCGGGCGTATGGCCGCAAAGTTGACGGCGACGCTTGCATTTGACACCGCCGCCGCGCTTGTTGACGATTCCGCCGCATCCGCCATCCTTTCATTGCTCGGCGCAGCAACAAAAGTGAGCATTTTTGCAAGCGAACGCGCCGATGTCCGCACCTCGCGCTACTTTCCGGCAAACGCATTCGTTGCAGGCCTTACCCTCGCGCCGGGAACATACGATGTCAGCGTTTCCTTTAAAAGCGGCGGCCGCTCCGTTGCTTCCCGCGCATACCCCTCCGTAGAGATCAAAGCAAACCGCTTGAACCTCATCGAGTCGCATTGCCTTCAGTAACCGGGCGGACGGAGAAACTGGGATGCGGAGGATTTAACTTGGTCTGCCGTCCGCTGCAAGTTTGTCTGGCGACAAACTTGCGAGCCGGTTGGTATAAGGGTGGACGGAGAAACTGGATACGGAGGATTTAGCTTGAAGCAGATGGATAGGGCGGGGGTGGACAGGGCGGACTGCAAGAACCGTATACGATGTAAAACTCCGTTTATGCAGTCCGCAACTGCATTTCCGGCAAAGGCGGGCGAGCGGTATTTCCCGTCCGCTTTGGTAAGTGCGTCGGCGGTAAAAGGCAAACCGTTTTTCCGCTTTTCTGCGGACGATTCTTTTACGTTTGAGAAAGCTGAAAAACGGGAGAAGCAGGTTATGCGCTGGTTTAAGGAAGTGAAGCCCGTACTGTTTGCGGCGGAAAATCCCGTCTGCTTCGGGGAGGACTTTGCCCGCTCCGGAGACCTTACCGTGTTGCATTGTGACGAGGAGCTTTCCGACGGCAGCGCCGACACGTTTTGTGTAATCGAATTGCGCAATATTCCATACTTTGACGGGGCGGCGTTCGATTCTCGAGGAAACGGGCAGATAGCCGGACTGCATATACGCTTTCACTATCGTCTATTTTTCTTGCAGTCCGCGCAAGTTTGTCGTGGGCAAACTCGCAATGGAGCGGAAAATATGCGGCTAAGAATGCAGTGTGACTCTTATCAAGACACCGAGTCGAGATACTCAAACCACGCAACGAGTTTTCACAAGAAAACTCGGGCGGACTGCAAGATACGTATACACCAAAAACCTCCGCCTATGCAGTCCGCAACATAACTGATAGGACAGGCGAGCGTCGGAACAACCGTCACCTTTACGGCAACTGCCGATGCCGGCTATCTCGTCGATAAATGGACGGTTACCGGT
>CAUTZW010000052.1:0-19850 GCA_963543045.1 uncultured Treponema sp.
CCCACGCCCGTTATTGCCTGTCCCGCATCCAGCGGCGGCGGGCGGGTATCCCCTCGTCGGATTTGCCGACGGTGCGGGGGATGCTCGGCGACTTGTGTGTTCTGCCGGTGAGAGCGTGCGGTCGTGCTTGTTGATTGTGCGTGCGACTGAGAAACACAGCGATGGTTGCAAGTGGTGTACTGGTATTCCTTCGTCGGCTTGGGGGCGTTGCGGCGCAGCGGCTTGCGTGCTTTGCCGGTGAGAGCGGTGCGGTCGTGCGTGCTGATGGTGCGTGTGATTGGTGAACACCGCGTGGGCGCAGGTAGCGGACGGGCATTCCCTCGCCGGGGCGGCTGGCGTTGCGGTGTGCGGCTAGCTGCGTGTTGAGGGGGGTGTGCGACTGGTAAACACGGCGATGGTTGCAGGTCGCGGGCGGGTATCTGCCGGATTGGGCGGTGGCGCGGACAAGCTCACTCCCGTCGTTGCTTGTCCCGCATCCAGCGGCGGCCGGGTATCCTCTTGTCGGATTTACCGTCGGTGCGGCGGCTTGCATGCTCTGGTGGTGTGAGCTGTGCGGTCGCGCCCTCTGATGGTGCGTACGACTGGTAAACATAGCGAGGGGCGTAGGTGGTGGGTGGGCATCTGCTGGATTAGTTTGCGTTGTGGTGGCGTGCTGATGGTGCGTGTGACTGGTGAACACAGCGGGGGCGTAGGTAGCTCCTGCTGTATTTGCCGACGTTGCGGTGACGCGGCGGCTTGTGTGCTTTGCTGGTGTCAGCTGTGTGGTTGTGCCCTCTGATGGTGTGTGCGACTAGTAAACACGGCGATGGGCGCAGGTTGCCTACGTGCAGCTGCCGGATTAGTCAGTGTTGCGGGGTGCTGCGGCTTGTGTGCTCCTGTCGATGTGAGCCGTGTGGTCGTGTCTGCTGATGGTGCGTGCGACTGGTAAACATAGCAAGGGGCGTAGGTAGTGGGCGGGCATTCCCTCGTCAGATTGGCCTAGCGTTGCGGTGGTGATGCTCGCTGGCTTGCGTGCTCTGCCGGTGAGAGCGGTGCGGTCGCACCCTCTGATGGTGCGGGCAGTCTTGCGGACAAGCTCACTCCCGTCACTGCTTGTCTGGCATCTAGCGGTGGACGGGTATCCCCTTGTCGAATTGGCTGGCGATGCGGAGACGCGGCGGCTTGCGTGCTTTGGAGGTGCGAGCCGTGCGGTCGCGCCTGCTGATGGTGCGGGCAGCTGGTGAGTACTGCGATGGGTGCAGGTAGCGGTCTGGCATTCTCTCGTCGGATTTGCTGGCGATGTGGAGACGCGGCGGCTTGAGCGCAGCCGACGAGCAAGCCCGCTTTCGTTGTTGCTTATCCGCTCTTCCGGAATGTTCCTCTTTTGCGAAAGGGATACTCGTTGGTAGAAGCATAGCTAACCGGTCGCCCCGCTTCCCAGCGAAGGAGAGGCAGCCTGCCTGCATCTTCTGCCGAATTGCCCATCGCCGTACCGCTGCGCCCGTAAAATCCTGTGCGCAGCCGATGAGCAAGCCCGCGCCCGTCGTTGCTGTCCGCTCTTGCAAAAGATTTGCCTTTTCGTGAAAGGGACTACTCAGCGGCAGAACGAAAGCTAACCGCTCGCCCCGCCTCCCGGCGAAGGACAAGCAACCTGTATCTCCGCCGCACTGCCGCTCCCGTTGCCGCTTGTCCGCTCCTCCGGAATATTCGTCTTTTCGTGAAAGAAATGCCCGGCAACAGAACGAAAACTAACCGGTTGCCCCACATCCAGCGAAAGACAGTCACCCTGCATTCCTCCGCCGGATTACCCACCGCCGTACCGCTGCGCCCGTAAATCCTGCGCGCAGCCGATCAGCAAGCCCGCTTTCGTCGCTGCCTGTTCGCCCCTCCAAAATGTTTGTCTTTTTGTGAAAGAAACACTCGGCGACAGAACGAAAGCTGACCGTTCGCCCCGCCTCCCAGCGAAGGACGGGCAGCCTGTGTGTATCTCCGCCGGATCGAACGTCGCCGCATTGCTGCACCCTCAAATCCTGCGCGTAGCCGACTGATAAGCCCGCTCTCGTTGCCGCTCGTCCGCCCTCCGGAATGTTCGTCTTTTCGCGAAAGTGAGACCCGGCGACAGAACGAAAACTGACCAGTTGTCCTGCATCCAGCGAAGGAGAGGCATTCTGTGTGCATCCTCCACTGGATTGACCACCGCCTTCATCTCCACACTGCTACGCCCGCAAATCCTGGGTGCGTTCGACGGGAACGCTCGCTCTCGTTATCGCTTGTTTGCTCCCCCAAAATGTTTGTCTTTTCACGAAAGAGATACACGCGATACAGCGAAAGCTAACCGGCTGCCCCGCCTCCCAGCGAAGGACGGGCAACCTGCGTGTATCTCCGCCGGATCGAACATTGCCGCACCGCTGCGCCCGTAAATCCTGTGCGCAGCCGACGAGCAAGCCCGCCCCCGTCGCCGTCTGTACGCTTCCGCAAAAGATTCATCTTTTCGTGAACGGGATACTCGGCGACAGAACGAAAGCTAACCGTTCGCCCCGCTTTCAGCGAAGGACAGGCAGCCTGTGTGCATCCTTCGCCGACTTGAACATTGCCGCATCGCCGCCCCCTCAAATCCTGCGCGCAGCCGATGAGCAAGCCCGCTTCCGTTGCCGCCTAGTCGCCCACGTCTATACACGCTACCGGCAGTTGTCCGCCGCGTCTTTTACCGCTCGGGCAAGTTCTGCTCCGCGCGCTTTGAGCGTTTCGGCATCTTCGGCGGTCATTTTGCCTTGCCATTCGTAGGGATCAATGTGCGTCCATTTGAGCAATTCGGTTTTGGTTTCGTAATCGCGTTTGGCGCCGCCGAGCCAGCCCCAGTTGCCGATTCTCAGCGCTTTTTTGTTCGTGATGTGTTTGTAGCAGAATAAATCCAAAATATACGCCATCGGCGGGAACATTTTGTACTCGTATGTCGGCATTGCGATGACGATCCCGCCCGCCCGGAGCGCATTGGCCAAAATGTAGGCAGGATCGGTATCCGGTACCCTGTCCAGCGTGTACGGCACGTTTTCCGATTCGATTCCTTCGATGAGCGCATCGATTCCCGCTCTGGTATAGCCGTACATTGACCCCCAGATGATGTGAATCTCCTTTTCGCCGACGCCTCCGGTATTGTAAGACGCCAGTTTTTTATACAGATTGACGATTTGCGCGGGATTTTTGCGCCACACGAGCCCGTGACTCGGGCAAATGCAGGCGATGTCGAGCGCTTGCAGCTTATCGATCCCCTTATTCACAAAGATGCTGAAGCCTGCCACGATATTCGCATAATAGCGCAGCGCTTCGTCTGCATAAAAATCGAGCTCATACGGCGTGTGCTCGTCGTCGAAAATCTTTTCCCCGATGCAGCCGTAAGAGCCGAACGCATCGCAGCTGAACAGAATTTTTTCGGCGGCCAGATAAGTCATCATCGTTTCCGGCCAATGGATGTTCGGCGTTTCGTAAAACGTCAGGATTTTGCCGTTGCCCAAATCGAGCGTGTCGCCGCTTTTGACTGCCCGCAAGTTGTCCGGGATTTTGAAAAACTTTTCGACCATCGCAATCCCTTTTGCCGTCGCAATCACCTGTGCCGACGGATTTTCCTTCCGCACCAAGTTGATAAGATCGGCATGGTCGGGCTCCATGTGATTCAAAATGATGTAATCGAAGGAGCTGAAATCTAAATCCAGCGAAGCGAGCTGCGCGCGGAAAGAGGCAAGCGAGCCGTCCCAATCTTTTACGATGTCGATGAGAACGGTCTTTTCTCCCTTCACGATGTAGGAATTGATGCTGACTCCGTGCGGTAACGCCCAAAGCCCCTCAAAACGGGATGTCCCGTCATTTATATCGGCGTGTATGCAGTAAACCGAGTCCGTAATTTTTTTGGCATTCATAAAAACCTCCTGTAAAAGTCAATGCTGATGCGCTACCGTAGGATTTCAACGATGTGATATGGAATTGGCAAAACGTATTGCTCCCATTTTTTATCATACTTTATATAAAGTCAACAATTTTTCCTTTGATGTATTAACAACAAGCGATAAAGCAGTCGCTTTCAGATACTCTGCGATACAGTCGTTTTTACATGCGCATGAGCAAATATTCTTCTCAAGGCAAGCCTTAAGTTTTTTCAAGGGAGGAAACCAGCTCGGAGTTCGAAGCCCGCAGGTTTCCTCCCTTGACCCTCCTTCCTTGGGCACGACCAAAGGACTTTCGCCCTTTGGAATCCCAAATTATCTACATATTTTTAAGATATTTGATGGACTTACATATTATATCGGGATGGATAAAGTCTTACCGCACGCGCGGCCGCTTGCAGGTTTTCGGGGCGGGGGTTTCGGCTGATTCGGCCGCATTGATATTTTATTTCCTTTATTATATTTTCTCCGCATAAAAAAATCCGGGGGCGGATGGAGATCCGGGCGGGATTTTTTTGAGCGTTCTGCAAGGCGGCGCACGATGCGGCGGAAGCGGAATACAGGGAAGGTTATGGAAAAAAAGACGAAAAAAACGCTTGCGCTTTCGGCAGCGATTATCGGTTTTACAGCGCTTATCATTATCATCATACATTCTACAAAAGGGAGCGCAAAGGCGGTCGGCGGAGGTGGCGGCGGCATCTCGTTTGTTGTCGGAGGCGGCGAGGGAATGGCCGAAGCGGTTTCGGTCAAAACCTGCGCGGCAAAAGTTTCGGATTTGACGGATTATGTGATCACTAATGGCGAAATAAAGCCGCAAAGTTCGATTGAAGTTTTTCCGTCAATGAACGGCAAGCTTGCCGAGCTCAACGTCCTGCTCGGCTCTTCCGTAAAAAAGGGCGATGTGATTGCGAAAATTGATCCGTCGGAGCCGGGCACGAATTACGAGCTCAATCCCGTGATTGCTCCGATTAGCGGCAGCATCGTATCCGCACCGCTTCGCGCCGGCGCAAAAGTTTCGACGGCAAGCGCGATCGCGACGATCGGAGATATTGCGAATCTCCAAATTTCTGCAAACATTCCCGAACGCCATGTTGCGGAACTGAAAACCGGCCTCAAAGCCGAAGTGTTTTTGGAAGCCTATCCCGATGCGGTGTTTGAAGCGTCCGTTTCCCGCGTTTCTCCGGTCGTGGATGCGGCGACGCGCACCAAGCAAGTGCTGCTGACCTTCAATAAACCCGACGGCCGCGTCAATGCGGGCATGTTTGCGCGCATCAAGCTGTATACGGTAACGTATTCGGGACTGGTAACCGTTCCGGCAAGCGCAGTGGTCGAAAACGACGGGGATCCCTACCTTTTCGTGGTGAACGATGAAGGCACGGCGTCGCGGCGGAAGGTAAAGACGGGGAAGGAAGTTGACGGCGTCATTCAGATTGCCGAAAATCTTTCGGCGGATGAAAAAGTCGTTTATGAAGGTATGCTGACCTTGTTCGACGGGGCGAAGGTGCTCGACATCAGCGACGGGAATGCGGTCGCGGCGGAAGTGTCGGAGGATATGGTGATTATGCGCGATTCGGAACCGGAGCCGAAGGGTTTGGCGAAAATCTGGAAGGCGATTACCGGCGGAAAGAAAAAGAATGCGGCGGAAGGCGGCGAAAATGCGCTTGTGATGCCGGACGGCGGAAGCGCCGGAGAGGGAGCGCTTCCGGAAGCTTTGCCGGAAGGCGCTATGGAATCTTCTGACAACGCACACGAAAGTCAGGGAGGCGGCGCATGAGCCTTTCTCGGAAAACGCTTGAACATCCGGTTCTTGCGCTCATCGTTTTTTTTCTGCTGGGTTTCGTCAGTTTTTTTACGATTCAAAATATCGCGCTCGAACTGTTTCCCGATATCGAATACCCGTATGTGATGGTGTACACCGGCTACAAAAACGCCGGGCCTGAAACGGTCGAAAAATCCGTTACCGCCGTTTTGGAAAGCGCGCTCGTCAGCGTCAAAGGGCTCAAACAAATCTCGTCCGATTCAAGCGAAGGTGCGTCCCGAATACAAATGGAATTCAATTACGGCAAGGATCTCGATGCGGCCGTTTCCGAAGTGCGCGATAAGCTTGACAGCGTTTCGCGCTCGCTGCCGGATAAAGCGTCGGCGCCCACCATTTTCAGAATGTCCGGCAATTCGTGGCCGATAATGGCGGTGCAAATCAACGCGAACCGTTCCGTTGACGACATCAAGCAGATTGCCGAACAGAAAATATCGAGTATTCTTGAGCAGATTGAAGGCGTTGCGGAAGTTTCGGTGTCGGGCGGACGGCCGAAGCAGGTGAACGTCGAGCTTTCGCAAAACCGGCTTTCGGCGTACGGGTTTACGGTGAGCCAAGTGTCGGCGGCGCTCGGACGGCAGAATCTTGAACTCGGCGGCGGAAAACTGACCGACGGCAACAAAAACTATGTGGTGCGGACGACCGGAGAGTTTTCCAGCGTCGAGGAAATAAACGATACGGTCATCGCTTCCGTGCAGGGGTACGACGTACGGCTCAAAGATATCGGCCGCGCGTATTTGGGCTTTGCCGACAAAAGCGAGGAAGTCTTTATCAACGGGCAAAGCGGCGTCTACGTCGGGATAAAAAAGCAGTCGGGGAAAAATACGATCGCCGTTGCAAACGCCGTGTACGCAAAGGTGGAAGCGCTTAAAGCGACGCTTCCGCCGGATTTTTCGCTGGAAATTATCGAAGACGATTCGCTTGCCATCCGCGAAACCATCAACATTCTGGTAAAGTCGGCATGGCAGGGGCTTTTGCTTGCGGTGCTCATCCTTTTTATCTTTCTTCAGAACATCAAAAGTACGGTGATCATTTCCATTTCGATTCCGCTTTCGATTCTGATAACGCTGTTGTGCATGAACTTTGCAGGCTTAACGCTCAACGTTATGACGCTCACCGGACTCATTTTAGGGGTCGGCATGATTGTCGATGCATCAATCGTTATGATCGACAATATTTATTCCTACCGGATGCGCGGCGCCAAAGCGCGGATTGCGGCGGTTTTAGGCTCGCAGGAAATGGTTATGTCCGTTGTGTCGGGCAATTTGACGACCATTTGCGTGTTTTTGCCCTTTTTGTTTTTCATCAAGCAGCTTGAGATGATCGGACAGATTTTTAAGAGCATGATTTTTACGATTGTGATTGCGCTGTTGTCTTCGCTGTTTGTCGCAGTTTTTTTGGTGCCGGTGCTTTCAGGCGTTTTTCTGCCGCTGACGAACCGTAACGAACATCCGGTAAAAAATCCTGTGCTCAAAGGGCTCTACCGCATTTTTGAAAAAGCTCTGAGCGGCGTTACCGTCGCCTATTCTGCCGTGCTCAAGGCCGCCTTGAACAATCGGGCGGTTACCGTTTTGGCATCAATCTGCTTGCTCATTATTTCGTTTGCGCTCATTCCGACCATGCAGATTAGCATGTTCCCGATGGGAAACGACGATTCGGTGCGCTTGATGATTACCATGCCGGTCGGAACGCCGCTTGAGCAGACAAAATCCGTTGCGCTCACGTTTGAAGATATTATCAAGTCGGAAATTGACGGCTATAAAACGCTGACGACCAGTATCGGCAACGAGGGAACGCATAAAGCGACGCTTACGATTACGCTTCCGGAAAGCGCAAAGCAAATCGACAATGCGATGGAGATTCAACGAAAGCTCCGCCGCCATTTTAGGGATTTTGCCGGCGCTTCGTTTTCGTTCGGGCAGGGATTCAACGGGCAGCTTGCCGGTTCGGATATCAATATTGCCGTGCGCTCCGACGACTTACAGGCCGCTTCTCAGGTGGCCGATAAAATTAAGAGCGTGCTTGAAGGAATCGAAGATTTGGCCGAACCGACGCTCGACATGCAGCGCGCGCTGCCGCAAGTTGAAGTGGTTATTGACCGCGAGCGCGCCTATTCGTTCGGCGTGGACGTTACGACGGTTGCGGCGGAAATCAATTATGCCGTCAACGGCGTCACTTCCACCGTATTCCGTTCCGGCGGAAAGGAATACAGCGTCGTCGTGCAGTACCAGCCTTCCGACCGCAAGCATTTTACCGATATCGAATCGATGTATGTCCGGGGCGCAAACGGAATGGTTGCGCTGTCGAATTTCGCCTCTCTGAAGCGCGGAGTCGGAGCCGTCGGCATCAATCGGGAAAACCAGACGCGCATTATCCGCGTAACGGCCGGTATCATTTCCGGCAAAAACGCAAACCTCGTCGAAGCCGATATAAAAAAGAAGATTGCGTCATCGTTCATCGTGCCGGATAACGTGAGCGTCAGCTACGAAGGTTCGTGGCAGCGGCTCAATACGCAGATGAACGTGTACCTGCTTATACTCATCATGGCGGTGGTGCTCGTATTCGGCGTTATGGCGGCGACCTACGAATCCTTTAAAGCGCCGCTCATCAACCTTGCGACTATTCCGTTTTTGGTGATCGGCGTGGTGTTCCTCTATAAAATTATCGCAGAGCCGATTTCGATCATGGCGATGGTCGGTATGATTATGCTCGTGGGCATCGTCGTAAACAACGGCATCATTCTCGTCGATTACACAAACCTGCTGCGCGGACGCGGCGTTCCGCTCAAAGAAGCGTGCCGCAGGGCCGGAGAAAGCCGCTTACGTCCGGTGCTGATGACAACGTTTACCACCATTTTGGGAATGCTCCCGATGTGTTTTTCCTCCGAAGGCCAAGCTGCCTTCGTCCAGCCGATCGGCCTTGCCGTCGTCGGCGGATTGACGTCAAGTACGCTGGTAACGCTCCTGCTCATTCCCGTGCTCTATTCGCTCGTCATGAAGGACAAAAAGAAAGCCCTGTCAGCAATCACAATCGAAGCGGCCGCAGAGCCGACGGAAGGCATCCTTACCGAAGAGTCGGAAGCCGATAAAGACGCAGGAACTTCCGACGGCGACGGGAAGCCGGGCGAGCTGCGCACAGATGATGAAGAGAAGTCGGCGGATAGGGCCGGTGCAAATGCCGGAGCCGCCGCTGCCGATGCGGGAAGCAGCGCCGTACAGGATGCCGGCACGTCGTCCGTTGCCGCAGGAGAGCCGGAGGACGCGTGATAAGCGGCGCAGGGAAGTCCGAGCGCAACGCGAGCGGAGGCCCCGCGAACATGCGTGGTTTACTCTGCCTGAGATGCGGAGGGCAGCGAGAAGTCGGCAGCGGGCGGATGCGTGCACCGACTCCGGAAGCGCCTCCGCCGGTGCGGGACGCAGCCACGTTGTCCGTTGCCGCAGGAAAACTCGGAGGACGAGATAAGCTGTGCAGGGAAGTCCGAGCGTAGCGGGGGTGGAAAGCCCCTGCGAACTTGCGCGGGTTTCCGCCGCCTGAGATGCCGATGGCATCGGGAAGCTGGTGGATAGGACGAGTGCGTGCACTGGAGACGGGAGCGCCGCCGTACAGGATGCAAGCACGGTGACCACTGGCGCAGGAGAGCCGGAGGACGCGTGATAAGCGGCGCAGGGAAGTCGGAGCGCAACGCGAGCAAAGAAAGCTCCACGAACCTGTATGGTTTACCCTGCCTGAGATGCGGAAGGTATCGGGAGGCTGGCGGATGGGGCGAGTGCAGATGCCGGAGCCGCCGCTGCCGATGCGGGAAGCAGCGCCGTATCTGATGCAAGCGTGACATCCACCGCCGCAGGAGAGCCGGAGGACGCGTGATAAGCGGCGTAGGGAAGTTTGAGCGCAACGCGAGCGGAAGGCCCCGCGAACTTGCGTGGGTTTCCGCCGCCTGAGATGCCGATGGCAGCGAGAAGCCGGGCGAGCTGCGCACGGATGGGGCCGGTGCAAATGCCGGATCTGGAAGCGCCTCCGCCGGTGCGGGGAGCGCCGCCGTACAGGATGCAAGCACGGTGACCACTGGCGCAGTCGAGCCGGACAACGCGTGATAAGCGGCGTAGGGAAGTCCGAGTGCAACGCGAGCGGAAGCACCCGCAAATCTGCGTGGGTTTCCGCCGCCTGAGATGCCGATGGCATCGGGAGGGTTGGATGGCGGAGAGGTATGGCACGACGGGCTTGTTTTGGGGGGCGGGAGCTTTGAGCGGTGCTCAGCGGCACAATGGAATCGGGCCGAACGGTAAGCCCCCATTGTTTTGGCGCGGTATGAAATAGCGAAAAAGGAATTGTTATGAGATATAGAGCGGAAATTATTTCAAATCAATCCGTTGAAGACGATATTACGGAACTGCTTGAACAGGAAATCCCTGAAATTGAATACACTGTTTTTCCGATTGTGCACGGGAGAGGCCGGAGGACGCAGAAATTGGGGAACACGATTTGGCCGGAGCAGAATTTCGCGCTTTTTGCGTATCTGAGCCGTGCCGATGCGCTGAAGGTCAAGGCCGTTGTAGATGCGGTCAAAGCAAAGTTTCCCGATGAGGGGATTTCGCTGTTTTTTGCGGAGGAAGCGGAACTGTAAGCGGGCGGAAGGATATTCTGCCGCTTACACAGACGTACCCGCTTCATGTGTTGCGCGGGGCGCCCTCGATCGGCCGCTTCATATCTTAAAGAGCAAATCTTCATAGAGCGGGAACGGCTTGTGCGTTTCGCTGAGGAGGGGTTCTATTGCGTCGGCGGATTCGCGGACTTTTGCCGTCAAGGGGATGACGGTGTCGGCGTAGGCGCGTGCGATCGGCATGGAGGAGCCTGCAGCTTTCGCCTTTGCGTGCGCCGCCGCAAGTTTTTCCTGACGGATGTAGAGCTGGTTTACCAAACCTTCGAGCTTAAAAAGGATTTCCCGTGCGGCGCTGTAGCCGGATTCGCCCGTAATTTTTTGCATATCGGCTACCAAGCGGCTCAAGTCCGCCATGTAGTGAAAGGCTGCGGGCAAAATGTCCTTCATAACCATTTCGAGCATCGTTTCAACTTCGATATTCAAAACCTGCGCGTACTTTTCAAGTTTAATGTCGTAATGACTTTTCAGTTCCGCTTCGGAATAGACGCCGGTTTCCGTCAAAAGGCGGATGTTTTTGGGGTCGAGATAGTGAGAGACTGCGTCGGGAAGCGTGCGGAGGTTCAAAAGCCCGCGCCGTTCGGCTTCCTGCACCCACTGCGCGTCGTAGCCGTTGCCGTTAAACACGATGCGCCAGTGCGCGGTCAGTTCGCGGCGGATGAGCGCGTCAAGCGCGGAATGAAAAGCGTCAGTTTGTTCCAGTTCGTCGGCAAAGGATTTTAAGACGGAGGCGACAATCGCATTGAGAATCGTGTTGGGCCCGGCAATTGAAAGACTTGCGCCAAGCGAGCGGAACTCAAACTTATTGCCGGTAAAGGCGAAGGGGGACGTGCGGTTGCGGTCGGTGGAATCTTTGGGGATGGGCGGAAGCACGTCAACGCCAATCGTCATTTTCGAAGCGCGTTTGTTGTCGTAGGAGCTGCCGTTTTTGACGGCTTCAAGGACAGCATACAGCTCATCGCCGAGATAGACGGACATGATGGCGGGTGGCGCTTCGTGTCCGCCGAGTCTGCAATCGTTGCCCGCGGAGGCGACAGAAATGCGCAGCAAGTCCTGATTTTCGTCAACAGCCTTGATTATTGCCGTCAAAAACAAGAGGAATTGCGCGTTTTGTTCGGGCGTTTCGCCGGGTTCAAGGAGATTTTCGCCTTCGTTCGTGGACATTGACCAGTTGTTGTGCTTGCCGCTGCCGTTTAAGCCGGCAAACGGTTTTTCATGCAGCAAGCATACAAGCCCGTGCCGCCGCGCAACTTTTTTCATGAGTTCCATCGTCAACTGGTTTTGGTCGCAGGAAATGTTTGTCGTCGTAAAAATCGGCGCCATTTCGTGCTGCGCAGGGGCGACTTCGTTGTGCTCGGTCTTCGACAAAATGCCGTACTTCCAGAGCGTTTCGTTCAAGTCTTCCATATATTCAACGATTTTCGGCTTGAGCGCGGCGTAATATTGGTCGTCCATCTCCTGTCCCTTTGCGGGCTTTGCGCCGAACAAAGTGCGCCCCGTCATGCGTAAGTCCTTGCGCTGTTCGTACAAGTCTTCGTTGACGAGGAAATATTCTTGTTCGGAGCCGACGGTCGTTGCAACGTGCGTCGCGTTTGTATTCCCAAAAAGACGAAGAATGCGGAGCGCCTGCTTGTTTAAGGCTTCCATTGAACGCAAAAGCGGCGTTTTTTTGTCGAGCGCTTCTCCCGTGTACGAGCAGAACGCCGTCGGAATGCAAAGCGTGTGCTCTTTGACGAATGGGTATGCGGACGGATCCCAGACCGTGTAGCCGCGCGCTTCAAAGGTTGCGCGTCTGCCACCAGACGGGAAAGACGAGGCATCCGGCTCGCCTTTTACCAATTCCTTGCCGCTGAACGACATAATGACCGTACCATCGTCCTGCGGCGTGATAAAACTGTCGTGCTTTTCGGCGGTAATGCCGGTCAACGGCTGGAACCAGTGCGTAAAATGCGTTGCGCCCTTTTCAATCGCCCACACCTTCATCGCGTGCGCCACTTGATTTGCAACATCCAACTGCAAGGGCGCCCCATCGTCAAGCGTCTTTTTAAGCGCCTTAAATGTTTCTTTGGGCAGCCGCTCTTTCATCGTCTTTTGATTAAAAACCAAACTTCCAAACAATTCCGGTACATTCACGGACATCTTTCACTCCTATCGACTGGACAAACGGTCGCAGTGTTACGCAATCGTTTTTTCATAGCGCACAAGGTGCATTCCCTCTTTGAGCGTTTCAACGGCTCTGGTTTTCCGGTAGCCCGCTTTTTCATACACATAACAATTCCGGCTCTCTTCCAAAATCGTAGACAATATCCGCTTTTGCGGACGGTACATACGTTTGACGAGCTTGAGCGCTTCTTGCGCAGAGCCCCTATTTTATTCTGCAGGCACAATAAAAAGCGGACTGATTCGGCAGACTTCCCCGCCGTCCTGCCGAACGACGCGTATCGCACCGGCATTTATTTCATTATACCCGTATGAAATAATACTGCGTTTGAGGCTGTTCCATGCACCCAATAATTTTTTTGAACGCTCTCCGCGCCGAGATTCGTCTCATAATTGCGGTACGCGTCCAACAATCTTTGAAACGACTTTTTCCGCACTTCCCATACCGCTTGCGCGTCTTTCAGCCCCGCCTCTGCCGGCTCAATTTTCATGCGCGTATATATACACGCGCCCGCACATTTTTGCAATGGAAAAGGGCGAGGAATCACGGAAATCAATTTTTGAAAAAAGGCATTGCTATTTCATAATTACTGTGGCTATTCTCCAAAAAAAATTATGTTTTTCTGAATATTTTATGCTTTTTCCAATCTTCAAAGCTATAAAAGTACAAAAATCTTGTTTTATAAACGGATAAGAAACAGATATAAAGTGAAAATTGATTTCCGTGGCGAGGAATGGGGGCAAGCTGGCGCACCGTCACGCGGCAGCGTAGCCATCGCCTTATCTTTTATTATCTCTCTTAATCCCGTACGTATTGTGGAGCTTCTCTGCGGCATCCCTGATGCGATGCCGACTACGGCCCGATTAACTGTGTGTGCTGTATTTTTTAGCGATTATTTCATAGGTACCCGGCGCACTTGGCTTTTCTTGCAGGATAAATTGTACGTTTTCTCGTTCGCGCCAGTAAAAGCCGGTTGTGTAGCCGGAGCTCCAGTGAACGGGCGTAATTGTGAGGCCGTCTGTTCCGGCGGCTTCCATGATAAGTTCTTGAAAAATGAGCGGTTCTTTGCGCTGCGGCATATCCACTGCCAGCGCGACATTTTTTAAGCGAATCTCCGTAAGTTCATTGGGCATAAGGGGAAACTTTTGCGGAGCGCACTCATATTCTTTTTGTCCCCAGGTAACATGAAGGCGCGAAATACCGTTTACGGTCAAAGTCCACTGAATCGGCGTTCTATTTGCCCTTCTGCCGGACAATCGTCGCAGCAAGCGCTCATAAAGAACAAACAGACGACTGTAAAAATCGCCGCCGGAGCGAAGCGTACTATCGTTTTTATGCGCATACATCCTCCCGAGCTAAATAAAAACCGATTGCAGAAAAAAATACCCGTAGAAGCGGCTGTCTTCTACGGGTATCCAACCGGCGATGCGCTTGTTAGCGGCCGGTATCAATTTTTTTAAGCACGGGAATCAGTTTTTGTTTGTCGATAAGTTCGATTGAACGGCCTTCCGTGTATTTGTGCGCTTCGGTGCTAAAACTGCCCGGCGTCAAGCAGAAGCCGCGCCCTGTCTTGGTATCTTGGATTTTTGCATAAAAATCGCGGACAGGATAGTCTCCCACCGATCCTGTACTTCGGAAAAAGCGGAACAGTACGCTATCTTCCCATTGCGTCGTTTCAACCGTACACATCACATCGACCGAATCGGAATTAACCGCAATGTCTTCAACCTTAACGTAGGAACCGCGATAATATTCCGAAACGAATTTACGGCAGAGCGCAACAAATTCCCCTTGCCCCGACATCAAATATCGTCTCAAGTTATCATTTGAATTAAGCTCCTGATACCGGGCAATGAGCGCGTTTACATCTTTGTAGGTCGGCGTCAGAGATTGAATCTGCTTCAAATATTGCAACGCTTTTCCGATGTCCTGTTGCCCCAAATGCGCGTGCGCAAGCTTATAGTAAATATTGAGCGTCGTTTCCTGTGGAACATTTTCAAGCTTGAGCGCAATCTCGTAATCGGCAATCGCCTTGTCGTCTTGTTTCATTTTGCTGTGGATAACGCCGCATTCGATGCATGACTGCGGGCCGTAGACCGGATCCGTGCGGAGATGCATAAAAACCTTGAGCGCCTTATCCACCATGCCAGTTTCTTCCATTGCGGATGCGATAAAAAACAACGCTTCTTTGTCCGATGGATTTTCGTCAACAATCCTTTTCAGGTACGGCAGGCTGTCCCTGAATTTTTTGAGCTGATACAGAGAATTGCCAAGTATTCTTATGGCTTCGGAATTTTCCGGCGAAACAAGCATCGCGCGGCGGATGCATAAAAGCGCCTTTTCGTACTCCTTTTTCTCATACATAACTTTCGCCATATAGAAATTCGCCTCATAATTCTTTGAATCGAGCTTTAAGGCCTCCGCTAAGCCGCGTACCGCATCGTCGGGCTTTTGCAGCCGATACGAACAAATGCCGAATCGGACGGAAACCAGTTTCGCATCAATTTCAGGATGCGTACGCAACATTCCGAACAGCGTCAGATAGAGCGGCAGAGCTTTCTCGTAATTGAGTTCTGTGGCATACAAATCCCCTAAAGCCAGCAAGGCGCCGATATTATGCGGATCGCGCGCCAGTTTCCGAGTACACTCCCGTATGACGACGGAACGGTTTTTCGGACGCGCCGGCCGCCGCTCTCCCCTGCTGCCTCCTCCGCCACCGCCGTTATTTTTTCGTCCTGCCAACGTCATTAAGCCGATCAGCAGCCCAGATGCCGCAATGATAGCAACTAAAATAGGTACCATACTTATTAACCGTCCTTTTATTCGCTTAGAAAATAAGGCCGAGCGCCGCATACGGCATCATCAGTCTTTCCGAAGCTCCCGCACCATCACATCGATTTTGGCAAGAGCGATTTTTATTTTTTCTACGGAAGTTGCGTAACAGCACCGGATATGCCCCTCTCCAGCTTTTCCGAAGGCCGAACCGGGAACTACCGCAACATTATGTTTTTTAAATAGCCGCATCGCAAACTCCTCGCTAGAAAGCCCCGTCGCGCTAATATCGGGAAACATATAGAATGCGCCGGTCGGCTCCGGCACAGAGAGCCCCATATCGCAGAAGGCCTTGTACATCAGATTCCGCCGCTGCTTGTAGCTAATGCGCATCTTTTCAACTTCATTCCAGCCGTGCTTTAAGCCTTCAAGCGCAGCGTACTGGCTCATAATCGGAGCGCAAATGGTATTGTATTGGTGCAATTTGACGATTTGCGCCATTAAATCTTCTGGAGCGGCAATCCATCCGATTCGCCAACCAGTCATTGCAAAGGATTTTGAAAAGCCGTTAAGGATAATCGCGTAATCCTTCATGCCCGGAAAGCTCGCAATCGACGTATGTTTTGTGCCGTCATAAACCAATTCGCAATAAATCTCATCGGAAATACACCAGAGCTTCCGTTTGGTAATCACAGCCGCAAGTTTTTCAAGCTCCGCTGCCGGAATAGAGGTGCCGGTCGGGTTACTCGGAGAACAAAACATAACCGCCTTCGTCTTTTCCGTACACGCCGCTTCAAGCTGCGCGGCCGTCGGATAAAACCCATTGACGCTTGTATCAAGCGGCACAACTTTTGCTCCAGTCAATTTTGCAAGCGGAACGTAATTTACATAGCACGGTTCGCAGACGACCAGCTCGTCGCCGGGATTTAAAACAGCGCGGAGTGCGGCATCAACCCCTTCGCTTGCCCCAACCGTTACCAGAATTTCATTTTTTGCGCTGTAATGCAGCTCGTAGCGTTCCATATATCGAGAAATTTCTTCCCGCAACTCCGCCAGCCCCCAGTTGGACGTGTACGACGTATGCCCCTGCTCCAAATGATAGAACGCCTCTTCCCGCATAAGCCACGGCGTTGGAAAATCCGGCTCGCCGACAGACAAGGAAATCGTATCTTCATGCCCGATGAGCATCTCAAAAAATTTCCGAATGCCGCTCGGCGGGGTTTCTTCGATTGCGCGGCTGAATTTATCCGGTCGAGTATTCATCAGGCAATCACTCCTTCGCGGTTGTCCCGGTCGCGTTCCACATAAATAATGTCGTTTTCTTTGTACGTTTTCAAAAGGAAATGCGTTTTGATCGAACGAACGCCATCAAGCGTGGACAGCTTCCGCGCAACAAAGAGCGCAACTTCCTGCAAGGTGTCGCCTTCGATAATCACCTTCAAATCATAGCTGCCGCTCATTAGGTAGAGCGATTTTACCTGCGGAAAACGGTAAATCCGGTCGGCAAGCCCGTCAAAACCGTGTTCGCGCACAGGCGTTACTTGAATCTCAATTTCCGCCCGCACCTTATCCTTTGCCGCACCGTCCTTTTCGGGATTCACAATCGCCGCGTACTTCAATATCACGCCGTCATCTTCCAAACTTTTAATAATCGCCTCAACGTCTTCAACGCTCTTTTTGGTCATAGCGGCAATGTCTTCCGCCGTAAGCCGCGCATTCTGACGCAAAAGGTCAAGTATTTCATCCATAATAGCGAACTCCAAAAAGCAAAGAATTCATTTTCCTAATGTTATAAAATTATCGGCATATTTTCAATCAAACACCTGACAAATTAAAAACCGCACCTTCTTTTCGGAAGAATAGGAAATCATTTTATTTATATTATGGAAGAAAATGCGCGAATATTTGGAGGACTTTTCGGAAACGGCTGCCAGTGTTTGTATGCGAAGCGCTTTTTTGCCCGGTATTTTTTCTTGAAGGGGAAAATGCGTCGGGTAATCGGTTTGCCGTTGCGGTGCTGCAAGGCGGCAGTGGCTTCTCGCATCGCGTTCTCTGTCCGCTGCTGGAACGATTGCCGCGCAGGCCCTGCCACTTGTTTCGCTTTCGAAAAGCTCTCCGCCGCCCCATGCGCACTCTTCGACGGAAGCTGCTTTCCGGCTTGCGGTGTCGTCTTTCTCGTCGCATCAAAAAAACACACAACATATAGAAAAGAATCAAGCGTTTTGCGGGTGCGCTGCACCACGGCTTGTTGTTTTTGTGCGGGAGCGCAACTGTGCAGGAAGTCTCTGTTGTGCAATCGGTCTTCCGTTGCAATGCGGCAGGGGCGGTATCTTCCGTCTCGCGCCGTTCTGTTGAAGCCTCTATGCATCAGGCACACTCCTCACGCAGATGGCACGTAATCTTCGTAGTGCTTGTCATCTACTCATCCGCAGAACGACTTGCGGGTGCGTTGCAATACGGTCTCTGTTGTTCTTGTTCGGGAGCGCAATTGTGCAGGAAGTTCCTGCTATGCAATCGGCCTGCTGTTGCCGCTGCCGCAATTCGAGAATGCTTTCTCATTCCACCTCTCACGCGCTAGCACTCGTTTCGCTTGCGCAAAGCCCCTGCCGCCCCCTTCGACGGAAGCTGCTTTCCGGCTGCGGTGTAGTCTTTTCCGGCGTTTCAAAAATCACGTAATATATAGAAAAGAATCAAGTGGTTTTACCAGCCCATACGCAAGCGGAAGGCCGAAGCTGCTTATGCATCGGACGCATTCTTCTGTGCAGCGGCGCGTGCAAGTCGCTTTGTGCTTACAGAATTTTCTGCGGGGGGGGGGGGGGGGGGGGGCGGGGGGGGGGGGGGGGTGGGGGCCGCGTCGTACCGGTACGTTGGGAGCGGCAAGGCGGAATTGGCACAGTTCTGTCTACTCGAAGATGGGGCGAACTCTTTGTTGGAATCGGCGGCGGCAAGTATGATTTTGCATCGAGGGCAGTGGCGGGCTGTATGAAAGTTACTCGTACTGCGGCAGATAGTGACGGCCGCGCATATATAAGACTTTCCGCCAAGTTGAGCGTGCCCCATGCAGTGCGCTGACATAAAAATTATGCGCATTCAGTATGCCGCTCTGTCTCGCCCGTCCGTATTGTGTCCTTGTCCGCCGACCGGAGGCGGGCGTAATTGCTCATCGGGAACATCGCACTCTCCATACGAGCTATCAGCCGTTTCTCTTACGTAAAACTTTCCTATCGCCCTCGAACGAAAGCGGCGCATTGAAAAGGCGTTGCCGATTTCATATACTTTCGGCATGGAAAGCGCGCTGTATTTAATTCCGGTTACGCTCGGCGATACGCCGGTCGAACAGGTGCTGCCGGTAGGCAATATCGAAATTGTCCGGCAGCTTCGCTATTTTATTGTCGAAAACCGGCGTTCGGCCATTCGTTTTTTGCGGAAAGCGGACGGTTCCATTCCCATCGATGCGCTGACTTTTTTTGAGCTGAATGAACATACGGATGAAAAAGCGGTCGGGCAGTACCTTGAGCCGCTGAACGCCGGGCATGCAATCGGGCTGCTTTCCGAAGCGGGCTGTCCCGGTGTCGCCGATCCCGGAGCTTGTGCGGTGTCGCTTGCGCATCAGCGGCATTTCCGGGTGATTCCGCTCGTCGGCCCCTCTTCGATTATTCTGAGCGTGATGGCAAGCGGCTTCAACGGGCAGAATTTCGCCTTCAACGGCTACCTGCCGCCGAAACCGCAAGAGCGCATCCAAGCGCTGCGCCGTCTTGAGCAAAAACTGAATAGGGAACATCAAACGCAGGTGTTTATCGAAACGCCGTACCGCAATAGGAAAATGCTCGAATCCATCCTTTCCGTGTGCGCGCCGGATACCCGGCTCTGCATTGCCGCCGGCATCACCTGCCCAACGGAATTGATACGTGCCCAAACCATCGCCGAATGGAAAAAATCCGAACTGCCGGAACTGGAAAAGATTCCCGCAATATTCCTGCTGTATAAATAAAGGGCGGGCGGAGTATATTTATTGGAGCAGTGGGAGCTTGGTCTTTCCGCCCGCTCCTGTTTGCCGTGCGGCAAGACGCGCGCGGTTTTAGATTGCGGCCGGAGATAGCCTTCTGTAATTCAGCAACGGCGATAGATGTCGAGGCTGCTGTAGCAGGTATGCAGCAGCGCAGTTCACAGCTTGGCGTATTACGACATATTCAAACTGTACTTTCTTATGACGGTTGGCAGAGTGAGATTAAAGGTGAAAAAGTAACCTTATGAAGCTCCTGCAAATAATGCGGTGTATCTCATCCAGCCGAAAGACATATTTAAGAGCCCAACTAATGATAGGGAGCCTCCGCATTAAAAATACCTTTAATAAGGTATGGCATTTAAATTTTAAGAAAGATGATAAGATTCTTTCATGGTGGAAAGAATGAGTCTAAGAACCTGTTTAAGGTCTTCTAAGCAGAAACGATATAAAGGTTAGTATAATGAATTGGAGTGTGGTATTATGCTTTCTCTCGCAGTTTTTCCAAAGCCTACGCTACTTTTCAA
>CAUTZW010000053.1:0-19818 GCA_963543045.1 uncultured Treponema sp.
CCCCAAATTCACCCGTCTCTTTCTGTACCCTGAACACTTTTCCCGGTCCCGCTCCAACACCCTCTTTGGTTTCGGTATGGGGTTCCCCCCCCCCCCCCCGGAGTTGGCGTCAACTGCACAGCCTGCGCCAAACAGACCGGCGACCGCTACGGCAAGTCCCGCAAAAAACATGCCCCTCCAATTTCTAAACTTCATACAGCCCCCTGTTGCAAGTAATTTAATAGGTAGGCAAAGTATATCCGCGCACTCAAAGCAGCGCAATAACCTCTATGCCGGATTCAAGCGGAATAGATGAAACCTGCTCGGAAACGTCCGCTTCAAAACAGGCTCCCTTAAAATCCATAGAAGCGTTCAATGACGATGCCGTGGCGGCTCTTTTTTTCAAAAATCGATTTTCGCAAGCGCCCCTTTCTCCTAATATGCGTTCGCCTTTTTGTCGATACAGTTCATATGGAAGTGATCAGTTACGTCGGTTTTCACAGTCGGCCTGCACATGGCGTTCTGCATACCGCCGCCGAACATTTTACGGCCGTTTTCAGGCACCGTAAACGCGGCAATTATTATAGCAATAGTTTTTCCATACAGCCGTCATACCGCATTGCTTCTCATGCAGCAAAAAAACGGCGCGTGAGGTTTCCGCGCCGGCCGGAAACGTTCCGCTCCGCGCTCCGGACATCCAGATCGTTTTCCGACTTTGCCGAACGGCATACCGCATCCGTATTGCGCATCGGAGCCGTACTGCTTGCATTGTGCGGCATCAGCGCAGGGATCATCACGTTTGCCGAACACACGGCACATCATACGGACGCGCTTACGCTCGAACAGGCGGAATCCAATGAAATTGAAATCCTCAATAAGACGATGCAGTCCTTTGCGCTCGATGAAAGCGCCGAATACGCCGACGACGGCACGCTTTTGACGCCTTCAGGCGAACGCCTCGCTCCTGCCGCCCTACCGCTTACGCAAGCCGTGCAGTACCGGACGTATAAAGTGCAGGCGGGCGACACTATCAGCGGCATTACGAAAAAATTCGGTTTGAAAAATATTTCAACGCTCATCGGCGTCAACGATATCGATAATGTCCGCCAGCTGAGCGCCGGGCAGCAGCTGAAGATTCCTTCGCTTGACGGGCTTTTGTACACCGTTAAGCCCGGCAATTCGCTTGCGGGACTGTCTGCAAAGTTCGGCATCACGCTTGAAGACATTTTGGATGTAAACGATTTAGACAGCGAAACGCTCACCGCCGGCCAGCAGCTTTTTATTCCGGGTGCGCGGCTGGATTCAGAACGGCTGCAGCAGGCGCTCGGAACGCTCTTTAAGATACCGATTCTCACCCGCTACCGAATCACGTCCCCGTTCGGAAACCGCCCCGATCCGTTCACCGGCCTCAAATCCTTCCATACGGGCGTCGACCTTGCCTGCCCGATGGGTACGCCGGTTATCGCCTCGTCAAGCGGCACAGTGTCCTTTGTCGGCTACTCAAATATTTTCGGAAATTACGTGATTATCAAGCATTCCGGCGGCTATCAAACGCTCTACGGCCATCTGTCGAAGATCCTTGCTGCAAAAGGACAGTGGGTCAGTCAGGGAACGCGAGTGGGCTTGGTCGGCTCTACCGGCTATTCTACCGGACCGCACCTACACTTTACCGTCTTTAAGAACGGCAAGCTTGTCGATCCAATGACGCTGATAAAAAAATAACGGAAACGCACATGGAAACAATTGTTTGCAAAAAATGCCGCCGCATCATTCGGGATGATTTTTCCTATTGCCCGTGGTGCGGCATTTCTCTTACGAAAAAAAGCGAAACGCCCGCTCCTTTCGGCGTACAAAAACTCAATGACATAGAAAAGCGGCTCGGCAGACTTGAAAAAGAACTTGATGTTCTGGTCGTCTGCGCGGAGATTCGGAAATGAATGCCGCACGCCTCCCCCGCGCCCTTTTTATCCTTGCACAACTTCTGCTCGCTTTTTCGCTCCATGCAAAGATTCACTTTGCCGATGCGGATCTCAATTCATCCGATGAACTGACTTTTTTACTGCGGCAGTCATTTTCCGGAACCGTTCCCTACAGCACCGCCTTTTTTGTCCCGCTGCAAAACGGACAAGCAGCGCAAAAAGCGCTCCCGATTACCTGCTTCCCTGAACAGATGGAATTGATTTTCGGCAGCTCCGCCTTACGGATACGGAACCGCTACGGCATCGCGCACTGCACAATTCAAGACGGCTCCATTATATGGAAGAAAACTTTTTCGAGCCTACCGGTTAATTCGATGCGGAGCGCGGCGGCTGCCGCAAGTCCCGACGGAAAATGGGTTTGCCATATTGAAAAGACGCGATTTGCATCGGGAACGCTCATCCTTGAAAATCTTTCGACGGGAGAAGCGGCGGTCATCGATTCCGATGCGGCATTCAGCTATACGGACGTGCCGGTGCGCTGGTGCGCCGACAGCAGCATCTTTATCTATGAAAAGAACAAAGCGCTGTATTTCGGAAAAGCGGAAGCGTTCATCAAAGGCGTCGATGCGGACGAGCGGTTTCGGAAAATCTGCGACGGCGCGATCCAATGCGCATACTGGGCGGACGACCGGACGCTCGTCTATATCGACGGCGACATTGTCTACCGCGTCGGCGCAAAGGAATTGTATACCCGCTCCCTGTATTCGGACATCATCGGCAGCGGCACGCCGATCGGACGGTTACCGGAACGGTTCGACCCGTCGCAGGATATTTTTGCGGCGGATGCGGAAGTTTCCTCATTAACCGTCGTAAAAGCGCTGCGCTTTTTTTCCGTCTACCGGATAAAAAAAGAGGCCGGAAATCACATGGAATTAGAAATGTCCGGCGCGTATACCGATCCTGCAGCATCGGTCGTAGAAGCGCGCATCGTGCTCGGCCGCGCGCGCACGCCTTTTATTCTGCTTGAACTGCTGCCCTACTCCGGCGCCGCAAAGTTTTCAGCCGTCTGCGCCGTCGACGGCTCGTTTTTTAAAAGATTGAATGAAAGCGCCGCAGCTCCGCCCGTCCTTTCCCCCGACCGTTCAAAATGCGCCGTCATATCCGCGCATTCGCTCGCCGTTTATGAAAGCGCATCATGGAAAAAGACGGCGGAACTTTCAGGCGAACGCATTAACCGCGCGCTCTGGAAAGACGACAACACCATTATTGTCGGCGGCGAGCGAACCGTGCGGCTTTGGTCGCTCCGAAGCAATGAGGCACGGGTTATCGCGCTCTCTTCGGCGGATACGGTGCGCTGGAATGCCGAAGAGACGGCAATTTTGGCGGATGCGAACGGCCAATCCTATGCTTTCGACGTCCAAAAACGCCGCTGGAGCCTGAGCCGTGAAGCGACGGAACGGGATGCGCGCCTACAAAGCGCAGAGCGCCGCGTTTTTTTCGGCGAAACGTCGAATGTCGATTATGAAAACGCGCTGTATGTGCGGAAACTCAGAAAAACGGCGGCGACGGAAGCACTCTTTGCCGAAAGCGTGACGCAAAGCGCGCCCAAAAAGAAAGTTGCGCTCGCTTTTGACGCATACGGCAATGCGGACGGCCTTTCGGCCATCCTGTCCGCCCTTTCGGACTACAAGGTGCCGGGAACATTCTTTTTGAACGGAGAATTTATCCGCCGCTATCCGAATGAAACGAAGCGGCTTGCCGCATCCGGCTACGAGTGCGCGTCGATGTTCTTTAGCCTTTCGGCTTTTGACGGGCAGCGGTTCGTCATTGACGAAGATTTTGTGCGCCGGGGCCTTGCCCGCAATGAAGATGAATTCAGCGCGTGCACGGGACAAGAGCTTTCCCTGCTCTGGCATATTCCCTTCTACAAAGAAAACGCGAGCGCCTTTCGCTATGCCCAAAAATCGGGATACTGCGTCGTCCATTCCGCCGTCCGGCCGCACGATTTAACGTCGCTCGAACAATCCGCGCTGACGGGAGCAGAATATGTGAGCACCGCAGCAATTATTGACCGCGCTCTTGCCGCCCTTGCAAAAAACGGCGGCGGAGTCGTTCCGGTTGCCGTAGGGCTCCTCAGCGGCAAGCGCGAAAGCTACCTCTACACGCATATCGATTTACTCATCAGCGCGCTGCTCGATGAAGGCTACGCGATCGTTCCGGTCAGAAGCTTAATCAAGAAAGGCGGGGCATAGCCGCCATTTTTAGGCGGAAGAGCGCTTCCGGATGCCGCGCTTAAAGCGGCCGGAAAATGAAAAGCCCGCCACGAAACGTATGGCGGGTTCGGTTAAGATAAAACACACTTATGGGTGGTAAGATCCGAATCTTATTTAAAATCTTTTGGACGGCGTTCCGTTCTCTTGCACTTTGAGCATTCCGCGACATTCTTAATTTTTCCGTCCTCATACATCGTTTTCATAATAATTTCACCGCCGCAATCAGGGCATATAAATTTCTGCGTCGCAACAGCAGTACGAGAGTTTTTACTGGCTCCAGCCATAGAATTCCTCCATAATATATATAATAGGAGCGATATTACCGATTCATATTACGTTAGTCAATTGATTTCAATCACATTGAACGGCGCACGCACCGGCAATGACCGCATCGCATCCGGACGAACGTTTTTCCGGTTTATGCAAACGTATTGCGCACGACATCGGGAAAGAAAGAATACAGACTTTTCCCCATGCGCGCTTGGAAATCGTCGAATATTTCAAAGAGTTTTTTCCACTTATCCAGCATCCGCTCATTTGCGCCGTGCCGGAGCGCAACATCGACCAGCCGCTTTTCCATGAGGCAGAGCCCGGACGGCAGCGCAAGGCTATCGCAGAGCTGGATGAGCCGATCATAGTCGGTGTAAACGGCATTTTCCAAAACCGCCCGGATCTCCGCCTCCGTTTCCTTTGTGCAATCGTTTTGCCCGCTGTATTCTTCAAAAATCTGAGACGGAAAGGAATGCGTGATACAGATTTGCGCCGCCTGCTCATGGCCGTCCTTTTTGAGCAGCCGATAGCCGTCGTAAATGTGCATCATCGCGCTTACGCCCTTGTAGCGGCCGATATCGTGTAAAAGCCCGAGCGCATAGGCGCACTCGCCGTCCAAGCCGCTGTGCGCGGCAATCACCGAAGCCGCGTGCGCCACCGCTTTTGAGTGCAAAACCCACGGGCCGGGATTGCAGCCTTCCGCCCACTGTAAATACGCTTCCGCCTTACTGCGTGAAACCATCATATTCCTCCAAAATAGAATGCTCAAAGAGATTTTCGGCCTTTTGCGCAAGTGCCGGATACGCTATCGGACAAAAGTCCTTCAGCGATCCCGTTCTGCGCTCAATTTTCCGCTGATAAACGCAAGTAAAACGGTCATCAACAATGCGAAAAATATAAAATACATCCCCAAACCGATTCCGTAGCGCTTTGCGATGATGCCGACTACATACGGCAGCACGATTTTCCCAAGCCCTCCAAGCGACAAAAAGAGTCCCATCGCTCTGACATCGCCGCGTAAATAATCTCCGCAGAGCGAAATAAGCGACGGGTACAGCGGCACTAAAAACAAACCGATTAAAATCACCGCAGCGGCAAGCAAAATATTCGACTTCGTTAAAAGAAAAACGAGGAAAACCGCACTCGCTCCGATGCTGCAAATCTGTACCAGCCGCTCTTTCGACAAATAATCGGAAAGTTTTGCGCATAAAATCCGAGCGAACATCATCACAAGCCACATAACAGACAAAAGCATACCGGAAAACGTTTGCGATAGCAGCGCATTCTTTTTCAAATACGTCACCAGCCAACCATTGACGGCATTTTCCGCTCCCACATACAAAAATAAAAAAATGCAGCTGACGATAAAAACGTTCGATATGCCGATTTTGCCTTCCGCCTTCTTCTTGGAAATATCCGTTTTGTATGTCGCAATCGGAATCATACCGTATACAATCGGAAGCGATAGCGAAACAATCAGCGAGAGCGCAACCGATTTTTTCCATGAATCCGTTGCGCCAAGCAGGAGCGACATAACAAGCGGGGACAAAAATGCGCCCATCGCATAAAAGGTGTGCAGGATATTCAGATATTTCGGCGTGCCGTAGGCCTTGTTGTTGACAATGTAATTGTTGATATTGCTGATGCTGCCGCGCGTAATGCCGATTAAGAGGGAAAAGGCGATGAGAGACGGCACGCTTGAAAATGAAATAAATCCCCAATACCCAATGCTGACGCATACGGATAAAATGACGATACACAATTTGAGCCCGTAACGGTAGGCCAGAAACGAAGAGAGAAAGGTTGCCGCCAATGCGCCGATAGACATCACCGATAAAAGCATCCCCGCAACATCGTAGCCGATTTTGTACTCTTCTATTAAAAACGGCATGATGATGCTCGTAATCAAAACGGTAAAACCGTTTGCAAAGAACGTATAGTAAACGCCGCCGAATATTCTCTGTTCTTTCGAAATCATGAGAGGTTCCTTTTAACTTTCAAAAGCATTAAACCGGGACAAGACAAGCCCGCTTGCCGCAGATTTTTCCGAAGCAAATTATACCATCTTATCGATGCGGAAAAGCAAACCGCCGACCGTTCGGCGGCCGTCTCCGCCCCCCCCCTGCGCATAACCTGCCGCAGCGCACGCATTGCCGTCGGCGCTTTCAGCTGCGATCCAGTCGCCAGTACATTCGGCTGTCGTCGCCGCATTCCCATGCGCATGGCCTGTCGCAGCACGCGCATTGCTGTCGGCACTTTCTGTTGCACTCCTCCGCCATCTGTGCGTTCGGCGGCCATCTCTGCAGCATTCCCATGCGCATAATCTACCACAGCGAACGCGTTGCCGTCAGTGCTTTCTGCTGGACTCCGGAAGCCTGTACGTCTCTCCTGCCGGGACAAAACGATTTTACGAATGACGCTCGAACCAAGCTTCAAGCGTTTTAAATGCTTGTACAATCTGATCGGTTTTTTGTGCGGCCGTACGCTGCATGTTTTCAAAGGGGGCGGTGTTGTCGGGATGGTATTTTTTTAACAATGTTCGGTAGTTTTTTTTAACGGCCGCTTTCGGAGAGTCGGCGGTAAGGCCGAGCGCATAGTATGCCGCAAGCACTTCTGGCGGACAAACGGGCAAAAGGCTTTCCCTCGGAATGACTGAAGCGCGTTCCGCATCGGCCGCATGATTTTCCGTTTTTCCTCCGCCATTCGCTCTTTTTTGCCGCCGCTTTCCTGCTCGCAGCCTGCCATCTGCGCGTCCGGAGGCCGTCTCCGCCGCATCTTCCTGCACATGACCGCCCGCAGCGCACGCATTGCCGTCGGCGCTTTTCGCTGTACTCCCGCTGCTCATTCGTTCGGCGGTCATCTCCGCCGGAATCCGGCCTTCGGTAAGCGCGGCGTTGAGCAGCTCGCCGAGCCGGTCGCATCGTGACGGCACGTTAGATTTCCGTACCGTCGGGAATCATCGTGCCTTTTTGGATGACGATAATGCCGTCGGAACAATAAAAATTCCCGTGGTCGCCGTCTTCATAGGTTTTACCGCTTACGTTTATCTTCACGTTGTCGCCGATGCGGGCATCTTTATCAATGATTGTCCGGCTGATGCGGCAATTTTTGCCGATTCCGATGTTCGGTATACCCCGCCGCGCATTGCTCTCTTTTTCGGCGTCATTTTCGTAAAAATCCGCGCCCATCATAACAACCCCGTCGAGCGTGGAGCCGCTATTGACGATGGAGCGCAGCCCGATAATCGAACGGTTGATTTTGCAATTCGTAATGATGCAGCCTTCGGAAGTCAGCGTCGAATCGAGTTCCGCCTTATTGATCCGCGACGGCGGCAGGTTCCGCATGTGCGTGAACACCGGCTCTTCTTCATCGTAAAAATTGACCGGCGGCATCTTTTCCGTCAGCTGGATGTTGGCGTCGTAAAAACTTTTAATTGTCCCGATGTCCTCCCAGTAACCGTCAAAAATGTAGGAATTGATTTTCTTCGTTTTGATAGTCATCGGAATCACTTCCTTGCCGAAATCCTTACACTCGTTATCCAAAGCATCTTCAAGCGCGCGCGCATTGAAAATATAAATGCCCATCGAAGCAAGATATTCTTTTTCAGGCGCAAGCGAAGTGCGCGACTCTTCGGGAATCTTCCAGTCGCTAATGTCTTTGTCCGCTCCGGGTTTTTCCATAAACTCAAGAATCCGCTTGTTGGAGTCGATTTTCATAATGCCGAATCCCGATGCATCGCGCCGGTTGACAGCGGTCGTCGCAATCGTGCAATCCGCGCCGGACTTCAGATGTTCGGCAAAATACGAACGCAAATCCATTTTGTAAAGCTGATCGCCTGAAAGAATGATGTAGTGCGTCGGGCTCAGCGACTTAAAATGGATAAAATTCTTCCGCACCGAATCGGCCGTTCCTTCGTACCAGCCTGAATGCTCAAGCGTCTGCTCCGCCGCAAGGATTTCTACAAATCCCTTTGAAAAGCGGTCGAAATTATACGAATTGGCGATGTGCATGTGCAGGGAGGCCGAATTAAACTGCGTCAGCAAATAAATCTGCCGGTATCCCGAATTGATGCAATTCGATATTGAAATGTCGACGATGCGGTACTTGCCGCCGAACGACACCGCAGGTTTTGAACGCACCTTTGTCAGCGGATACAGCCGCGTTCCCTTTCCGCCGCCAAGAATCAGCGCCAAAATGCGCACTTCGCTTTTATTTTCCATGATGCAGCCTCCTCAAATACTGTTGTAAACCGGGCAAAACGCACAAATCCCTTCCGATTGCCGCCCGCCGGTATCTACGCCGCTTTCATCTGAACGCGACGCAAAAATGAGTATATCCGCAAAAAAACGCTTTTACAATTTTTTTATAATTGAAGGAAAAGAATGCGCCGCCTTTCAAGCGAGCCTCTGCGTAAAGCAAAAGCCGACACGGATATTGATTTTTCCGCTCTTTTTGCATATATCTCAAAGCTGCCGATAGAGCCGCCGCATCGCGCTGCAAAAGACGGCGCGGAAGGCACGACATAAAAACATCTCCGGCCTTTCCGGCAGCCAGTAACAGGAGTTTTACATGAACATTTTTACGATAACCCATCGGTGCGCGGCATCCAAAGCGCGAACCGGCTTACTCAATCTGCCGCACGGGACGGTGAAAACGCCGGTTTTTATGCCGGTCGGTACGGCCGCAACGGTCAAGGCGGTTTCCAAAGACGCGCTTGAAGAAATCGGATTTGAAATCATCCTTGCCAATACCTATCACCTGTTTTTACGGCCGGGCGCCGATCTGATTCGCGACGCGGGCGGACTGCACGGATTTTCCGGATGGAAGGGCAACTTTCTTACTGATTCAGGCGGTTTTCAGGTTTTCTCGCTGTCAAAACTTCGGAAAATCACGGAGGCGGGCGTACAATTCCAAAGCCACATAGACGGCAGCCGCCATCTTTTTACGCCGGAAAATGTTGTAGAGACCCAAACAAAGTTCAACTCGGACATTCAAATGCAGCTTGACGTGTGTACAGGCTACGGCGCATCCCGCACAGAAGCCGAACGCGCGCTCGAAATTACTTCCGGCTGGGCGTTGCGGGCAAAAAGCGAATGGCTTTGCAGGCAGCAAAATGGCTACGGCGGCATCCTTTTTCCTATCGTGCAGGGAAACTTTTTTGAAGATTTGCGTGCGCGAAGCGCAGATTTTGTCACGTCTCTTGATTTACCGGGAATTGCAATCGGCGGTTTGAGCGTCGGAGAGCCTGCCGATGAGTTCGCCCGCTTTACCGCATTTACGCTTGCGCTCCTGCCCGAAGAAAAGCCGAAATACATTATGGGAATCGGAACTCCGGAGTACATTCTTGAAGCGGTCGCAAACGGCGTCGATATGTTCGACTGCGTACTTCCGACCCGCAATGCCCGGAACGGCTCTTATTTTACCCGCGACGGGATGATCAGCATCAAGCAGGAGCGTTACCGGAACGATTTTTCTCCAATCGACTGCGACTGCGCCTGTACTGTGTGCCGAAATTATTCGCGCGCCTATCTACGGCACCTGTTCAAAGAGCAAGAGATTCTGAGCGCCATGCTTTCTTCCTATCATAATTTGTATTTTCTGCACACTATGATTCATGAAATCCGCGCCGCAATCGAACAAGACCGCTTTGAAGCATACAAACAAAACTTCCTCGCCCGTTTCCAAAGCGGAACGGAACATAGCCCCGCAGAGAGAGCCGAATAAGCGGCCGAATCACAAAGCATCCGCCAGCCCGCGCACATTCCGCGCCCCTCATGCAGAACGCGATGCAAGCGGGCACGCGATACGGGCGGGACGTGCGCCCGTCACTCGGCCGTCGCAACGTCTCCGAAGCGAAGACGTAAGGCTCCGCAGAGATTTGTGTATTCCTCGCCGTCGCGCGCTTCCCGAAAGCCCGTAACCTACAGTGAAAAGTGCGAGGAGGCGGGAACGCTGCCCGCAGAGGATACCGAATACATTGCCGCACCTCGAAGTGTCCGCAAGCCCACGCGCATTCCGCTCCACTCCCCGCTGAATGCAATGCGTGCACGCGATACGGGACGCGCGTCCATCACTCGGCCGTCGCAACGCCGCCGAAGCACAGATGTAAGGATTCGCAGAGATTTGCGTATTCCGCGCCGTCGTGCGCATCCTGAAAGCCCGTAACGTATAGTGAAAACTGCGGAGCAGCGGGAACGCTGCCCCGCGCAGAAAGTCAAATAAGCGGCCGCACCTCGAAGTATCCGCCAGCCCCGTGCGCATCCCGCGCCCCTCATGCCGAATGCAATGCGTGCACGCGATACAGGAAGCACACCCGTCACTCGGATGCCAAAACGCCGCCGAAGCACAGATGTAAGACTCCGCAGAGATTTGCGTATTCTTCGCCGTCGCGCGCTTCCTGAAAGCCCGTAACGTACAGCGAAAACTGCGGGGCGGTATCCGGGGCGGCGGGGAGGCTGCCTCCGACTTCCAGTGCGCGGCGGATCACGCCTTCCCGCGAATCGACGATGAACATATCGCTTCCGGCCGCAGCTTTTATTTCATCCACCAGGTTCAAAAAGTGCGTGCAGGCTAGGACGATGCAGTCGCAGCCGGACGAGCGAAAAAAGGTGAGCGCGGGTTCTATCGCCGCATATTTTTCCGCATCCGACGCATCGAAGGCGCGGTGTTCGATAAAACCGATGAGCGCAGGATCCGCACGGAATACGACCGCGCAGCCGCGCGCAAACTGGTCGATCAATTTTTGCGTGTAGGGATGATGAATGGTCGCATTCGTCGCAAGTACGCCGATTTTTTTGATTTTTGAAAGAGCTGCGGCAGGTTTTATTGCGGGAACGGTACCGATAAACGGCGTGTCCGGAAAGCGGATCCGTAACACATCAAGGGCGGTAACGGAAATGGTGTTGCAGGCAACAACGACCGCGCGCGGCCGAAAGTTTTTGATCAGGAGAGAGGCGGCATTTCCTGCGCAATCGATAATTTCTTCGGCCGATTTTTCTCCGTACGGAAAATTCTTTGTGTCGGCAAGATAGACGCACCGCGCATTCGGCGCCCGCTCCCTGAGATAGCGCAGATACGGCAGCCCTCCGGTACCGGAATCAAGAAAGGCAAAATCAACTTCCATACGATTATCCGAACAGACTATTGAACATATCGCGTGCGGCGGCGGCCTTTTTATCTTGCGCGCCGGATGCGGAAAAATCGCGCCGGGCGGAAAACCAATCGCAAAAATTGGCGCGCTCTTTGTCTTCCACCGGATCTTCGATGCGCTCTTTGCAATCGTAGTGGGAGCCCCGCTCATAAAATAGGCAATTCTTGCAGGCATGTAAGTCGGTTCCGCAGTCCGGACAAGCGGTCGCGCGGAAGATTTGCAGGGTATCGACAATATTTTTACCGCATTTCCAGCACATGGCGAAAATCATAATCGTTTGACTAAATAATCGCAATACTTTAGCATTGCCCCATGTTCGCACTCAACAAATGTCTGGTAAAGTCATGCGGAAACATTGCGGTCTCGACATTCGACGCATCCGGAAACATTGCCGATAAAGAGAACTACTGCCTCGATCACATTCCCGATCCCGGCAAAGCGCAGCAAGAAATCTACAATTACATCAAAAATCACGAAAAAATCGTCGGACTCAATACCGCCGGCATGACGTTTACGGATATCGATTTGACGAATAAGCGTTTTTACGGCTGCAATTTTATGCATTGCACCTTTACCAATCTGCATTCCGAAGGCTTCCGCAGCCGTATGAGCATTTTCGACTTTGCGGTTTTCATCGACTGCAACCTGCTCAAATGCAATATGCAGTTTACTTCATTTGCCGGCTGTACCTTTACGCACACGCTCTTTACCGGAAGCGATATGATTCAAAACAATTTCAACGGCATTACGTCGCTCCAATCTTCGTTTGACGATTCGGACTTGTATAATTCGCGTTTTATCCGCGCAAAATTAGTAAATACCTCCTTCCGCAACTGCAACATCAAAAAAACCATGTTCATCGACCTCGATCAGGAAAATGTATCGTTTAAAATGTCGAATACGAACGAAGCGGTGTTCGACGTGCGCGGCAGCGCGCTCTTCAACGGGCGGAGCGAATCGCTCGTTATGACGGGAGCCGATATGAAAAGCGGCGGAGGCGGCGCGTGAAAGTATACTTTCATTTGAATCCGGGCGATTTTTCAAATTGCTATCTTGTCGTCAACGAAAAAAACAGCGAGGCGATTCTCATCGATCCCGGCCAGCTCAACGAAGCGATGGTCAACCAGCTGGAAGGCAACAGGTACAAACTTTCGGCAATCCTCATTACGCATAACCATTCAAGCTACATGCACGGATTAAAAACGCTTGCAAAAATCTATTCACCGAAAATCTACGGCGCGGACTGGGAAATCGCAGGCGGAGCGACGAACGTCATCATGGGCGACGGAAAGTTCCGGATTGCCGGGCTCACCGTCCGCTACATGACGCTTCCGGGACACACAGCGGATTCCATGCTCTACAAAATCGAAAACGTCCTTTTTACCGGCGACAGCATATCGGCAGGACTGCTCGGCACCACCAGTTCCAGCTATTCAAGTCAAATCTTACGGACGAACGTAGAAAACAAAATTTTTTCGCAGCAAGACACAACCGTCATTTTGCCGGGACACGGCCCGCCGACGACGGTGCGCGCAGAAAAACTCTACAGCCGGAGAATGCAAAAACGGGCGCACGAAACGCTCCTCACGCCCATAGCGCGCGACAACCGCTCGCAGTAAGCGAGTATCCGCAAGCAAAAGCGGCTTTAAGACACGCCCCACTCCTTTAGCTAAGCGCATCGGGCAGCTATTCGCGGGTAATCAGCGAAACGCGCCCTGCCGTAAGTCCCCACCGGTCAAACACATAGGTATCGATAATCGCCGCCGCATCTTCAAATGTCTGTCCCCGCGTCCGGCGCACATACGCGCACAATTCCGGCAGCGCCTGCGTCACGGAGTAGCGGTTTGCCAGCTGCACAAAATACGCCGCCGTCCGATGGAGGGGTTGCTGCATCAAATACGCCATAAACTCATTTTGCATCAAATATTCGTCGCTCCGGTCGTAATCAAGCGAAGGCTGCGACATCCAATACTCTTTCATAAATGCCAGAGAATCGGCGTCAATTGTATAGTACGCCGCCGAAACCGCGTTCCGGAAATCCTCATCCGTAAAAAAGAGCGCGTGCCAGCTTTCGTGCGCCAAAAAGGAGCGGCGGAGCCAGCGTTGCGATTCCTGTGCAAGAGAGACGACCGCCCCGCGCCCCGCGCGGTACCCATCGCCGTCCCGAATAATGAGCGCATTTTCAAGCAGAATTGCCTTGAACAGTTCCTCTTGTTCGTTCAGCGGGAACGCCGTCCGCTCGGCAAGCGAAAAAAAATCGGCAAGCGCCTCTGGACTGTAGTCGTGCGCATTATAGCTGCGCTTATCGGTCAGCTCGTCGTCGGTCAAAATCCGCCCGCGAAACCCATTTTTTTCGGCAAAATAGGAAAGACGCAAAAAAAAGCGCGCCTGCACCGCGTAATTTCGAAAATCGAAAAACAAAATGCCCGGAAAGCGGCTCCATTCGTACAGCTCGTAATCTCCTCCCCGCCAGTTGTCGCGCCGGGAGCCCAAAAGCAGTTCCAGGTCCGTCTTCAGCGGCCGCATCGCCTGCATCCCGTCCGCAGAAGCGAGCGCTCGCTCATTCGACGTCATAATCATCCGGCTCACCAGCGCGCTATTCTTGTCGAGGATGAACGTGCCGAACGGCGACTTGAGCAGGGCCGTTTGCAAAATCGACTCGGACGCATCCGGCCGCTGCACAATAGAAAAAACTTCTCCGCCGGCATTCAGCTGCACGTAAAGCGGCTGTTCGCGCGTGCCGTACCCGTTTTCAGCGGGGCGGAACGCCAATTCGATGAGCGGCATTACTGAGGAGGCGGAATTTTTTACCGGAAATACGGATGAGGCGCCGGAAAAGTCTACGGACGACGGAGAGGCGCTAAAAGTTCCGCCGTTTGACGCAAGCCCGTAGAACGGAACGCGCGCAGTCAAATCGAATCCGACGCGGGCTTCTTCGATGCAGATACCGTGCAGGTTCACCGGAAGGGCAGCGGACACGAAAAAACCGCGCGGAAGCTCCGAAGCCTTTAAATCCTTTGCGAGCGCAAGCGCAACATCGAAGACGCGCTCTCCTTCCGCATCGCGTAAAAATTCCCGTAAATCGGCCGCTGCCGACACGGAATGTTTTGCCTCGTCTTTCAGCATTCCCTTCGCATCAAGATCGTCGGCATAGATGAATCCGTAATAAAAGGGATGCGCTTTTTCCGAAAGTGCCCGAAACTCTGCGCCGGACGCATTTTCAACGCCGAGCCGGAGCGTCAAACTTGCAGCCGGAAAGGACGCATACGAATCCGCAAGAAAAGCCTGCTGTTCGTCGGTGAATGCAAAAAACGCGTACTTTGAATCGGAAAGGCGCGGGCGGCGGGCGGCTTCATTGAGCGCAACGGTTTTTCCATACGAGGAGGCAAAATGTGCGGCGAATAATTCCGTTTGCGCCTGCTTTACGCGGAAAACAAAGAAGAAAGCAAAAATGACATTCAAGATAATGATGAGCGCAGCGAGTGCAGCAACAATTTTTTGATTTTTTGAAAAGCCGATTTTCATGCGCCGATACTACACCGTTTAGGTGAAAAAAAACATACGGCCGAATATTTGCGGATTCATCCTACAAATCCGCTCGGCATACGGGAACTTTCAAAAATCTTCTCTTTTATTTATACTTTTTTCAATGCAACCGGCAATCCTTTTTCATCAAGCGCAAGAGCTCATTTTATTGCGCGAACAAAAACGCATCCTCCGCATACTCAACGAAAGCGCGGTCACGTATTATCCGCTCTTTCCGCTTTGGTGTTTCCTTGAAGGCGCATTGGGCGAAAGAAATCCGGCGCAACTCAAGCGCGCTTTCCGCTCCGTTACGCTGCACGCACCGCGCGAAAAAGAAAACACGCTCATTTTTCCGGTCGCAATCGACTTGAACGGAGAAAATCCCGCCGAAGCCGCCGTCGCCTTTGCAGTCCAAGCGCACCCGCTCCCCGCGCCGCCCCAAATCATTCCGGACGCATCGCTCTACCCCATCCGCTGCAAAACATTCCGGCTCACATTCGTTCAGAAAAACGGCGCGGCCACAGAAGCGTTTTCGCCCGTCTGGATTACCTGTCGTCCATAAGGCGCGCGCCGCGCAGCTTGACGAAGGCGCTTTCCCTGCGTATTTTTTGTATATTCATCTAAAAGAACGGGCAAAAGCCCGTTTAAAATCTATCGAACGGAGGATTGCGTGGACATTCTTTTTGAAGAGAGCGCCAAACGGAGCGCAGCCTATGACGGAGAAAAAAACATCGGCGAATGCACCTATGTTGAAGAAGACGGAGTGTGGACGCTCAACCATACGGCCGTCGATCAAGCGTACGGCGGACAGGGAATCGCGCGGAAACTGCTTACCTGCCTTGTTGAAGAGGCGCGGAAGCGTTCCGTAAAAATTATTCCGGTTTGCTCATATGTCGCCCGTGAATTTGAAAAGCATCCCGATTTATACGGAGACGTGCTCAAACCGGGACCGCTCCCGCCGGTGCAGGCAAGCCCGCAGTGTTCGCTGAAGCGCTAAACCGTGCGGCGGATTGTACATCCGCCGCTTTTTTATTCCGCTCACTTCGGAATGAGCCGGCTGAGCGTGTTGTCATGCTGCCGCCAATTCTTATCGATTTTTACCTGTAAATCCAATTCCGCCTTATACGGAAAAATCTCGTTGATTTTCCCCTCGGATGCCACGCGGATCGCCTTAATCATTGCCGCTCCCTTACCGATCACGATTCCTTTTTGACTTTCGCGTTCGACGCAGAGAAAGGCGCGCACCCACAGCTTCTTTTCGCCGCGCTTTTCAACATCGGCAATTTTAACGTACAGACAATGCGGAATCTCTTCCGACAGGCGGTTTATCGCTTCGCCGCGTATTATTTCCGAAATCCGGAACGCAATATCCTGATCCGTATACACGTCGTCCGTATACAATGCGTTTTGCTCAGGCGAAAGGGCGTACAGCGCTTTAAGCACCTCGTTGATTCCCTCATCCTTTTGGGCTGACATCTCAAGGATACGCTCGGGCGGAAGGGCCGGAATCTTTTGTGCCGCAAACGCGCGCGCTGCAGGTGCATCCGATTCCTTCAAATCAATCTTATTGAGCGCGACAACGAGCCTGTCGGCATATTTTGCCGCAAGACAGGCATTCATTTCCTCTTCGGGGCCCGCAGGACGCGACGTATCGATGATGTAGAGAATGCAGTCGGAGCCGTCAAGCATATCCTCCGTCAGCGAGCGGAGCCTGAGGTTCAACTTCTTTTCGGAAGCATGATAGCCCGGCGTATCGACAAACACCAGCTGCCCGAACGACGTATTGACAATGCCGCGAATCGCATTCCGCGTCGTCTGCGGAATCGGCGAAACAATCGAAACCGGCTCTTGACACGCCGCATTCAAAAAAGTCGACTTTCCGGCAGACGGCCGCCCCAAAATCGCAACAAGAGCGTTCCGCCCGCCCCCGCTTCCCTCCCGATTATTTTTCACATTATCATCCATGCCCAAAGCATATCCGAAAAAACGCAAAGAATCACTATAGCCGGAGCATTACGCGGGTACGCGGACGGACGGCAGATAGTTGTCGTGGAAGGAATACTTTCCGCGCCGAGCGGACGGCGAATACTTATCGTGGCAGGGATAGTTTCCGTGCCGTCCGGATGAGTTTGCATCGCAAAGTCGGAATATTACGCGGACGCACAGAGGACGGCGGCAAACTCGATAGGCTCCGCTGTTAGACCGAGTCGGAGCGTCATGCAGATGCTCGGACGGCGGATACTTATCGTGGAAGGGATACTTGTCGCGCCGTTCGGCCGAGTTTGCATCGCAAACTCGGAGCATTACGCGGACGCTCGATGCGCGTTAATGGGCGCTTTCCAATTTTCGAATGCCGATTTTCAGTTTGGAATCGGTTGTTTTTTGGAGGCGCGGAAATGCTTTTTCTAGGGCGGCAGAGAACGCTTCAAGGGCGATTTTCTTTGAATAATCGGATTTGAGTTCTATTTCGATTTGTTTTTCCGCATGATAGGGGGCGGACGCGCCGTCTTCAAAATACGAAAAATCGTCAAACACGATTTCAAATTCGGCATTTTGATAGTCCAAGCGGTATTTTTTGCGGTTGTTTTTTATAATCAACAGTGGAGCGACCATCTCAAACGTTACGTCGCGCCCGAAACGCGATTTTTCATTGATATAATCGTAGCACAGCGTAATGTCCGGCCGCTCAATGCGCTTTTCATATTCAAAGCGTTCGTTTTTATTTTCCACTAAATCCTTGCTGTCTTTTGAAACCGGCGTTTTAATCGTAAAGATGCTGATGCCGCCGCGCTCCCGAATCCGGATTGTCTCTCCGGCCATAAAAAAATCCCGCGCAAGCGTATCAAAATACGTGTCATCATGGGCGCATTCGTCAATATCGCAAAAGGCCCTGCCGTATTCGGTGCGTAAATACCGCTCCACTTCCGACAGGTCTTCCGCTCCGGCCAAATATTTGTTTTCAATCTCGATGTGATTACGCGTATCATACGAATTGACCAAATGCAATACCTCTTCCATCACTTTTTTCCGTTTGGCAAAAAAGCGCTCCTTCAACACCGCAAAACCGATGTAGGTAAACGCTCCGTCATAGCGGTTGACGGCGTTGTCGTTTGAACGCGTAAACACCGACGAAATTTCCGTAATGTCCTGCATTTTTCCCATTTTGTTGAGGACGAGGATATTTTCCGTATTCGACTTGTACATGGTAAAGCTGAAATGCTTTTCGATCCAAAAGTAGGAATCGGCTAAATCGCACCCGTTCCGATCGTATTTGGCGAGCAGTGCAGAAAGATTCTTCTTAAAATCTTCGATGCTGCTTTCCTGCCCGTCCAAAATCTTAATCTTCGTAAACTTTTCCCGCTGCAGATAGCCCGCGCACAAAAGCTGCAAGGTTTTGTCCGCCGAATGCATCCACATCCGGAAATCGACGGTCAAAAGCGTTTCGTCCAAATCGCAGTATTCGCTGACGGACAAAGATCCGTCTTGGAGCTTTTGCATGTACGCGGGAACATGCTCCAGATCGCCGTGCAAAAGCAGTTCCCCCGCCCGCCGGAATATGAGGCGGATAATTTCTTCCATTTCGACCTTTGTGGGATGGTAGTAGACGCTTTTATTCATCTGGTAGCGCGAAAAAAGATATTCTTCGATGTCGGATAGGTATTTTTCCGGAATATACACGACCGGCTTTCCGTTATAGACGGTAATGTTGATCGCGCTGATGATCCGGTTTAAGTCGATGCTGCCGAAAACCACTCCCGTGTGGTAACTGTCGCGCAGCAGGTAGTCAAGCCGGTCGGCATCTATCTGGCTGCTGATCAAGGACGACAAAATATTGTAGAAAATGGCGTTTACGTCGTTCGTTTTGCGGATTGTGCTTTTTTCGATAAGGCTTGCAACGTCGGCAGGCATGGCATCATCGAATTGAGTGCAGAGAACTTTGTGCAGCGCCGTCGATTTGCTTTTGATGATTTCGACCGTCCACTCTTCGTGCGTTTTACGGTTTTCAGGAAAGATATTTTCAAAGGCGTGAGAAAAGGGGCCGTGCCCGATATCGTGCAGGAGCGCGGACAGAAGCGCAATATTTTTGTCCCGCTCGTCGACGGCGCGGTTGAGATGGGCGAATTGCTCGGATATTTGCGCGATGATTTTTTTCATCACGTAAAAGGTGCCGATCGAATGCGAAAAGCGCGTGTGATCCGCGCTCGGAAAGACGTAACTTGCGGCGGCCAGCTGCCGGATGCGCCGGAGCCGCTGGAATTCTTTTGCGCCGATCACGGCAAGATATTTGTTTTCGATAACAATGTCGCCGTGTACGGCATCCCGGAATATTTTATAATCTTTGGGAAACCAGTTTCTTTCCATAAAATGCCCTCCTCAAGCAGCGTACTGCCGGTATGAAGCGGCATTGTATGCAAAAGAGGCGCCGTATGCAAACCGGCATCGTTTTTTCGGTGCGGCCGGCGATTCTTTGCGCACATAAAAAGACGAAAGCGTAAGTGTAACCCGCCGCGAAAAATGAGAAAATTTTTCATTTAGTTTGAGAATTGTGCGTGTTTTTCCGTGTTTTACTGTGGTTTTGCGTGTATTTTATCGGTTTTCTAAGCATGTTTTTAGAAGATAAAAATGCTATCCTACCGGCTTTTTGAAACAAGCCAGTAGGATAGTTCCTGTTTCTACAACCGCTTTACCTTTCCATCCACAA
>CAUTZW010000054.1:0-19129 GCA_963543045.1 uncultured Treponema sp.
GTAAATTCTTTATTATGCGTTATTATTGTAGAAATATTATCAATAAAAAAGTTGACAAATACATAAAATGCGGGTATAAACTTTCCCTCTCAATATGCAAAAACTGGCATTCTATTGACTAAAGATTTTAATTCGATATAATGGGCGAAGAGTTCACTATGGAAGACAAGACGGAAAAACGGCTCGGAAAAGTTTTGCAATATCTTGAGGAAGGCAATCCGCTTGAGGCAAAAAGAGAGCTTGGTGAAATAATGCCGTATGACTTGGAAAGCCGTGAACTTCTTTTTACCAGTAGCTGCTGTAATTTTTGGGCGGATTTCCTTTTCTACAAGCTATCACCATCTATTGAACCGTTTGAGCGGGCGGAAAAACTGCTTGAAGAGTGGAAGATATACCGCGCTTCTCTTGCCGAACATGAGGTGATATACGAGCCGACGCTGCGGGCGATATGCAGAGGGGTCTTTTCCCTTGCTAGAGGCTCCTATTTGCAGACGCCTTTGGATAAAAACCCCGTCTATGCGAGCGAAATTAAAAGCAAAGCGGGTTTTTGTTTTAAGAAGCTGGGAGAATTCGATGTCGCAAAGGAATTCCTTACGACTGCGAACCGTCTGAATCCGCATCAGCCGTCAATTCTTGCAGAACTTGCCGATTGTTATGCGCTCTGCGGACAGGAAAAAGAAGCGAAAGTTCTCTTTAGAGAAGCGTTCTACATAGATTCCAAGCGGATCGATATTGATTTGCTTGAAGCTCCGATGATTCGGAGCCTTATTGAGAAAATTCAAATAGAAAAAAAGTTTTCAGGGGACACCTTAAAGGCATGGATCCCGGTATACGGCGTTTTGTGGGGCATATTTACGGTAAAGCGTTCTCTGACATTTCAAGAAGTCAGCCGGTTGCGGCAAGAAATCTACGCGCTTGAAAATGAATACAAAGATCCTTCGCGCAAAGAGGAGCTTATGGCGCCTCGCCTCATTAATTTGTACTTTTGGTTTATTGATTGGTGTCTGGAAGTCGGAGAGTCCGCGCCATTGAATGAAATATTGTTGAAGATAAAAATATTGGATATGGAAGTTTATAATCTTTACTGCAAGTGAGTTTCCGGGAGTTTATACCATTACAGGAGTTTTTTATGGCGGAAGAATTAATTAAATCTGTTCAGGATATGCTCAAAGAAGCGTCGTGGACGCGCGCTGAAATCGGTAATTACTCAAAGGAAAAACTTGCGGAGCTTTCGGAAATAATCGAAAGGGCGCAAAACGAAAACTGCATCAAAGAATTGCAGGACGTATGTAACGAACAGCTTGCGCATTCAAAAGAGAGTATCATCGCGCTCTATATCGCCGGGATGATTGCGCTGCGTAACGGCGCGCTCGACAATTCAAAGCTTATGTCGCTGGTGGGAATATTTCAAAACCATCACAAAGAAGCGGTTGTCGAATATCTTTGCACGAGCATCTTGGATATCGATCCGAATAATAAATTTGCGCTCCGCACGCTTGCCGATTACTACCGCTCGTCGGGAAACGATAAAATATGGAGCATTTATGAGCAGATTATAAAGCTCGACTTTGAAGAAGCGGATATCGTAAAGGCGCTCGCCGAACATTACGAAGAGGTCGGCAACACGGAAAAATCGACCGAATATTGCAAAAAAGCGATTTTGCGCTACGTGAATGCGGGCAATGTCAGCGCGACAAAAGAGATGTGGACAAAGCTCGTGCAGCTGATTCCGCAGGAAATAGATTTTTTTCAGCTGGTTAAGCGAAAGGCTGCCAAAACGCTCGGCAACGAAAAAACGGCGGCTCTTTTGCAAGAACTCTATGCATGGTACAAGACGAACGAAAATTGGGATACCGCGATCGCGCTGCTCAAAGAAATTTTGACGCTCGACCCGAAAGACCTGTGGGCGCGCCGTGAAATTACCGAGTGTTTCAAACATAAACACGGCGATCACAGCCATTTGGAAGATTATGTAAAGTCATCCAATCTGACGCAGAATTTCCGCAATGTTTTTGAAGCGATCAACGATTTTGAAAAGCATATTTCTTTTGACGTAAACAGTTACGTTCATCACCGTTCGTGGGGCGTCGGAATTATCAAAAAGCTTGAAAACGATATGCTGACGATTAATTTCGGCAGGCGCTCGGGGATGCATAAAATGTCGCTCAAAATGGCGACCGGCGCGCTGGAACCGCTTGCAAAGGATCATATTTGGGTGCTTAAGGCGACCGTAAAAAGAGACGAGCTGACGAAGCGGGTAACATCCGATCCGGTGTGGGCGCTCAAAACGATTATCAAAAGCTTTAACAATAACTGCGACCTCAAGCGGATAAAAGAAGAGCTAGTCGGCACGATTTTGACGGCGGGGCAGTGGTCGTCGTGGAATACAAAAGCGAAGGCGATCCTTGAAAAGGATGCGTCGTTCGGCGTAAACCCCGATGATATAAGCAAATATACGGTTCGCGAGTACGAAATTAGTTTGGAAGAAAAACTTTCAAACGAGTTTAAAGCGCAAAAGCAGTTCTTCGGCAGAATCGATACGCTGATGCGCTACGTGGATAAAGAGGAAACGGATAAGTCGAGCGAAATGTTTGCCGAAATGTTCGGCTATTTTACCGCCTATCTGAAGCCGCTTTCTTCCGGAGACGTCGTAAAAATCAATGAACAGATTGTCGCCTCGTATCTTGTCGTCAAGCGTGTTGCGGCCGCAATTACGCAGCTGGAAAATCCGGTTAAAGTAACGTTCCAACAGATTTATTCGCGGATTTACGACCCGTGCGCCATGTACGAATCTTTAAAAGACGCCAAAAACACCTTCCTCCGCAAAGATTTTATCGCATGCGTGCGGATGCTGCCCGACTGGCAGGAGCAATACATCAAACTCTTTCCGACGGTGCTTGATTACGGGCTGTTGGAAATGCTCGTCAAAAACGGCGGCGAGGAAAAGGTTATCAAACTCGTTTCCGACTGTTTTGAAAACGCAAAAGATTACCGGAATGCGGTTTTGATCCTTTTTAAGGAAGCGCAGGAGGCGGAATGGTTCAAAAAAACGGGAATCACGTATGAAAAGCAGCTCATTACGCTCATTCAACTTATTGAATTGACGTTCCGCGAGATTAACAGTCACGTGAATGCGACGGAAAATAAAAAGATAAATAAGAAAGCGACCGCCTTGCTCTTCGATACGGATGCGCTTCTGAATTTTATTTTCCTCAACGATACGGATGAAAGCGCAAAACGCATGTATACGCTGATAAACGATATTGCGGATTTGGATCCGTCATACAAGGCCTTGATGCGTAACCGCATTCTTGAGAAATTCCCGCAGTTTAAGTTCAATGTCAGCGAAGAAAAGAACGCTGCGCCGAAAGGTATGCTGGTAACCGCGAAAATGCTTGAAGTGAAGAAAAGCGAGCTTGAAAAGCTGCAAAGCGTTGATATTCCAGAAATTGCGCGGGAAATTGCGGAGGCGCGCGCGCAAGGCGACTTAAAGGAAAATGCGGAATATAAAGCGGCGAAGGAACACCAGCACTGGCTCAACGAGCAGGCGACGAAGCTGCAGTCGGAGCTGAACCGGGCGGTTATTTTTGATCCGACAACGATAACGACGGCAATCGTTTCGTTTGCAACGGTGGTAACGCTGCAAAATGAAGACAACGGTCAAGAGGAACGTTATACCATTTTGGGGCCGTGGGAGTCCGATCCGGACAACGGAATCATCTCCTACATGGCGCCGTTCGGAAATGCAATGCTTGACAGCAAAGTCGGCGATTCCCTGTCGTTTGAAATAAATGAGCACAAATATCATTACACGGTGAAAGCCATTCAAGCAGCAGTGATCAGCTGATACATACGCGGACCGCGGCGGCATATTGTACGCTGCCTGCGGCGATACGGTTGCCCGTGCGACTGGCGGCGGGAGACAACGCGGTCGACGGCAAGCAAACCTGCCGCTTGCAGAACGGGCTTCCGGCGCGGAAGAAAAATGCGCGGCGGGAGTGCGGTGCTGCGGACGGGCGGTTACGAGATGGCGGGTAAAACCTGCGCCGGATTGGAGGGGGCGCGCGGAGCGCGTTCTGAAAGCCCGCTCGTCGGGCTGAAGAATGGAGGCGAGAGCCGGAACCCCGCAAAGCCGGTTACGCGGTGTGTTTGCGCCCTGAGCTCTGAATTTTAAAATGGCGATATGAGACGGGCGGGGATTATTTTTTCTGAAAGTTTGAGGAATCTATGTCAGTGAATAAAATGCGGAACATCGGAATTATGGCGCACATTGACGCCGGAAAAACGACGACGACTGAGCGCATCCTTTTTTATACGAAAAAAATCCACAAAATCGGCGAAATTGACGACGGACAGGCGACGATGGATTGGATGGCGCAGGAGCAGGAGCGCGGCATTACTATTTGCAGCGCGGCGACGACTGCTTATTGGAATGATTTTCAGATTAATATTATCGATACGCCGGGGCATGTTGATTTTACTGCGGAAGTTGAGCGATCGCTGCGTGTTCTTGACGGCGCGGTTGCGGTGATTTGCGCGGTTGACGGGGTGCAGCCGCAGACGGAAACGGTTTGGAAACAGGCGGATGAGTTCGGCGTGCCGCGCATTTGTTTTATGAATAAAATGGATCGCATCGGCGCAAACTTTTTCGGTTCGATGGCCGATGTGCACAACAAATTCGGCGTTGACTGCCTTGCGTTGCAGATTCCGATCGGCGAAGGGGCGGATTTTGAAGGCGTTATCGATTTGCTTTCGATGAAGGAGTTGCGCTGGGATGCCGAATGCGACGGCGAAAAAATGATTATTTCCGAAGTCGATGCGTCCCGCTGCCCGGATGCGGAAAAATGGCGTGGCGCGCTGGTCGAGCAGGTTGCCTCTTTTGACGATGCGCTTACGGAGCGCTATTTGAATGGGGAGGAAATTACGACGGCGGAGCTGAAAGCGGCTATCAGGGGAGGGACGATAAACCGGTCGTTCATTCCGGTCGTTATGGGAGCTGCGCGGCGCAATCAGGGGATTCAGCCGCTCATCGATGCGGTTGTCGACTATCTGCCGGCGCCCGATGAAACGCCCGTGCCGTCGGGCTTACACAGCAAAAAGGATAAGGACGAAACCGTTTCGGTGCCCTGCGATCCTACAAAACCTGCGCTCGGCCTTGTGTTTAAGATTCAGCATGACCGCGAAATGGGTTCGATGTGCTATGTGCGCATGTATTCGGGAAAAATTGCGGCGGGCACGCAGGTTTTTAATGTCGGAAAGCGCAAGCGCGAGCGGGTAAACCGGATTCTCCGGATGCATGCCGATAAAAGCGAAGCTTTGAACGAGGTTTCTGCGGGCGACATCGCGGTGTTTATCGGATTTAAGGCGGCGCAGACGGGAGATTCTATCGGCAGCGAGGGCTTTCCCGTCCTTTTGGAAAAGCCGGTTTTTCCGCAGCCGGTCATTTCGGTTTCTTTGGAGCCGGAGAGCATGAGCGAGCGCGAAAAGATGAACGAAACGCTTGCGATTCTTTCAAAAGAGGATCCGACATTTACGTTTCACGAAGATGCGGAAACGGGACAGCTCATTATCAGCGGGATGGGCGAGCTGCATTTGGACGTGCTGGTTACGCGGATGCAGGAGGATTTCGGCGTCAAATGCCGCGTCGGCTCTCCGCAAGTGACCTACCGCGAGTCGGTTACGGCTATGGCGGAGGTGAGCGAGAAGTTCAGCAAGGTTTTGGGCGGTAAGGAGAACGCTGCGGGGATAACGGTGCGCGTCGAAGGGCGCAAGCAGGGGGAGGGCAATTCCTATTACTGCACGGTAAAGGACAATTCCATTCCGGAAGAAATATATGCGGCGGTCGAAGCGGGCTTTCTGACATCGCTTGCGTCGGGAATCCGATACGGCTATCCGTGCACGGATACGGCCGTTACTGTTACGGCGCTTGAATACAACGAGTTGACGGCAAGCGCTTTTGCGTTCGGCGCGTGCGCAGCGCAGGCGTTCGACAATGCATGTGCGGCTGCCTGCCCGCAGCTGCTTGAGCCGGTTATGAATGTCGATATTTCTTGCCCGAAGGATTTTGTCGGCGAGGCGATGAGCCAAATGACGCAGCGCGGCGGCATGATTTTAGGGCAGGATTCCAAACCGTCCGGCGAAATCATCCACGCGCAGGCTCCGATGGCCAAAATGTTCGGATTTTCGACCAATTTACGTTCCGCCACGCAAGGCCGTGCCGCATTCAGCATGGAGTTCAGCCATTTTCAGATGAAAGCGGCGGCAGCGGACGGGGTAAATTTTATCTGATAGATTTAACTTTGCTGTCCGTCCGCTCCAGTTTTGCAATGCAAAACTGGCTAGTTTGCTGGTACTTAGGTGGACGGGATAAACTTGGTTTTACAGATGTAGTTTTGTCGGTCGCTCTGCGTTTTTCTGTCGGGAAGGGGGCCAGCGGTGCTTCACGGCTTTTCCGGGGGCGGAAACGGTTTTAGCCGTTATTTTTCGAGCGCTTCAATGATTCGGGAGAGGTTTCCGCCTTTGTTGAGGGAAAAATTGTTTCCGAGATTGACGGTGCATTCGGCAATGCCTGCGTATATGGCGCTTCGCTCGGTGAAATAGGCATGAAAGATGGCGCGGCATTCGGCTTCGTTTTCCGGATTGCGCGCGGCAATGTATGCAGGCAGACCGTGCCAGGCGCCGTTGCGGAGCTTTTGGGCTTTTGCCATGATGCGATCGGCTGCAATTTTTTCTTCAACGCAGAGATAGACGAATTTTCCGAGCGGCCGCAAAAAGGTGAGTGCGGGCGGATTGTCGCAAATGCCGCCGCCTGAAGCAATGACGGCGTTTTTTCCGGCAATTAATTCGGCCGCTTTCCGGCACGCATTTTCTTCCGCATGCATAAAGGCGCCGGCTCCTTCGTCCGCATACAGCTGGCGCGGCGGTTTTCCGGTCATCTTTTCTATCACAAAATCAATGTCGACAAACGGCAGCCCGTAATGCCCGGCAAGCTGCTTGCCGAGCGAAGTTTTTCCGGAATGTTTTATACCGATTAAAATAAGTGATCCGTCCTTTTTCATGGCGGGAGTATAGCAAAATGCCTTTTGAATTGCAAAACTTCATGCCATGCTATATGCTCCCGCAAATGAACGTTTATCTTGCATTGGGATTTTGTTTTTTGCCGTTTTTCGGCGGTTTTCTTCTATTATTACCCGTTTTTAAGAAAAACCTATCCGCGGCTCTGATTGCAAGCGCGTTGGGATTGGCCGCCGTCCTTTCCATTTCATTCATTCAGTTTTTGCTTGCCGATTATCTTTCTAGCGCGGGGACGGTCGGTTTTTCCCTCTTTTGGCGCACGCTGGTTTTCAACGGCATTGCGGAAGAAGGGCTGAAGGCGCTGCTGCTTGCCGCAATTCCGGTCAAACGGCTGAAGATTCAGCGCTTTTTTGCGGCGGCAGTGCTTTCTGGTCTCTGTTTGGGCTGCTTTGAGTCGGCGGTGTATCTGCTTCGGCACCTGCAGGAAGCGCACAGCAGCGGGGCAGAGCTTTTGTATCGCCTCATCTTTTTGCGCATCTTTTCATCCGACGCCCTTCACGCATTCTGCGCAGGTTTGGGCGGCCTCTTTGTGTTCGGCTGCAAGACGAAGCGGATTGACGCTGCCGCCATCATTGCCGCCATGCTCATGCACGGACTCTACGATTTTTTTGCCTGTTTCGATAATCCCGTCAGATTCTTTTCGATCGCCGCCATTCTCTTTGCCGCCGTACAGTGCCGCATCAGCTACCGCGCAGTGAACCGTCTTGCGTAACGCGCAATAGGACATCATTGCGCCTTTCCCGATGCGATTGCGTCTACCGTTTTTTGAACAGCATGATGACGAACGCGACGATGAACAGGAGGGGGGGGAGAGCGGTAAAGACGAGCGTTGAAATGGGAACGCCGGTGATGTTTTCGCCCCACGGGATGATGACGCCCAATTCGCAGAGCATGGTATAGACGAGGGCTGCGTATGATGCGACCGTTCCGCCGACGGCGGCAAGCCATGCGGGATCTTTGGTGCGCGGCCACAGCATGACGGCGAGGAACGCGGCAATGCCGCCTAAAACTAGTTTTACGGCGTACAAAATCATCTGCGGCTGCGTCATTTTGCGCTCCCCGTGAACGGCGTGCGGTCGAGTGCGGAAAATACGCCGGGATGCGCGCCGAACGGCACAATCGACGGTACGCGATACGCCGGACTGATAACCAGCTTGCAAGTAAGGCAGTGCTTTACAAACGGAATGTAATCGGCTTCAAGTATTTTTGGAATGAGGTACGGTCCTTTGCGCTCCCAATAGGGGCGGATGGAGCGGTCGTAGAGAAACCAATCTTTTTCGCTGCGCTCCTGCACGGCGCAAAGCGCATCGTATACGGCGCGCGTAAAAGCGGCGTACAGCGGCGCAGGAAGGCGCACGGAAGGCGGCGCGTTTTCGTCTGTAGGCGCCTTTTGCAGCCAATCGGTTTTGATGCAGACAAGGAAAATATCTTCCGCCCATGCAAGCGGCGGGGCGACAATAACGGCCGGAATGCCGCTCCAATCCGTGCCGTCCGGGCTCCACGCCTGCCAGATACGGGCGCGTTCGGCACAAATGCGCTTGGCGCTTTCCGTTGCGTTCGCCAACCCGTACTGCACGAACACGTGCCGTTCGGAATTGAGCAAAGCGGCCGCCGCCTTTTCAAGCCGCTTGAGCGCATCGCTATCAAAGCCGCCGGTAAGCCCGCGATTCATCGTGTTTTTAAAAACGGTAAACGCCCGGCCGCCGCCCCGCCCTAAAATCGCCCGGCCGCCGTCCAAATACAAATCCGTCAGTCGGCTGCCGCTGCGAGTATACAAAAAACACCCGCGCGCGCGCTGCACGCTCCCATACTGCAAGGTAATTTCATCCGAAAGAAAATCCATATCAGCCATCGGCCGTAGTGTATCAAAAAAAAGCGCCCGTTTCTACGGATGCAAAAGCCAAGCGGCGAGAGGAATCGGAACTATCGGAGGAAGATAGCCGATTTTCCCGTATCCCATTCCGGCGCGAATGGAAAGGCGCGCGGCAGACAAGGCGGCTTTTACGCAATTTTGCCGTACGGCAAAATTGCAGCGGACGGGAGAATGTTTATCCTCTTCACGTCCGGTTCTTCCGTCCACCGTACTACGGCAGATTGCACACGTTTCGAGGCTTCGAAACGTGAAGCGGGCGGCCGACCGGTTCCATTCTTCAAGTTCAATTCTCCCGCCCGCCTCTGAACTTTACGCATGAGCGTTATATCTATACAATCCCCAAACCATTGAACGTGCGCAGGCGGAAGAGGAGGCGCGGAAAGTGTCAATGGAGGAGAAAAGATGGCGAAAAACGTACCGGCGATTGAGATTCCGCTGCACGTTGAGTTTTATGATGTGGATTCGATGGATGTTGTATGGCACGGAAATTATGTCAAATATATGGAAAGAGCCCGCTGCGCGCTCCTCGATGCGCTCGGATTCGGCTACAAAGAGATGCGCGCTAACGGCTACGCTTTTCCGATTACCAATATTACGGTAAAATACGTTCGTCCCTTGCGATTCGGGGAAGATGCGCGGATGCGCGCGACGCTCGTTGAATATGAAAACTGCATTAAAATCAATTATGAGATTTATAATGAAAGCGGGGCTGTTTGCACAAAGGCGCAAACCGTCCAGATGACGTTGAAAATTGACACGTGGGAATCGTCCTTTGTCTGCCCTGAAGTTTTTATAAACAAAGTCCGGGCTGCAATGGAGGATTCCGATGAATCCGGCGGCGCACCGTCCAAACCGGCGGCTGAACCTCCGGAGCGATCATTTATAAGGAGCTTAAAATGAAAAAAATCCTCTGCCTTGCCGCAGTTATTTTGTCCGCCGCAGTTATTTTTGCGCAGGAGCTGACGTTTCAATCGGTTTGTAAACAGCTTTCGCTGCGTCCGAATATGACGGGGAACTTTACGCAGGTAAAGACCATCAAAAAAGCCGGGCGGGAGCTGCATTCCAGCGGCACCTTTTTGTTCAGCCTCGACGGTATCATGTGGAAGACGCTTAAGCCCTTCCCGTCGACATTGGCGGTCGGCAGAACGTCCGTCATTCAGACAATGCAGGATGGGCGGCAAACGGTGATTGACGCGTCGTCGAACCGGATTTTTACGAGCATTTCGTCGACGCTTTCAGCGGTGTTTTCCGGCAATGCCGATGCGCTGGCGGCAAACTTCACCGTGCAGTTTTCAGCCGATGCGGAACGCTGGAGCGCAATCCTTTTGCCGAAAGACCGCACGATCGCTTCCGTCTTACAGTCGATTACGCTGTCGGGCGCAAGCGGAACGGACATGAATCAAATCGTTATGACTGAAGCCGGCGGCGACACGATAACCTATCGCTTTACCGATCAAAAATATCCTTCGGAGCTCACCGATGCTGAAAAATCTTACTTCACTGCAAAATAGCGCCTTCTTTAAAATTTGGCTTGCTTTTCATTGCGTCGCGGCTTTGGCGTTTGCCTCATCCTTTTTCCTCCGGCGCGGCGCGGTGAGCATCGATACGGATTTGTTCAATATGCTGCCGAAACCGGCTTTAAGCGAGGCGCTCAATGCTGCGGACGCCAAACTCACCGAGATAACGGGGCAGAATGTGTTTATTCTCGTTTCGCATTCCGATTTTGAAGCGGCGAAGGAATGTGCGGAAAAGGTATACTCCGCGCTCAAAGACAGCCCCCGCTTCCAGTCGATTGCGCTGCACCAAGATCCAGAGGCGCTTGCATCCGCCGGAGCGTTTGCCCATCGCTACCGCTGGAATCTTTTGGATGACGCTGCAATTTCTTCTATTAATATGGACGGCGGCGCGGAACGGTTTGCATCGGATGCGCTGGCTAAAGCCTATAGCGCGTTCACCATCGCTTCGCTCGATTCTTTGGAAAGCGACCCCTTTATGCTCGACGATACCGTCATGCAGCAGTATCTTACGGAATTGCAGGAATCGGGAACGAAGATGTCGTTGCAGTCGGGCGTGCTTGCTTCGTTTGCAAACGGACTCTGGTACGTGATGATCCGCGGGGTGCTCAGCAAAAAGGGCGCGGCGCTGGCCAGTAAGTCGAACGCCGTCGTTCAAATACGGCAGGTGTGCGACCCGCTTGAAAAAGACGGCATCCGTTTTGTCTATTCGGGAACGCCGTTCCACAGCTATAAAAGCTCTTCCAACGCTTCACGCGAAATTACGCTCATTTCCGCAGTCTCCATGCTGGTTGTGCTGTCCGTTCTGCTTTTCATTTTTAGAAGCCACCTTCCGATTGCGTACTCGCTTGCGCTGATTGCGGCATCGACGGCGACGGCGGCTTTGACAACCCTTGCCGTTTTCGGAAAAATGCACATTCTGACGCTCGTGTTCGGCACGTCGCTCATCGGTTCATGCATCGACTACAGTCTCCACTATTTTATCAGCTGGAAGGGAAATTGCGCCTTGCAAAACGGAATGCAGGTACGCAATCACTTGCTCAAGGGGCTTTTGCTTTCGATGCTTTCGACCGTGCTCTGCTATTTTGTGCTCCTCTTTGCGCCGTTCAATTTGCTCAAACAGATGTCCGTTTTTTCGATGGCGGGGATTTTCAGCTCCTTTTTGACGGTGATTTGCATCTTTCCGTACATTCCCGTGCCGTCTGGGGCGCGGAAGGTTTCGCTTTTGCATCTGGTAAAAACGCCCCAATGGTACAATCCGAAGACGGCCGGGCGCATTGCGGTTACCGGTATGTTCATTGCGGCGGCGGCGATGCTTGCGGCGTTCCATAAAAATATCCGTATCGAAAATAAAGTAGACCGGCTCTACCGGCTTGAAGGGCGGGAATTTGAAAACGAACGGGAAGCGGCGGGCGTGTTGCAGTACAATCCGTCCGGCTGGTTTGTGGTCGGCGGCGATTCTGCGGAGGAGCTGCTCCAGCGTGAAGAGCGTCTTGCGGCGGAATTGAAGGCGGTCAATCGGGGGAAGGCGCAAGGCGGCTTTGTCTGCACGTCGGCGTTTATTCCGTCGCGCGCAAAGCAAATGGCCTCTCGCCGTGCGGCGCAAAAGCTGCTTCCCCTTGCGCGATCGCAATATGATGCGCTCGGCTACGACGCATCGTATGCGGACAGCTTGCAGCGCGCCTTTGAGTCCGGCTCGGACGATTTTGTTTCACCAGAAAACGATATTCCCGCTTTTTTGGAAAATGTCGTTTCTTCGACCTGGATCGGGCAAATCGGAAAGAAATATTATTCGGTCATTTTGCCGGTGTCGGTGACGGACGAGGGGGCATACCGCGCGCTTGCCGAAAAAATTGACGGCGCGTATTTTATCAACAAACTCCAAGACATGAACAAGGATTTGGATCGGCTCTCCCGCACGATTTTGACGCTCTTCGCGGTCGTCTACTTCATTCTGTTTGCGGCGCTGAAATTTGCGTACACGTGGAAGCAGACGTTCAAAATCTTGTCCGTGCCGCTGCTCATCGTGCTGTTTGAAACGGCGGTTTTTGCGGCGGCCGGCATTACGCTCGAATTCTTTTCCATTACGGGAATCATTTTGGTGTTCGGGCTCGGGCTCGATTACGTTATTTACATGATTGAAAACGAAAAGCGCAAAGATACAAGCGAAAACGCAAAACTTGAGCCGTTCGCTATTGCGCTTTCTTTTGTCACGACCGCCGTTTCCTTCGGCGCGCTGTCGCTCAGCAGCTTTATTCCCGTCCGCATGATGGGGCTGTCTATTCTCATCGGCATTACAACCGCTTACGTGTGCACCTTCTTCTACACCCGCGCGGAATTCTAATCCTTTGCCTTCGGAATGACGGCGATGACGGCGAGAGCTGCGAGGTAGGGGAGGGCGATGAGCAGGGCGGGCGGGAGGCGCGGGAAGGAATTGGGGAGATAGGATGCGGCGTATTCCGCGCCGGCAAAAAATACGGCGGCGGCGGCGATGAACGCGGCGTTTTTGCGTCCTAAAAATACGAGCACGAGCGCAATCCACCCTCTGCCGCCTGCAAGATTCGGCACGAACGATGAAAGTTCCGCCGCATACGCGCATCCTGCGACGGCTGCGCAAAAAGACGCGATGCACCACGCGCGCCGTTTGTATGCCGCGCTGGACACGCCGCGCGCTTCTAATACGTCGGCATTCGTTCCGGCGATTCGGAAGTACACCCCTTTGACGCTGAAATGCAAAAAGGCGATGAGCGCGGCGCTTAATGCGGCTTCCGAACACGCCGCAATGCCTTTCGCTTCGCTCCGAATGAATGCGAACCGTTCCGACGACAGCACGCCGCGCGTTCCGAACATTCCTACCGAAAGCGCTGTTATCGTTCCTTCGATGATGAGCGCAAAGGCGAGCGAGGCGATAAAGGGATCTGCTTTTACATGGTCGACGGCTCTGGCAAAGAGCGCGACTGCTGCGACCGGCATCGCAACGGCAAGCGCGAATGCCAGCGGGATGTTCGCCGTACGCGCAGAAAATGCAAAAAAGAGAAAGGCTGCCAAATTGATGACTGCGTCAAGAAAGAGCGCAAGCCGCCCCGAATACTCGCTGTAGAGGGCGCCGACTGCGATTAAAAATAAGGCGGACGCGGATGCGGCGATTCCTAAAATCATGTTTTTTTCCTCCCCATGCCGAACGGAAGCCGCACACGGAGCGCTGCCCGCAATGACGGATGCTTGAACGAAAAATCGCTGACGGAAAGCGAAAAGAGCAAGATGCCCTGCACTAACGCCGTAAAGTTGAACGCAAAGCCGCCGAGCAGCGCGGTTTTCTCCGCACCGGTGAACACCCATGACAGGGCGAGCGCGGCCGGAACGATGTACGCCGGATTGGAGGAGGCCGCAAGCGCCGTAGTCAGCGCGTTCCAGCCCATTCCCGCGTGGAATCCTGAGTGGCAGGTGTAGTAGGCGCCGGTAACCGCAAAAAAGCCGGTGATTCCGTGCAAGGCGCCGGAAAGCCCCAGCGCGCCGAAGAGCATTTTGGTCTGCCCGTAGCCGCAATACCGTCCGAACTCTTTTGAAATGCCGTTGATGCAAAAGCGTCTGCCTGCTGCACTGTAAAAGACGAAATACCACGCGGCCGCGCACAACGCCGGTGCGCAAAAGACGGCCGCGCTCAGCGGAGACGGCGGTAAGAGAAGCGGGAGGCGCATCGATTCGGGAATAAAGCGCGTGGCAAGCAGGTTTCCGCTGTTTCGGAACGGTCCTGCAATCAACGAATTGATGAGCGGGACGGCCGCCGACGAAATTAAAAACGAGGTGAGCAAAACGCTTGCGCCCTTAAAGTGTTTGAGCGCCGCCGATACGAGCGCAAGGGCGGCTGAAACGGCGGCGGATGCAAAAAATCCTGCCGCCAATGCAGCTGCCGGATGCGCGTTTGGAAGGCCGCTTGTGACGAGCGCTGCCGTAAAGCCGCCTGCGTAAATCTGTCCTTCGCCGCCTAAATTGTATTCGCCGTTCAGCAGCGCGATGAGCGAGCCGAGCCCCGCGACCGACAGAAAAAAGGCGGTGTTCAAAAATGAGCCAATGTAAAAGCGGGATGAAAAAACGCCGGTAAAAAATCCGGGAAAGGCTTCGAGGCCGGATTTTGAAAATGCGGCCGAAAGCGCTGCGCAGACGATCGCCGCTCCGCACAACGCCGGGAGAGATGATACGAGCGGCCGTTTCATGCGTCCTCCCCTTTGACGAGAACGGCTCTGCCGTCGCGGATACGGTAAATCCGCGCGCACAATTCATCCGGAAAGTCTGCCGCCGCTAAAATGAGCACCGCCCGCCCGCTTCTGCCGGCTTCCAAAAGGAGCGCGCACATTTTCCGCGCTGCTTCGGAATCGAGCCCCTGCAGCGGTTCGCACATCAATAAAAACTCAGGATTGCTCGCAAGCTCCCGCCGCAAAAGCAGCTGCTGTAGCATTCCGCCTGAAAGATTCGACACTTTTTCCTCCGCAGTAATGGCGATTCCCGCTTCGGCGATGAGCGACCGGGCATAGGAGTGCGCATCGGAGCCGCTGTACATCGCGGAAAGCAGCTGGGCGACCGAAAGGCGCGGATTCGACGAGCGGAAATTCCGGTCGGAGGCAAGAATCGCCGCCTTTTGCTTGTAACGCATCACGGACGGCGAAAAGTATTTCGTCCCGATTTTCGCCCGGAATTCCCTCCGGCCGTCCGTTACGTGAAAAATCCCCCGGCACGGCGCATCTTCCATGCCGGTCATGACGTTCTCAAGCGTTTCAAGCTCGCCGGTCTTCTCCCCTTTGACGCAGGTAATGAGCCCGTAGGGAGCGCGTATCGTTACATCGAAAATCGCCGGACGGTTTTTCGGCCGCACCGACAGCCCTTCAAATGAAACGGCCCCCCGTAAATCTATTTTCGGAAAAGCCGATTTGCCGCCGGTATGGGCGCTCATAAACGCATACGATGCGCTCGATTTTGTTTCGGCAAGAATCGAACGGTACGCGTCTTCCGTAAAATCGTGCGGGTTATCGAAGGTTTTGACGATCCGCCCTTTTTTCATAACGACGATGCAGGCGGCGTAGTGCGACGCATCGCGCGGATTATGCGTGATGACGATAACGGTCTTCGGCTGGCGCGTGTCCGCCGCAAATTGCTTGAGCTTGGCGTATAGCGCGCTCTTTTCTTCGGGAGCGAGGAGCGCCGCCGGTTCATCGAGAATGAGAACGGCCGGATTTTTGAGCAGCGCGCACGTAAGCGCGGTAAAAAAACGGCCGCTTGCGCTCAGTTGCCATGTAAAGGCGTCGAGCCGCAATTCCGGCGCCCAGTTTTGGAGAACGGCCGTAACTGCTCGCTTCAGTTGGGCTTTCCGCGTGTGCGGATACAAACTTTCCGCCCCGATGATGATGTTTTCAAAGACGGTCAGCGAATCGGCAAGCAGCGGGCGCTGGTGGACGCAGACAATGCCTGCCGTAAGCGCCTCCCCGCTTCCCCGAAAGGTCCGCTTTTTCCCGTCGATTATCAATTCGCCCGCCGTCAGAGCGGCATCTCCGCTGAGAATCGATGCGACTGTCGATTTACCGGCTCCGTTTTCTCCCAGCACGGCGTACACCGTCCCGTTCGCAAAATCAAAATTGATGCCGTCGAGCGCAGTCTTCAATGCGTATTGTTTTTTGACGCCGCGCAGGGAAATATGCATCGCTACGACTCCTTCGGTCCCTGCATTGCGGATTTGGTCTGTTCCTCCGGCCTGAGCTCTCCGCTTTGTATCCGTTCGATTATTTCGCTCATCTTTTTGCGTATTTCTTCCGGTATGTTCTGAATGTAGAGCGGGTCGTCTTGAACGAAATCGACAAATCCGTCCGCAATTCCTACGGTGCGCGCCGTTCCCCACTCGATGTTTCCTTCAAGATAGCGCGCTGTCATATATTCGCCCATTTTGTGCTGATTGATGACCGCGCTGCCGATGACATTGTTGGGCGCCCGCGCAAATCCGTTGCTGTCGAACCACGAGAGGTAGAGGTTGTTGGCAACGGCGGAGGCAATGACCCCCTGCGCCGCGCCGCCGCAGATCGGTAAAATCACGTCGATGCCGTTTTGCGCCATCGCATCGGCAAGCTCTTCGCCTTTTGCCGCGCTGTACCAGTTGCCGACGATGCGGAAATCGACGGTCGCGCCGGAATCATACGCGTATTGTGCGCCGGCGGTAAAGCTCGGCGCAATGATGTCGTTCATAACCGGATATTCCTGCCCGGCAATCAGTCCGAGCTTTCCGGTTTTCGTCATAAAACCGCCGATGGCGCCTGCCAAAAATGCTTGCTCGTGCTGGTTGTAGCAAACGGTCGCAATGTTCGGGTTGCCGGATTTGACTGCATCCATGATGAGGAATTTTTGATTCGGAAACTGACTTGTCAGCGGTTCAATGAGGTCGGGCATGGACGGGTTTGAAGTGATAATCAACCGGTAGGAACCGTCGGCGGCCACTGCGGTCAGCTTTGCGCTCCATTCCGCTTGGTTCGTACCCGCTTCGATAATGTCGAGTTTTACTTTGCCGCCTTCGGCCTTATCGGTATTGTACGCATCGACGGCGGACTGAACGCCGTCGGCAAGCATTTGGTACGTCGGGCTATCGGCAAGGATTCCCGGCGCAAAGACGGCGATCGCCTCCGCCGTGGGCTTTTTCGCCGTGCAAGAAGTAAAGAGCATTCCGGCAGACAGGGCTCCGCAAATGGCTGTTGCAATTCGTTTCATAGTGAACTCCCATAATAAAATAGATGAAAGATATGCGAATATTTCGCATTCTGTTCGGCTTTGTGCGGAAGTATACCATAAATCGCACGACAGTGGTATGATGAACTCATGTTGAGCTTTTTTTTCCGAAAGAATTTATACGACGGCTGGGACAATTTGATGCTGCTTGCCGTACCGAATCTCATAATGAGCGCTCTGACCTTCGGCGGGGGGGCGCTGATGTTTGCGGGGCGGGATTACCTTGCGGTCTGGATTGCGACTGCGGCCGTTTTGGTGTGCGCCGCTTCCGTTTTTGCGCTTGCATGGGCGGAAGTGTCCGTGAAAGTTGCCGGCGGAATGCCCGTCTCCCTGAAAGATTTTTTTACCGCCCTTCCGTCCTGCCTTTTTGACGGATTAAAATACGCCGGATCGCTGCTTACGACCGCGGCCGTTACCGGTGTCGGCGGCGCGTATTATTTCCGGAAAAACGCTGCAATCGTTGGTTTGATGGCGGGCTTTGCGTTTTGCTGGATTGCGCTGACGATTTTTTCCGCCTTGCTGTGGTATCCGGCGTTGCGCGCGCTGATGCATAACCCGTTCGGGAAAAGCGTAAAAAAATGTTTTATCATCATTGTCGATAATCCGCTGAAAGCCCTTGCAGCGGGAATCTACAATCTTTTCCTTGCGCTCGCGTCTGTGATCATGCTCGGAACGGCGCCCGGCCTCACCGGTCTGACGCTTTCCCGCGTCAATTTTCTCCGCCTGCTGCTCAAAAAATACGATTATCTGGAAAAACTCGATATATCGAACGAACCGCCGAACAGTCCCGCCCGCCGAAAAATCCCCTGGAACGATTTATTACAAAACGAAATCGAAGCGACCGGCATCCGCTCCTTCAAAATGTTCGTCTTTCCGTGGAAGGAATAGCCGGCCGGCGGGCGCAGAGCGCGCCGCGGTTGCTGATGGTGCGTGCGATTGGTGAGTACCGCGGTGGGCGCAGGTGGCGGGCGGGCATTCCCTCGTCGGGTTAGCCGTTGCTGCCGGTGGCGCGGCGGGCTGCGTACCTGCCGGATTAGTTGGCGTTGTGGTGGCGCAGAGACTTGCGTGCTCTGGCGGTGTGAGCGGTGCGGTCGTGCGTGGAATCTTACGGACAAGCCCACGCCCGTTACGACCTGTCCTGCATCCAGCGGCGGGCGGGTATCCCTTCGTCGGATTGGCCGACGGCGCGGCGAGTTGCGTGCTCTGCCGGTGTGAGCGTACGGTCGTGCGTGCTGATGGTGCGTATGACTGGTGACTACCGCGGGGGCGCAAGTGGCTTATGTGTATCTGCTGGATTGGCCGGTGGCGTTGTGGTGGTGCGGCGAGTTGTGTGTTTCGCTGGTGTGGGCGGTGCGGTTGTTTCTGCTGAGGGGGTGTGCGACTAGTAAAGACGGCGAGGGGCGCAGGTGGTGGGCGGGCATTTCCTCGTCGGGGCGGCTGGCGTTGCGGTTTGTGTGCTCTGGCGGTGTGGGCCGTGCGGTCGTGCTTGTTGAGGGGGCGTGCGACTGGTAAGTACTGCGAGGGTGCAGGTGGCGGATGGACATCTTCCAGATTAGTTGGCGTTGTGGTGGCGCGGTGGTTTGTGTGCTCCGCCGGTGTGAGCGGTGCGGGGATGCGTGTCATCTTACGGACAAGCCCACGCCCATTACTGCCTGTCCCGCATCCAGCGGCGGGGGGTATCCCCTCGTCGGATTGGCGGCGTTTCGGGGGGCAGCGACTTGTGTGCTTAGCTGGTGAGAGATGTGCAGTCGTGTCTGCTGATGGTGTGGGCGACTGGTAAACATAGCGAGGTGCGCAGGTGGTGGCGCGGCGGTTTGCCTGCTCTGCCGGTGTGGCAGTGCGGTCGTGTGTGTCATCTTACGGACAAACCCACGCCCGTTATTGCCTGTCCCGCATCCAGCGGCGG
>CAUTZW010000055.1:0-18416 GCA_963543045.1 uncultured Treponema sp.
GAAGTGGGATATTGCAAGTAAAGTGCATCGGTATGGTTCTGTAGCGGACACGCTTGATGCTATTTTATAAAGAAAGTAGCTACACCACCGCAATGAGGGCGAGCTTGTTGACTGCCACTGAGGCAAGCGTGAGGAAAAACGCATTTATTAGATTGAATGGAATGCACTCGGCAAGCGATGTTTTTGCCGTCTTTAGTTGATTAAAAACCGGCGTCATTCCCTTCACTCGGTTTTCTGCGACATCCCCCCATGCTTGTACAGCGCTAAATAAGTGGGGTTCGTTATGAATAAATAGTACATTTTTCAATTCTCCTTCGTGCCTCTGCCGCTTCAAACAGTGCGGTGCATAGCCCGCTGTGGGTGCATTTATTTGTCAGCATGGTGATCCTCCGGTACTGTGTCTTGATTTTCTCTCCGACCGACGTGCCGTCGTCGACAAAGACACAATTTTCAAAAACAAACTCTGCCGAATGCCAGCTTTTATTAAGTTGTATTTCGGCATCGGTTCCACAGGCAATGTCTAGGCCTGTTATGAGGCGATATATTCTGCCTTGTCTTATCCAACCGTCGTGCGTGGTAATCATCTTGAATGCAGTTTCGGTGTCCGAGAACGGCCTATAGTGCGGTTCTATCGGCGAGGATACGAGGTAAAAGCGAGGGAGAAAGACAAATTCCAGCTATGGTAAGGATTTTGACCTTTGATTCGATATTGATCCATTACCATAAAAATACAGTTCCCCGAAAAAATAAACGAAGATAACATATGGCCAAATACAGTACGGAATCTAAGGAACAAGCACTACTCTTGTCTGATAAGATAGGAATGAAAAAGGTTGCCGAACAGATGGGAATCAATTATTACACGATTGTAAAGTGGAGAAAGGCCAAAGAAAAGCAGAGCATTCCGCAAAATATCTCTATGCGAACCGGTTGGCTTTGCGCAAGCAGGACGCAAGCGGCGACGAGGATAAGCCGGTTCATCAATCAAATAACCGATTCCGCTGGCCGCAAAACCTTTGCACGCCGTACCTACCGATAAAAGTGCAGGAAGCCGCACCTATATAAAAGAAAATAGAATCGTCGCAGCGGTTCGGGGGATTATCCACCGGCAACGCTTGTGCGCTTTGCACAAGCTAGACGCACGTGGCAGTGGAGGCAAGTCGATTCATCAATCAAATGACTGATTCCGTCCCTGCCGAACCTTCGCACGCTGCGCCCGCCGAAAAAAGTGCGGGAAGTCGCCGTTCGTATAGAAGAAAATAGAATCGTCGCGGCGGCTCGGGAGGGGTTATCCAGAGACAACGGTTGTGCGCTTTGTGCAAGCCGGAAGGGGGGCGACGGCACGGAAATCAATTTTTGCCGAGGACGGTTAATAAATCGTATGGGCTCATGAGAGCTCGGAACATAATGTTGTTCAAAGGCAGCTTTGACCGTGCTTCCCGCTTATATATACGGATGAAGTTGAGCGCTGCCTTGCGCAGCATGTTCAAATTCTGCTGTATGGTTTGACTCGGGATTCTGCATCTATCCTCATCAAAGAGTACATCCAAAAGCCAGTGCATCGATTCTACCGACCATTCCGTTCTTGCATGGTGAAGCAGTTCCTCTGCTGTCAACCTCTTACTTGAAATATAATAATGCCATTCATCCGTCACTCCTTTACTCGTCTCAAATCGCGTATGCACCGCACCGATACACTAGACTTGTTCGCTAAATTCTGGAATAGTCAATATTAGTACAGCGCCTAAATACTCCAAATATATTTAAGCAGCACCTTTTTTAGCTGCTGTTTTTTCCCTGTATACCACAGGAGGCAGACCGTCGGGATTTACCGTCGTTACACGCTTCGTATTGTAATAAGCAAACGTGTACCGCCAGACGATTGTCTTGACTTTCTCCACAGTCAGTTTTGTCGTATCAAGCTGATAAATCTTTTCCTTCTTCAGCGTCGCAAACCAGCTCTCCATCTGTGCATTATCCCAGCATTTCCCGACCCCGCTCATACTTTGAACAGCGTGCAACTGTCCAAGCCTCTTTTTGTATTCACTGCTCGTATACTGACTTCCTGGCCTCGGTTTTGAAATTTTGATCGTACCTTTTCATTGCCTTTCCTCCTCTCTTTTTCGGCAATTTTGGCACTGCACTTTTATGATATCACTCCAAGTCTCGCAAAACATGAGTATCTATATCGAAACGGGCAAGCGGATGTCGATACTCAATCGATATTAAAATTGTGCGCCGCAATGCGCATAAATCCCGTCGTCTTGTTTCCAGCGCAAACCGGCGTATCAAAAGAAGACGCCAACCGCACGATTATCGACCTGATTGAGCCGTATATGTAACGGCGACTGCGCCGACCGCCTCGAATACGAACAAGCCGCCGCCCACCGCGACCAAATTCGCGAAATCGAAGCGCAATACGGAAAGTGATGGAAGGAGGGATGATGGTGTGTATTCGGGCGAGCTGAACATCTGTTATATGCAAAAAGCCGTGTACACGGCTCTCCCGCTGCCGTGTTCTCCTCCGTACGCATGGTGCTCACGCACAACGGAAAACAGTATGAGCAGCGGAAGCAGACGCTGACGCTCAATCGATATTAAAATTGTGCCTGCAATGCGCATCAATCCCGCCGTCTTGTTTCCGGTGCAAAACGGCGCATCAAAAGTAGACGCCAAACGTACGATTATCGAACTAATTGAGCTGTATATGTAACGGCGACTGCGCCGACCGCTTCGAATAAGAACAAGCCGCCGCCCACCGCGACCAAATCCGCGAAATCGAAGCGCAGTACGGAAAGTGATGGAAGAAAGCGGGATGATGGTGTGTGTTCGGGCGGACGGAACATCTGTCATATGCAAAAAGCCGTGTCACACCTCCCTCCGCCGTGTTCTCCTCCATACACATGGTGCACACGCATAACGGAAAACAGTATGAGCAGCGGCAAGCGGATGTCGACGCTCAATACAATATTAAAATTGTGCGTTGCAATGCGCATAAATCCCGCTGTCTTGTTTCCGGCGTAAACCGGCGTATCAAAAGAAGACGCCAACCGCACGATTATCGAACTGATTGAGCCGTATACGTAACGACGACTGCGCTGACCGCCTCGAATACGAACAAGCCGCCGCCCACTGCGACCAAATCCGGGAAATCGAAGCGCAATACGGGAAGTGATAGAAGGAGGCGGGATGATGGTGCGTGTTCGGGCGGACGGAACATCTGTCATATGCAAAAAACCGCCGTGCACACGGCTCTTCCATCGCCGTGTTCTCCTCCATACACATGGTGCACACGCATAACGGAAAACAGTATGAGCAGCGGCAAGCGGATGTCGACGCTCAATACAATATTAAAATTGTGCGCCGCAATGCGCATAAATCCCGCCGTCTTGTTTCCGGCGTATCAAAAGAAGACGCCAACCGTACGATTATCGAACTGATTGAGCCGTATACGTAACGGCGACTGCGCTGAGTGCCTCGAATACGAACAAGCCGCTTCCCGCCGCGACCAAATCCGGGAAATCGAAGCGCAATACGGGAAGTGATATAAGGAGGCGGGATGAACATCTGTCCTATGCAAAAATCCGTGTCACACCTTCTTCCGCCGTGTTCTCCTCCATACACATGGTGCACACGTACAACGGAAAACAGTACGAGCAGCGGCAAACGGATGCCGACACTCAATCGATATTAAAATTGTGCGCCGCAATGCGCATAAATCCCACCGTCTCGTTTCCGGCACAAACCGCGTATCAAAAGAAGACGCCAAACGCACGATTATCGAACTAATTGAGCCGTATATGTAACGACGACTGCGCCGACCGCCTCGAATACGAACAAGCCGCTTCCCTCCGCGACCAAATCCGCGAAATCGAAGCGCAGTACGGAAAGTGATAGAAGAAAGCGGGATGATGGTGCGTGTTCGGGCGGACGGAACATCTGTCCTGTGCAAAAAGCCATGTCACACATCTCTTCCACCGCTGTGTTCTCCTCCATACACATAGTGCACACGCACAACGGAAGACAGTATGAGCCGCGGCAAGCGGAGACGAGATCTCGGCGTTGTTTACGTTTTGTGGAACATTTGTCTCGTCCAAAAAACACCGATCGATCAAAAGAAGACGCCAACCGCACGATTATCGACCTGATTGAGCCGTATACGTAACGACGACTGCGCCGACCGCCTTGAATACGAAGAAGCCGCCGTCTTCCGCGACCAAATCCGCGAAATCGAAGCGCAATATGGAAATTGATGGAAGGAGGGATGATGCGTGTTCGGGCGAGATGAACATCTGTCCTATGCAAAAAGCCGTGTCACACCTCCCTCCGCCGTGTTCTCCTCCATACACATGGTGCACACGCACAACGGAAAACAGTATGAGCAGCGGTAAGCGGATGCCGACGCTCAATCGATATTAAAATTGTGCGCCGCAATGCGCATAAATCCCGCTGTCTTGTTTCCGGCGAAAACCGGCGCATCAAAAGAAGATGCCAAACGCACGATTATCGAACTGATTGAGCCGTATACATAACGGCGACTGCGCTGAGTGCCTCGAATACGAACAAGCCGCTTCCCTCCGCGACCAAATCCGCGAAATCGAAGCTCAGTACGGGAAGTGATGGGTTGACGGCTTTCTTTCGGGAAAAATAGAACGCTACGGCGTTATTTTTCGTATCTTTCCTTCACTATCTGATTTTTATTCTTGAAAGTGTACTGCGATATTCCGATAAGCTAATATAAGGTGTACTGTTTTCGGCGGTTTTTCATAGAATGCCGCCGGTAAAGGTATAAGATCGGTAACGGCGGAGGGAGCGGCGCCGCATACTGCGGAATTAATCTGTTTTTTGGGAGGAATGAAATGAAGTATATTATTTCATCTTTGGCAGCGTTTTTTTTGCTGGTTTCTTGTGCAAGCGTTCCGACAAAGGAATATGACGATGCAACGGCGTTGCGGGAGCGGGCGTCGCGCTATGAGCCGGTCAGAACATACGAGAGCGAGAGCTTTCAGCTTGCGGAAGAAAACTATGCGAAAGCCGATGAAATTATAAAAGAACAAAAAAAGAAAGAGTGGACTGATGCAAAAACGGCGTTGCTGGCTGCATCCGAAAATTATCAGAAAGTTATCGATAACGGAATGCCGGCCTATGCTGCCGACTTGAAAAACGACATCGATAAGACGGTAAGCGATGCGGACGAGCTGAAGGCGCAGGTTGCGCTTGAGGAAAAGTATCAAGCGGCGGCGGCTTTATATACTGAAGCGAACGCGTTGGTTTCCGCATCCGACTACGACAACGGTTTGGGAAAACTTGAAGATGTAAAAAAGCAATTTGAAGCGATTTATGAAGAAGTAAAAATGAAATATGACGAAAGTCTTAAGTCCGTTGAAACGGTGCGTCGGCGGCTGCAAAAGCTCGAAAGTATGGCAAACGAGATCGACAATATGCAGGGCGCAAAAAAATAAGGGGTATCGGCAGCGCATGCCGCTATTCCGGGAGACATTATGAGAAAGATTTTAATATTTTTGATGCTTCTATCCGTTGCATCGCTCTATGCGGCGGATGATTTACGCGACAGCGAAGCGTTTAAGAATGCGGTTGACTATACGTCGGAGGCAAGTCAACTGCAAAGCGACGGGCAGTACGATCCGAGTATTGTTAAGGCGAAGGATGCCGATTCGGCAATGGACGAAGCCTTTATCGACGCGCTCCACCTGCTTCTCAAAAAAAAGGCGGTTATCTCGCGCGCGAACGCGCAGACGCAGCTCGATACGTTGGAGAAGTCGGGCGCGCTTTCGGACGCAAAGATAAAGCAGACCTTTCAGGAACTGAAAGGAAATATGGCCGAAGGCGATGCATTGCTGGAAAAGGCTCCTGAGGAGCGCAGCGGCGATGATAAAATCACCGAAGCATATGATGCCGTCATTGCCGAATATAACAAAGCGGAGAACGGCGCAAAGGCCGCGTATGAGCAATACATGGCGCAAAAGCGTGCCGCTGCCGAAAGTGCAATAAAAGAGGCGCAAAGCAAGTATTCCGCGCTGCTTGGAAAAGGCGTCATTACGAAAAACGATGCCAACGATAAGAAGATTTCAGGGCTCTTGCAGGCGGCGCAAAAAGCGCTTGCTGCAAACGACTTCAACGGCGTTACAAGCAACGTCAAAGCGGCGCTGGATGCGATGAGCGCTGCCGAAAAAGCTCACGACGCCGAAGTTGCAAAGGTCAAAAAGCAGCTTGACGACGCGCAGAAGAAGTTTACGCAGCTTAAGGGCAGTAAGATCATTCTCGGCGGCAGCGCGGAGGACAAGAATATCAGTAAGCTGCTTTCGGACGCTTCGTCCGCATTGAATTCCGGCAATCTGAAAAACGCTCAGACTGCGATCAATAATGCCGTCAGCCAGATGAATTCGATTGAAGCGGCGTACAAAACCGCTTCCGCAAATGCCAAAAAGCTCATCGATGCGGCGACGGCGCGGCAAAAAAAGCTGAATGCCAGTAAGCTCTTGCCTACCGGCAGCGATGACGACAAAGAAGTGTCAAAACTTTTGAGTCTTGCGCTCAAGGCGTTTGGCGCAAATGACTTTAAAGAAGCGACTGCCAATGCCGAAAAGGCGCAGGCGCTTATGGACAAGGCGGAAAAGGCCAATGCCGAAAATCTGAAAAATGCGCAGGATCTTTTGAACAAGGCGAAGATGCGTCATGCCGAGTTCGTCAAGTTATACGGACTTGCCGACGATGATTCGTCAAATATGTCCATTATCGAAGATTTGCAGAATGCGGAAAAAGCTTTAGCCGAAGGCGATTGGGAAAAAGCGATCGAATTTATCGATTCCGCCAACGCAAAGATGGATTATATGGAAAAGATGCTCCGCGATGCGGCGGAAGCGGCGGCGGAAAATGAACCGGTTGAAGAGCCCGAACCGGAGCCGGAGCCTGCTCCGGAAGAGCCGGAAGTGCGTGTGGATGAAGACGGCCTTCCGATCGACGAGTACGGGCGCGTTATGGTGCTTCCGCGGTTTTACGTTGTAAAACGGCGCATTCCGATCACTGACTGCATGTGGCGTATCGCCGAAATGGATTTTGTCTACGGCGACCGGAACGAATGGCGGCGTATCTACGATTTGAATAAGGGCAACTTCGTGCAGACCGAAAATCCGCATCTTATTTTGCCGGAACAGATCTTAGAAATCCCGTCGTTTAAGGGAGAAGAGCGGCGCGGAACGTATAATCCGAACAAGCGCTACGTGCCTTTTGACGAGCTTGTGCAGGAATAGCGGACATGAGCCCAAGCGGGAGCGCATCAGGCAGACGTAAACTTCGTCGGCTGCACGCTTCCGCTTTGCGCAGGAAAACCTGCGCGGCAGTCAGCGGGGGCGGCGGCTCGTAGAATAAAATGCATCCAGCAGGCCTAAACTTTACCGCCTGCACCTTTCTGCGTGAGTCGGAAAACCTGCAATCCGGATGGACTTACGGTCTGCAAGATGCGTAAACGGCACGCGGATATCCCGCCTGCCGTTTTTATTTACCGTTCGGTTTTTGCCTCCCCTTTACCAATGAAAATAAAATACCTATAATTCCGCCCGTTATGACTATGAAAAGAAGACTTATCACCTCCGCCTTACCGTATGTAAACAATGTTCCGCATCTTGGAAATCTCATTCAAATCCTTTCCGCCGATGTTTTTGCGCGTTTTTGCCGAAGCCGCGGCTACGAGACGCTGTATGTGTGCGGAACGGACGAATACGGTACTGCGACCGAAACGCGGGCGCAGGAAGAGCATAAAACGCCCCGCCAGTTATGCGACTATTATCATGCATTGCATAAAGATATATACCGTTGGTTTCACATTGCGTTCGACCATTTCGGGCGTACGTCGACGCCGCAGCAAACGGATATTACGCAGGATATTTTTTTAGGCCTCGATAAAAACGGCTATATCACGGAGCATTCGTCCCGGCAGCTGTACTGCCCAAGCTGCGCGCGCTTTCTTGCCGACCGGTACGTACGCGGCTCTTGCCCGAAGTGCGGGTATGCCGATGCGCGCGGAGATCAGTGCGAAAGCTGCGGTTCGCTGCTTGAGCCTTCGGAGTTGCAAACGCCGCGCTGTTCGACGTGCGGCGCAACTCCGGAATTGAGGGAAACAAAACACCTGTACATCAATCTGCCGAAGATTCAGGAAAAATACCGGCAGTGGATGGAGCAGACGAGCGTTGCAGGCGGCTGGTCTGAAAACGCAATCCGTATGACGCAGGCGTGGATCCGCGACGGGCTTCAGGAGCGGGCAATTACGCGCGATTTGAAGTGGGGGATTCCGGTTCCGAAGGCGGGCTACGAAAACAAGGTGTTTTACGTGTGGTTCGACGCGCCGATCGGCTACATATCGATTACCAAAGCGCTTTCGGATGCTCTTGCATCACAAGGAGTTTCGGACTTTGACTGGAAATCGTGGTGGCTCCCTTCCGAATCGGAAGAGGGAATGCATAAGGGCGCGCCAGAGCTCTTTCAGTTCATTGGCAAGGACAATATTCCGTTTCATACGGTTATTTTTCCGTCAAGTCTTATCGGGAGCGGAAAGGAATGGACGAAGCTCCATCACATGAGTTCCACCGAATACCTCAATTATGAAGACGGAAAGTTCAGCAAGTCGAAGGGCGTCGGCGTGTTCGGCACGGACGCAAAAGAAAGCAGCATTCCAGCCGATGCGTGGCGGTTTTATATCTTTTACAATCGGCCGGAAAAATCGGATTTTCAATTTACGTGGAAGGACTTTCAGGAAAAACTCAACAGCGAACTGATTGGCAATCTTGGGAATTTAGTGAACCGCACCGTGCTGTTCGTAAGCAAATACTATGATGGAAAAATTCCTTTGGCGAAAAAAGACGAAGCGCTGTGGGAGCAAATCGAAAAAATCGAAGCGCGGACGGCGGACTTGCTTGAGCGGGCGGAGCTGAAAGAAGCGTTCCATACACTGTTTGAGATTTCCGATCTTTGTAACAAGGCCTTTCAGGCGGCGGAGCCGTGGAAAACGCGCACGACCAATCCGGATGCGGCTGCTTCGCTCATTTACAATCTGTGCTACGTCATCAAGGATTTGATGATTATGGCGCACCCGTATATGCCGCAGTACGCCGAAAAGGTTATGTCGTTTTTCGGAAAGACGATTGCCGATCCGGTTGTCGCAAAGGCGGCTCCTTCGGATGCGCTGACGTGGCGCGATGTCGGCGTTATGGACGGGCTTGAAGCCGTTCGCGCTTCGGAAGTGTATTTTACTCCGATGGATAAAAAGACGATGGAAGCGTTCCGGAGCCGTTTTTCAGGCGTGCAGGCGGCGCGTGCTGATGCAAAACCGCAAAAAAAGGAAAAAAAGAGCGTGCATACTGCGGATGAACCGGTTTTGGCCGAAGATCAGGCGGCGCATTTTGCAAAATACGTGCGGCTCAAGGTTGCAAAAATCTTAACGGTTGAGCGGAATCCCGATTCGGACAAGCTGTACGTCGAACGCCTCGATGACGGCAGCGGGAACGAGCGCATCATTCAAAGTGGCCTTGCGCCTTATCTTTTGCCCGAAGAGCTTACGGGTAAGCACATCATTCTTGTCGACAATTTGAAGCCGCGGAAGATGCGCGGTATCGAAAGCCGCGGGATGCTGCTTGCCGCCGACTACAAGGATGCGGACGGAAAGGATTGCGTTGAAGTGCTGACCGCTCCGTGGGCGGCGCCGGGTACGGAAGTCGTGCTTGAAGGCGATAGCCTTGCCGCTTTGAAGCCGGATGCGATTGACGCCGACGATTTTTTTAAGATCGAAATTAAGGTCGAAAATAAAGCGGTACGGATTGCGGGAAAGAATCTTACAGCCGACGGCAAACCGATAACGACGACATTTACGGTAAACGGCGGGGTAAATTAAGATTTGTCCGGCGTTAAAATTACGGAAATAACCGATACCGCTTCCGTTCATACGGGCAGTTTTTTGCAAACGCCGTTTTGGGCGGCCTTTAAATCCGCTCATGGTTGGAATGCAAAGCGTTTTGCGCTGTCGTTTTCCTTCGGCGGTGCGCGCATGGAACGGGAATGCTCCGTGCTCGTTCGTTCGTTCGGAAAAAAGCCGTTTTCTTTTTCGATTGCGTATATTCCGCTTTTTCCGAAACTCGACGGAAAGGCGGTCGAGCAGGCGGGCGGCGAGTTTTCCGCGCTTTTGGCCGACATTGCAGACGCACTGAAGGCCTTTTTGCCCGGAAATACGCTGTGCGTCCGCTTCGATCCCGATGTGGGATTCGATACGCCTGAGGAGCGGGATGCAGCGGTGCGGCAGCTTGTCTCCGGCCGGACAAGTAAGCGGAACCTTCCGATAAAAAACGCCGTTGACATTCAGCCTCCCGATTCGACGCGCATCGATCTTACGTGCACGGAGGACGAAATCCTTTCGGCGATGAAGAGCAAGTGGCGCTATAACATTCGGCTGGCTCTGCGTAAAGGCGTAACGGTTACGCGGACGGACGGGGGCGCGGCGGACTGTGCTGCGCGTTTGGACGGTTTTTACGCCCTGTACCGGACAACCGCCGCGCGCGACGGCATCGCGATCCATGAAAAATCCTATTATGCAGACCTTTTGAAAAAGAGTGCGGCGGCGCATGCTTCTGACAAAGATACGCCGCGCCTTTTTCTGTACACGGCCGAGCACGATGGGGAGGCGCTGGCTGCAATCATTACGCTTTTTTCAAAATCGGAGGCGGTGTATCTGTACGGTTGTTCGGGAAACCGGAAACGGAATTTGATGCCCGCCTACTTGCTGCAGTGGACGGCGTTCTGCGACGCAAAAAAATACGGCAGCGTTCTGTACGACTTGTACGGCATGCCGCCTTCCGCAGATGAAAACCACCCTATGTACGGCTTGTATCTTTTTAAGACCGGCTTCGGCGGGAAGAATATCCACCGGATCGGTACGTTTGATGTCAGCGTAAGCCGCTTCTATGCCGCCTATGCTGCTGCAGAAAAATTGCGGGCGTTTATCTATAAAAGGCTGCTCAAGTGGTTAGCGGAAAAAGCCGGTTGCTTTTTCCGCTAACCTGCGAGTTTCGGCTTTAAGCCTGTGTATTATGCTCGCTAAAATCCGAAACGTCGGATGAAAATCAAGGAAGCGCTTTAAAAACTGAAGTTTTTAAAGCGCCTTTATAGCTCCAAAAGTCGGTTGTTTTTTCCGCTAACCTGCGAGTTTCGGCTTTAAGCTTGCGTATTCGTTTGCTAAAATCCGAAACGTCGAAAAATGAAGCGGGCTGTCGGTGCGGCGTGATTCGGGCACAGCGGCTGGCGCGTCCTTGGTGCAGTGCAGGCGACTTCCGGTTGCGCCCTGCATTTCCGGATGCTTACAAATTATCGAAAAAACCTTTTGCCTTGAGCAGTTCCGCGTTTAAGATGCCGCCGAGAGCCGCGCCCCGTTTAGTGTTGTGGCTTAGCGCGACGAATTTTATGTCGAACACGGAACACTTCCGTAAGCGGCCGATGACGCACGCCATGCCTTTTTCTGTTTCCCGGTCGCGGCGCGGCTGCGGGCGGTTTTCTTCATGGCGCACGACAATCGGGCGAATCGGCGCGCTCGGAAGCTGTAATTCCTGCGGTACGGATCGAAAGCCGCTCCATATTTTTTCGATTTCCTCAAGGGACGGCTTTTGCGTTTCCGGCGTATCGAATTCGAGGCTGACCGAAGCGGTGTGGCCGTCGACAACCGGCACGCGCGTGCATGTCGCCGATACCAGCGGAGAAATTGCATTCACAATCTTTCCGTCTTGCACCGTTCCCAGAATCTTCAGGCATTCGCGCTCCGTTTTTTCCTCTTCGCCGCCGATGAACGGCACGATATTGTCGATCATGTCGAACGACGGAACGCCGGGATAGCCTGCGCCGCTTGTCGCTTGCAGCGTGGTAACGACCATCCGCTTAACCGGGTAGCCCGCCTGCTGAAGGGCAAAAATCGGCATCATGTACGTTTGGAGCGAACAATTCGGCTTGACGGCGACAAAACCTTTGTCCCAGCTGTTGCGCTTTTGCTGCGCCGCAATAACATCGAGATGGGACGCATTGATTTCCGGAATCAGCATCGGCACGTCCTCCGTCCAGCGGTTTGCGCTCGCATTTGAAACGACGGGAATTCCGGCTTTTGCATACGCAGCTTCAAGCGCCTGAATCGCATCTTTGTCCATCTCAAGCGCGCTGAAGACGAATCGGCACTTTCCCACCGCGCTTTTGACATCGCTTGCATCAAAAACACTCAGATCGGCGACCGCTTCTGGAATATCCGATCCGATAAGCCAGCGGTTTTTGACGGCATCCCGGTACGCTTTGCCGGCTGACCGCGGACTTGCCGCAACAAAAGTTACTTCAAACCACGGGTGGTTTTCCAAAAGGTGAATATAACGCTGCCCGACCATTCCTGTGGCTCCGAGCACGCCTACGCAAATTTTTTTGTCCATTTTCATTCCATTTCCGTTCGTATTTGCTGCTTGAGCGGCCGCGTTGCAGGTGTGCAGTCCGTACGCAATCCGCCGACAGTCGAGGCAGTATCGCACTTTTGCCGGCTGGATGCAAGTTTTGCGTTATGCGTAATCGCAATGCGGCGACGCGGCCTACGCCCGTAGCTCGGAAGGGGGCGATTTTCATTTTCCGACGCATACGCTACAGTCTTGGCATGAATCTCAATACATCGATTAAGGCAATCATATTCGACATGGACGGGGTGATCCTCGACACGGAAAAAATATGCGTGAAAACGTGGCTTACCGCAGGAGCGGAAATGGGGCTTCCGGATATTGTCGGCGCATACCGCCGCTGCATTGGAACGAATCTGACGGATACGAAGGCGATTTTGCATGCCTTGTACGGGGATGCGTTTGATACGGCGAGCTTTTTGGAACGGACGGCCGAGCTGTTTTGCCGCATTGAGCGGGAGGACGGGATTCCGCTGATGCCCTACGCGCGCGAGGCGCTCGAATACCTCTGCGGAAAGTATACTGTTGCGCTCGCCTCTTCTACAAACCGGGCGACCGTGCAACGGCAGCTTACGAATGCGGGCGTGATCCGATTTTTTGCAACGCTGACGTGCGGAGACGACGTTACGCATGCAAAGCCGTCTCCTGAAATATATCAAATCGCCTGCCGTTCGCTTTCGCTGCCGCCTGAAAACTGCGCCGCGATTGAAGACAGCCCGAACGGAATAAAAAGCGCCTTTGCCGCCGACCTCCGTCCCGTCATGATCCCGGACCTCGTAGAGCCCACCGACGAAATCCGCCCGCTGACCTGGAAAATATGCCGCTCGCTCGGAGACATTCCTTCGATTTTCTAAACCTCCGCACCCTTGCATAAGCGCGCCGGACGACTCATAAGGTTCCGTGCCCGCTTGAGGGATATTGTGTTGCAGAGGCTTTGCGCGGCGATGTTGGGAGCTGGCGGGACGCATAACTGTGTTGGAGGAGGTGTAAGTTTGCGTGCCCGCTGGGGATGTCGTGCCGCAAGTGCCTTGTGCGGTGATGTTGGGGGCCGGTCGGTGGGATGCATAACTGCGTCGGAGGAGGCGTAAGTCTGTGCGCCCGCTTGAGGGATGAGGTGCTGCGGGAAGCTTGCGTGGCGATGTTGGAGTCGACGGGATGCATAACTGCGCTGGAGGGAGGAGTAAGCCTGCGTGCCCGTTTGAGGGATGACATGCTGCAGGAAGCTTGCGCGGTGATGTTGGGGACGGAGGGATGCATACGTGCACTGGAGGAGGAGTAAGTGTGTGTGCCCGCTTGAGGGATGACGTGCTGCGAGAGCCTTGCACGGCGATGCTGCGGCTGGTGGGATGCATAACTGCGTCGGAGGGGGCGTAAGTCTGTGCGCCTGCTGGTGGGAGGCATAAGTGCGCCGTATGAGGCGTAAGTCTGTGTGCCCGCTGGGGGAAGGTGTGCTGCGGATGCCTTGCGCAGCGATGTTGCGGCTGGCAGGACGCATAATTGTGTTGGAGGAGGTGTAAGTTTGCGTGCCCGCTGAGGATGACGTGCTGTGAGTGTTTTGTGCGGTGAGGTTGGGGCTGATGGCGCATAACCGCGTCGGCCGAGTCGTAAGTCTATGCGCCCTCCGGGGATGACGTGCTGCGGTTGTTTTGTGCGATGATGTTGCGGCGGGCGGGGACGTTGTGGGCCGACGGGAGGCATAACTGCGTCGGAGGGGCGTAAGCCCTCGTGCCCGCTGGTGGTATGTCGTGCTGCGGGTGTCTTGGTGCGGCGATGTTGCGGCTGGTGGGAGGCATAACTGCGCCGGAGGAGGAGTAAGTGTGCGTGCCCGCTTGAGGGATGCCTTGCGCGGTGATGTTGCTGCAGGCGACAGGCATAACTGGCACCGTACGGGGCGTAAGGATCCGTGCCTGCTTAAGAGATGACATGCTGCGGGAGCCTTTTGCAGCGGTGTTGCGGCTGGTGGGAGGCATAATTGTGCCGGAGGGGCGTAAGTCTTCGTGCCTGCTTGAGGGATGTCGTGCTGCGGGAGCTTTGCACGGCGATGTTGCGGGTCGGCGGGAGGGATAACCGCACTAGACGGGGCGTAAGGTTGCGTGCCCGCTTGAGAGATAACGTTCTGCGGTTGCTTTGTGCGCGATGTTGCGGCTGGGGGGTACCCGCGCCGGACGGGACGTAAGGATGAAAAAGTCAATAAAAGTGCAGTCCTTTAAGTCCCCCAAGTTGCAGTTTAACTTACCGGTTTTAATAAGCCGGCTTCAAAAAGTTCCCGATAAATCGCAGGAGAATACCTTGCGGATTCATTATGGTGATCATCCGTCGATTGTAGTAGACAATAAACCTCCGGATGATTTACTTTTCTTCTTCCCTTTGCAATTTCGTCGCATCTATGCTGTATAACTTCTCTTTTTTGAACGTCGAAAAAAAGAATTCCATCCTCGCATTATCATAACATTTTCCTACCCCACTCATGCTCATGCATTGCATGACGGTGAGCCAACTCGCTTTTGTATATCTCATTGGTGTATTGAGAGCCTGAATCACTGTGATGTATGAGTCCGTCATCCGGCTTTTTTAATTCGTATGCCTCCTTGTAGAGCCCTTATGCAAAGCTCTTTTTTCATGTTGTCGTCCATTGCAACTGCGATTATCTCTTCTGTAAAGCAGTCCATTATCGCTGCAATATACAGCTTTCCGTCTTTGCACGGAACCTGTGTTATGTCGGTCAGCCGTTTCTTGTTAGGCGATCTGCACTAAAGTCTCCTTTCCGAAGATTTTCAGGCTTTCTGTCGGCTTTTGTAAGCCCACCGGCTCTTGCAGATGGTCATCTCTAAAACCTTGTTGGATTTTAGAGATGACCGACGAGTTTAAAGTTTAAATATTTGTATTATAATGATTTAAAATTCAAACATCGCAACAAGTATCAAGGAGAACCTCTAAAAATTAAAGTTTTTAGAACCTGTTTAAGATCTTCTAAGGAGCAGCGATATAAAAGTCAGTATCATAAATTGTAGTGAGGTATTATGCTTTCTCTCACAGTTTTTCCAAAGCCTGCGCTGCTTTTCAAGCCATGCAAAGCTTCGTTCCACTATCCATTGTTTGGGAATTACTGAGAATGTATGTAATTCATTGCGCTTGACTACTTGTACTGTCACTTCTTTGCCAAGAACAGCCTTGACATCATCGGCAAACGGCTGTCCGCTATAGCCGCCGTCACACAAAATGCTTTTTACATCTGTCAACTCTTCTTTATTTTGCTCAAAAGCGAGCAAGGCGCCCTTTCTGTAACATTAGCTGCCGTCACGGCAAGGGCATGCGGCAATCCTTGCGTATCCACTGCAATGTGCCACTTTATCCCTGATATTTTTTTGCCCGCATCATAGCCTTTGCCTTCGGCGCTGTCGATATTTTTAAAACGACGGAGCAAAATGTATCAGTAAAATTTTTAGTCCGTTAAAACCAACTATGTAAAACGCCGTCCACAAAACGAACGGCACGAGCAGCGATTTCGCCTTTTTCTTCAGCAAGACACCATACGAATCGTCCTTCTTGGCCTGCAAATACGCCGCAAAAAGCATAAACAGCGGAACCGCTCCGCGTCCAATCCCGTCCGATATAAAAAGCTGAATCCATTTTCCGACCACGCCCTGATTAAAAATCGGAGCCGCATTTCCGTTCGCAACACTTGTCGCAATGGAGTCGGCTGTAAAATTATTGTGAATAAAAACGACAAAAATTATCAATAAAAATCTAAGCGCCGTTATCCGCTTCGACGTATTTTCATCGATTTTTCGCACGTGCATTTCCATAATCACCACCTAAAAGTTAATTTTAGGTAGTAATACTACACTTTTTATGTAGGTACAATACACTTTATTGCAAAAAGACGGCTATAACTCAATTCATCTAAGATGTAGTTCGTACAAAAATGCCGCATGGACGCAAAAGACATTCAGATACGGCTCAGCGATAACCTCAAAAGAATTAGAAAAGAACATAAATTGACGCAATTTGAACTTGCGGAAAAGGCGGACGTGTCGGAGGATACGGTAAAAAGCATTGAACTGATGCGCTTTTGGCCGAGTGAAAAAACGCTTTCGCAGATTTCAAGCGCGCTCGATGTTGACGTGTATCATTTTTTCATGCCGACTGCAGACTCGATTCCGACCGAAACCGCCGTCCTCAAGCAGCTGAAAGAGACGATTTTAAAAACCTATTGCACCTATGTCGAAACGGTGCTGAAAGAATTGGAAAAGATATAAATGAAACAGGAAAAATTTACGGAGGCGGGCTATTCGTGTTCCAAACCGAAAACATATACGGAAAACACCCGCGGCAAGCGATGTACAGGCAGAGAGTTCACCCTGAACGCACGCGGAGCAAAGAGACGTGTTGCGAGGAAAAATAAGATTTCAGCCTGCCCTGAACTTCGTGACATTATGCAAGAAAATCACCCGAAAAAAATATGAATATATCCTTGCACTGCGAAACAATCATCCGACGATGCACAAGGAAATCAAGACGCTGTTTAACGGAGAGCTTGACAAAAGCAGTCGGTTTTATGAAACCGATAACAAAAAGCACGACAGAATTGAAAAACAGATTTATTATCTCAATACGGATGCAAGCAAACTTTTCGGAGTTAAAGGAATGGAAAAATCTGAAGTCATTCGGGAAGTGTAACAGTCATGTAATTTACAAGGGAAAAGGAGTATGGGGGATATTTCATCTGTACCATGATAATGGTGTAATTAATTTTTCAGAAGCTGTCGGAAACCACAGAGTCTTTGAAAACCATCCGCACCGGTGTCTTGATGTGTATTGTAAAAGAAGATGGATACTTAATGTTCGACAAAATACGGCAGCAAACAGAGCAATGATCCACAGAAGTATCTACAACAGAATAAAAATACGGCTTAAGTCCAAGGAACAGCTTTGTTTGGGAAAATTATCCTGCATGTATAATGACGATTATAGGGTAAGAATTATATTTTCACATATTTAATGCAATATTTTTAATTTCGCCTTCGAAAAATCGAATCTGCGTGGTAATCGAATGAAAGATCATGCAGGGACCGGATGAGAGGCGGAGTGCAGTGCAAGTTCTGACTTTTCTTATATTTAAATAATAGGTACAATGTAGTTTAGTGTATGGATTGCAAATCACCATATTGACTAAAAATAATATATTCTGCTAGACTTACAGTCACGTTCGGGTTATTAGCTCAGTTGGTTAGAGCAGAGGACTCATAATCCTTTGGTCCAAGGTTCAAGTCCTTGATGACCCAACATTTATATGATTTTATTTAATAAATATTCACACCTAATTTTGACTTTATATTCAACCGATTTAACAAATGCTTGTGCAGTTTTAAAATCCAACAGAAGATTAGTGTGTCGGTGGCCATTACAGAATTGCTGATAGAGTGGTATGTGTAACATTTATACATAAAAGAAGACCCCAAATTTGACAGATGCAAATGGAAAATTTTCAATAAAAGTGTAGCCTCCAAACAGGGCAACCGTTATTATAACCACAGAAATCAATTTTCACTTTATATCTAGGTCGAATGTCGAGTTTCTCTATTTTTTATAAATATTGCATGCCTCTTACCTAAAAAATTAAAATATGGAGATAAGTTGGGATTCCAAAGGGCGAAAGTCCTTTGGTCGTGCCCAAGGAAGGAGGGTCAAGGGAGTAAACCTGCGGGCTTTGAACTCCGAGCTGGTGTCCTCCCTTGAAAAAGGATTAAGGCTTGCCTTAGAAGAATATAAGCTTTGAGTCTCTAAAACTCGAAATTAAGCCATCTATTTATTATCCGTTTATAAATCAAGATTTTTGTATTTTTCTAGCTGGAGTGATATCATAAAAGTGCAGTGCCAAGATTGCCGAAAAAGAGAGGAGGAAAGGCAATGAAAAGGTACGATCAAAATTTCAAA
>CAUTZW010000056.1:0-17938 GCA_963543045.1 uncultured Treponema sp.
TTACATACATTGAAAGTTACCGCCGTAAACCGGTATTTTTCGAGTGAAAAACGCTGTTTTAGGGCGTTTTTTCAGTTGCTCGATCTGCTTATTCCTACACTTTTTACTACAGTCTTAATGATCGCTAGAATAAGGCCTCAAATTCGTTTTGTCAACATTATTTTAGTCGATTTTTACAATTTTTGCTAAAAAAAGCGGGCTTTTTTGCCGTTTTTATGCGCGGGAGGGCATGAGGGGGCTAACCTCTGCATTTTTGCAAGGTTTTTGGGAGTGCGTAAAAGGATGATGACGGGGCGAATCGCCCGCCGTTCACGCGGTGAGTTTTTCAAAAATGTAGGCGGCCTCGCGGTTTTTCCGCTGCATCTCCGGCGTGATGTGCGACATGTAGCGTTTCAGTTCCGCGAGACTGTCATGGCGGGTAAGGTATTTTAGTTCCGCTTCCGAGTATCCGGCTGCGGCAAGGATAACGGCGTAGGTGTGCCGGTAGCTGTGCAGGGTGAGGCCGTTGCGCTTAATGCCGAGCGCGGCCAGCGTGCGGGCGAAATTCCGTTCCACAACGTGATACCCGATGGGGCGGTTCTTGCGGTTGGAGTAAAAAAGAAAGGCGTGCGGCTCATTCTTGAACGGATTGCGCCCAATAAAGGCGCGTAGTTCTTCCGCCGTCGCGTCGGAAATGTTGACAAAATCCTCTCTGCCCGTCTTTGTCTCTTTGAGCCGCTTTGTTATCTTGTTGTAGGACTTAGAGATATTAAGCGCGTACCCTGAGTCCGTGCGGATAAGGTCGCCTACCTGCAAGGCGAGCAGCTCTCCAATCCGGCAGCCGGTTTTAAAAAGCAATTTATTGATTAAAAATAAATCCTCCCGCCCGAAATGGTTTACGCCGCTGGAAAAAAGGATTTTCAATTCTTCTTTCGTGAAAACTTCCTTAATTTTATTCTTATTTGAGAACTTTGTTACGCCGTCGGCAATGTTGCGCGGTAAAAGATTATTGCGGTACGCGAATCGTAACGCTTGCGTCATTGCGTAGCCGAACGCGCAAACGGAACAGTCCGCCAATCCCGTGTTTTTTACGCGCCCGAGAATCGTGTTGATTTCGTCGGCGGCGATTTCAGTCAATTTCGCTTTACTAAAAAACGCCGCATAGCGCATAAATAGCTGCGTGTTGGAATGGAATCGTTCGGGATTGGGGATTTTTTTGCCGAGCCGCCTGCGCTGCTTAATGAATGGGCTCCGCTTATAATTCCAGAATAAGAGAAGATAATCGTAGAAGGCGAGCGTATCGAGCTCCTTTACCAACGGGCGGATTTCCGCCGGATATGCGCTCAGCGGCGCGGCCTTCTCCGCTGCTATCTGTTGCGCGGGAGCATTGCCGCTCAGCGTCAGCGACGTTATCACGTCCTTGACGGCTTCTTGAATCGCCGGCGTAAACAACGCTTTATGCTTTTCCCACTGCGATTTATTGAAATTGCTCGCCGGATTGTAATATTGCTCGGCGATGATGCGCAACGCTTCTTCTTTGTCCCGCGTGCGCGTGCTTCGCGCCGTCAGCCGCTTACCGGTCTCCTTGTCCTTGAATTGCACGTAAAAAATCCCGCTCCGCGTGTAGGTGTACCATTTTTTTGCTGCCGTCATACTAAACTCCTCTACATTATCAATAATATGTGCTTCGGATAGCGCGGCAGAGAAGTTTACAATTATTGGGCGCGTGCGGGGCTCTTTATGGATTATGCGGCAAAAAACGGGAACTATTGCCGGAGCCGCTTTTCTGATATGAAAATTATTTTTTCATTTCCTTTTTTATCTCTTTCAGCTCCGCTTGTATCTCTTTGAGTAATTGTAATTTTTTGTCATCGTCTGCACTTTCCGCGCCGCTTTCCACAAAACCGGATGAAATAATACCGGTTGGAACGGCGATAATTGCAACGCCGAAAACCGCCATTAAAGCGCACAAAATCTTTCCGGCTGCAGTTATCGGGTAAATATCGCCGAGCCATACAGATGTAAAAATCGCGATTGACCACCACAGCCCCGAAAGTGCATTTGCGTATACCTCCGGTTGTGCAGGCGATTCAATATAATAAATGAGTACGGACGAAATGAGCATTAAAACAAAAAGCATTAAAACCGCTGAAAATAATTCAGCCGATTTGTCTTTTATAACGTCAATTACTTTTTGTAACGACTTTGTATAACGGTTTGCTTTAACAATGCGTGCTAACCGGAACAGGCGCAAAATACGCAAGACACGTAAATCAAGTTTGATAACAAAAGGAATGTAAAACGGCAAAATTGCGAATAAATCAATCAATGCCATAAATGAGAAAATATATTTTATTTTTGATTTTACCGGCGGCATATTTTCATACAAAAAATCCGCCGTCCATACGCGCAAAACAAACTCGACTGAAAAAACGATAATTGAAAACAGCTCTACATCGGCAAGCACGGCGCGCAGTCCTTTCGAGATTTTAAACGTTTCGACAAATACCGATAAAACATTTACGCAAATTAAAAATAAAATACAAATATCAAAGATTTTACTAACGGTATCGCCTTTTTCGCTCTTTTCAATAATTTCAAATGTGCGTTTTTTGAGTTTTTGGTAGGTTGCCATAAAAAATCCTTTAGAAGTTTTATATTTTTGTAGCGATTGTAATACGAACTATACCGGAATGCAATAAAATTATTGCGTTTTATGCAAACTCGAAATAAGATAAATACTGTATGAAACAAACGCTACTAGAAAAATATAACTTAAAAAACTGGTTTGATGAAACTTTCACTGAACAAGAAAAAGTAATATTGACTTCAACTTATTCTGGATTTACCGATGAAAATGCAAATTTCAATTCATCTTCCGCCGCTTATTTTCTTGCAACTACCTTGCCATGGTATAAGAGGAAAAGAAACGGGGTGATTTCTATGAAAGTTGCAATGAAAGTTATTGATTTAATGAAAGAAGAGAAAACTTTTGAGGTATTAGATTTACATTTTATATATCTTCACTTAATTGAAACTTTTTATCTTAATCGTGATTTGCCTAATGCCTTTCACTTAGCTATACTAATGTGTAACAAACAAATTGAAATTGCCCCGCAAGCTGCAAAAGCGTTTGCTACCCGTTCTTATGGAGGTGCTGGAATACATCCTTTTCATATAGGCTATGAACAATTAGCAATTATTGAAAAAAAGAAAAAAAATTGGAAACGGGTTATAGAATTATGCGAACAAGCAAAAGCGCAAGGCTGGGGCTTTGCCAGCGATTGGGATAAACGTATTGCAGAGGCAAAAAAATACATGGAATGTAAGAATTAAATATATTCCATCTTTTTGATTATGCCGTTTTGCCCGCCGACAATAAATATACAATCATAACTAGCAACCGTCATAAAATTCTTATCGGTCTCGCTATTCTTTTTTATCCATGTATTCCCATTGTCGCGACTTTCTATTATTGTTCCTTTGGAACCGACCGCAATCCATACATTGGATGTATAAGCTATTCCATATAAGTCTATATTATACATATTATTTGAATAATTTATCCATGTATTCCCATTGTCGCGACTTTCTATTATTGTTCCATTCCAACCGACAGCAATCCATTTCCCATTACCATAAGCGATTGACTGTAACGTTTTACCTTCTGGTATGATGCTTTGAACCCATGTATTGCCATCATCTTTACTGGTAAGAATTAAACTTTTCTTAGAAATTTCGCACCCTACCGCAACCCATGTATTATTTGAATAAACTATGCAAGGTAAACAACTATCTTTAAAGGAATACTTTTTATTCCATGTATTACCATCATTATTACTTAATATTAAGCTATTTGTAGTGGTCGCAATCCATTTCCCATTGCCATATTCAACGTGGTATATGTATTCCTCTGCTAAATATGACTGTTTTTCCCATGTTTTGCCTTTATTTTTACTTATAAAAAAATCTTTACCCGCAACTATATAGATATTATTATTACAAGCCATATTTCCTAAATAATCAAAATTTATACTAGACTTTTGTATCCATGAAGTACCATTATTATTACTTATTAAAATCCCCCCTCGATGAGTAGTTGCAAACCATTTTCCGTTATAATATGTAATATGGTGTATTGTATTAGTCGTATTACTAGATTTTGTTACAGGTGTGGTGTCAGGCAATGCATTATACATTCCGCCGCAGCTGGTGATAGAGCCGAGTACAAAGAGGTTCAGTATCCCGCCTGAAATGTACGTCCATAATTGTTTTTTAGTCATATTGCCTCCGTCGCCGCCGAGTATAGCAAGCTCTACGCCGTTGGCGCAAGGGCGCAGCACGCCTTTCCACCCGTTATTTTCTATGGATATTTCGCCGTTGCGGAGGAATACGCCTTTATCGGCCAGTTCCACCGCACCGGCCTTTACTTTTCCGTTAAAAAACGCCTCGCCGGTATGCGGATCAATCTTGAGAATGTCGTTGCCGTAATTCTTTATCAACAGCCCGTGCAGTTTGTCAAAGTAGGCTTCAAAATCCTGATTCGCGCTTTGGTCGCTGTCGATTTTGAGCTGCTGGACAATGAGATTTTCCGCGTCAATGTAGGCGGCGCGGAGCTTTCCGTCAATGAAGGCTGCGGCGGTCTTGTCCCCGTTTTGAACGACAATCTGGTCGGCTTTCAGCTGTATCTGGCTTGCCAATAAGCCGGCTTTAACCGCCTTGTCCCAGAGCGTTTTAATCGCTGCGCGGCTTGCATCCTCTTTGATGGTGTACCAGATCTTACCGTTCATACTTCCGAAATAGCCATAGACAGCTATAGTTTCTTCTTTGCCGCAAACAAACGCAAAGCGGCTATACAAGTTGGAGTCAATCATTACGGGCAATTCAAGGCTCAAGGTCATGCGCCCGAGACTGCCCCCGCCTTCAACCAACGCTTGAAACGCCGATGCCTGTAGGTCCAGCGCGCTTGTAAGCTCCTTTTTATTGTCTCTTACGGTCGCTTGAATGTTGTCTGCCGTCTGCGTCAGCTTTGTAATGCTGTCGGCCTGTTCTTTGAGTTTGCCGTCATGGTTTTCAACTTTTGTCTGTATGCCCTTTGCCGTCTGCGTCAGCGTACTGATACTCGTCGAGTGGCTTTCAAGCTTGCCATCATGGTTTTTGAGTTTATTCGTGTGCTCGGTAACTTGCGTTTGTATGCCCTTTGCCGTCTGCGTAATAGTTGTGTTCACCCGCTTTTCCGCATTGGATACCTCTGTCTTTAGCCCTTTTATCGTTTTCACGATGGATGTTAGGTTGCCTTCCTCGTCTTTCAGCCGTTCCAAAATGCCTTTTTCCGTTTGCTGGATGAGCGTTTCAAGCCCTTTTTTTGTGTCTTTTACGGTTTGCGTAATATCGGTCGCCGTCTGCACAATGGAAGATTGGAGCTTCCCGTTTTCTTTTTCTACATGCTCTAAAATTCTATCGCGCGTAATCTGAATGAGCGAGCGCATCCCGTTGGCTTGGTCTTCCATCTGGAGCAGGATTGATTCCTCGCTCATGCTCACCGCCTCATTTGCAGCCCGCGCGTCCATGTCGATTTTTTCAAGCAGCCCTTCAAGCGTCAATTCAGGATCGCGGATGCGGTGCACGTTGGTAAAGCGCACCCCGTGCGTAATAAGGTCTGCGGCCTCTTGCGCGGCTTTTGTGCCGTCAATATTGGCAATGGCTTTCTGCAATTCCTCGCGGGTAACGCCATTATCCTTTGGGATAGGCGGGGGCGTTGTTCCGGCCCGCCGCGTAATGTTGCTTTTATATTGGGGAATTGCGCCGGAATCGTAAATCGCTTCGTGATAGTTTACAAGGTCAAGGATAAAGCCTTTTTCATTGCGTTTAATGTTGCTGATGATGTACGGAGTGGTAACGCGCTCAAATCCGCCGGATGCGGTAAGCTCGCCAAAAGACAAGACATTCCCTCTTTCCGGTATTGCATCGCCGCTCATGCGTATATTGCTTAGTACCGCCAATTCCGATACATCGCCGCTTTGCTCCGCCTCTACTTTGATTGCGACAGGCATTCCGCCGTTTTCTGTAAAACAGTTGACAATAACGCCGTAGATTTTTCCCGCGTCCGGAACAGGAACCGTGCCATTTAGATAGATTTTTTTTAGTAAACCGCCGCGCCACTTGCACTCGCTAATGACGGCGTTTCCGAGTCCGATTTTAAGGCTTTCGTCTTGAATTAAAACCTTGCTCATTGGCGTGTAAAAAATGCCTTCATTGCCGACTTCTATCGTGGTGATTTTAGGGCGCAGAGCCTCTATCGCCATGAGCCGCCGCGCGTGCTTTACGATGTGCTTATGGTCGGTGATGCCGATAACTCTTACTTCTTTTATGACGCTTTCTAACGTAAGCTCACGCGCCTTTCCGTTGTCCTCGCGCATAACAAGGTAGGTATCTTCTTGATATATATCATCTTTTGCATTGATGTACTTTATGCGGAGCCCGTCCGTCTGCCGCGCAAAGGTTTTTTTATTTTGTATTTTGATAATGTTTTGCGGATTGTAGACGGCTAGGGCGTTTTCCTGCTTGCGGTCAACGGCAACGGCCCGCCTGCCGTAAATGTCGTAGTACAGACACGCCCCGCAAGAATCCATGATGTAATTAAGAACATCGTCTTTCTTTGTGTTTTGCGTAATGACATAATCAAAGCAAAACTTGTTTGCCTCGCAGTATTCGTAAAAGTCTCCAAAACTTTCAAGGTCAAGTTCAGTATCGTCATAGCGGCTTACCGGATGTGCGGGGCTTGTTTCAATTTCTAACGCCCATGCGGCGGGATTGCGCGTCGTTTTTTTGTCCGCGCTCCATTTTGCGCCGTCCCATACGCGGGCTATCCCCTGCGTTATTACATTGATTTTCTTTAATTTTTCCTCGTTCGCCTTTGACGCTTTGAGCATGATGCCCATCGTCGTACAAAACGCCCGCTCGCGGTCTTCTATTACCTTGCAGGGAATAAGCTGGGTGTCGGTACTTTTATTCGGATCGAAGCACACGCATTGATAGTAAAGGCAATAGCAATCGTTTTTAATTTGGCCGTCTTCGTTTCCGTTGCTGCGTAAGCGAAGTAAAATTGATTTTTGATTGTTTGCTTTAAGCGTTACATAATCGCTTGCGGCAAAATCATGATGCGCGATATACCGCAATTCTTTTGTAGAAACAAGCCGCTTAAAAGTATTCGTTAGATCGCCGTTGTTATTGAAAGAAAAACTATACCAGTCCTTACCGCCGTCAAGGGAATATTGCGGCGTTATCGTTACTTCCGTTTCAATTTTATCCCCATCTTTGTTAAATGCGTAAAGCCCATGCGGAAAGGTGATTGCTACATCTACGCTCATAGCGTGGCTGTCGAGGGAGTAGATAAGATATTTCTTACTGTCGGGGTGTTTTTCTACTTCTCCATCGCGCACAATAGCGTCATTCGCCTCTGTCGAAATGACTTTATAATTTAGTTGGCGCAGCTGCTGAAATAAACTGCCGTCCTGCGATATTTCAATGATTCCCTCCTCTGCAAAAATCCCCGAATCAATCGAATATACGCCCTGTTGCGGGGCGGTATTGTTGAATGTTTTAATAACGATTTCGTCAATCGAAACGGATTGTAAAATCTGCTTATTAAATCCGCATTCAAGAACGGAATAAATATACTGTTGCTCGCCGTCGGGCCCCGCAAGTTGATAAAACGGCCTGCATAGCAAATAGGGAGTAAAAAGATGGCGGCCGATAATGTAGGGCTGGCTGTTGCCGGTTGCAAGCGTATTAGAGGCTCCGCGCAAAAAGGGGCGGTTGTCAAGGTCTGGTTTTGCAGACATTTTTTTCATGCGGTCAAGTTCCGCCTGCATTTTTGCCGCAGCTTCTTTTTGCTTGTAAATTTCAACGCCGGCAATAACGCCGCCTACAACAGCGGCTACGGCTAGTGTAATAAGACCTGCCGCAAGAATAGTAGTAGCGGCGGCGGGCGTTACGCGAATGAGGATGATGTCTTTTTCCTGTACGGTATGATTTTCGCGTATGAGTTTGCCGTTTACGATTACAAGGGCATTTTCAAAATCAATGTCCGGAAGGTTTTCCGCAATCGTTTTACCGGTTTCAAGTTCGACCGTTCCCGCTTCGTTGGAAAGCGATTTATAGAGCGTCGCCTTAATGATTTTCGTCATTGATAACCTCATAGCATATAGGATTCAGAAAAACGGCAAACGGAGAAATTTTTACGCCTTTATCGATTGTTGCGTGAAGGACTTTGCCGCGTTCAACGATATAGCCGACGTGCGCATTGCCTTTGTAGGTTGACTGCACCAATGCGCCGACTTTGGGCGCGTCTATACGCCGGACGTTTAAGCCGTTTTTGATATAGTCATTTATACGCTCGGCGGGGATGCTTTCAATTTCTGCAAATACGTCTTTAAGCGGCGTACCGGCGCGGCGGCAGCATTCCAGCACCGCCCCGTAACAGTCAAAGCCGTTTTTATCCCGTCCCTTGCGCTTAAACGGCGCATTCAATAAATCATCGTACTTCACGCATTGCCCCTATTGTTGTAACCGTTAAAAATCAATGCCGGAAAGGTCATGTTCCCCCTATCGTCTTTGTTCATTTTTAATTCCAGTTTTGCCCCATCCCATGACGCTTGTCCGTAGCGGTGTTTGTACTGCCCGATTTCTTGTACGGCATCCCCGTTGAACACGCCGACAATCTCGACGCGGAGCGCACTGTTTTCTTCCACAATGTCGATGAGGTTTTCATGCGCGTAAATGCCGATTGAAAGAGCCCCGTCTCCTTCCTGTCCGGGGGTGTATTTAAAGGCTGCCGCTTCGTACCGCTGGCCTTTGTAGATCATGGGCTCGGTATCGTTGATGAGATAAATGTACGTTTTTCCCTGCACGTCAAAGATGTGTAAGAGAAAGGGTAGGTTATAGCCGCCGCCCTCTGCAAGCTGTTTGTAAACGTTCACGGTGCGCTCCTTGTTATACTTTTGTATACAGCATCACACTTCTTCAAGCGTTAGTGCAACTTCCTTGTACTGCTGCCCCTTCCATGAGGGGGTATTTTTTAGCTGATAGAGTTTTTCGTCCTTTCCGGTAATGATGTCCGGCAAAAAAAAGGGGATGGTGCCGCTTTTAACGGTGTTTTCATACCAGTCAAGGAAGTGTTCAAATTCCGTCTTTCCGTTGATTTTGGGCGTGCCCGTGTCCGCAAGCTGCAAGTTTACGGCGTACGTCTTTTTGGGGACGCTGTTTTTCTTGTAATAGACGGTGCGCCCGCTTTTAAACGCGACAGTTTCGCGGTTGTCTTTGTAGTTTCCATCCTGTCCGTAAAACTTTTTATTTACGTGTTCATTCCATTCCGCCGCCATAATTCCCCCTAAATGCCGTAATAATCGCCGCTCATGCCGTTTTCAGCGGCTTTTAATGAATTACTGTACCGTCCGTTTTTAAGACTGTCATTGACCCGCGCATCGATTAAAAGTTCTATTTGACTTCGAGAAATGCGCGGTTCCGCGTTGACGATGTTTGACGCGCTGTTATTGATGACGATGTTCGTTCCGCCCGCCGATGAAAAATTGCCGTTCATGGCTTCCCATAAATTACGCTGCTGCGCCGCATTTGCGACCATCTCTCCGGTTCGTAAGAACGCCGCCGTATCGTCCGGCCCCATTGTCGCGCCGTGCATACCGCCGACAAAGCCGCCGCCTGCAAAATGCGGGGGAATCGGTTTATTCGCGACAATAGAAGCAATCTGCACCCCGCCCGCCGCGGCGGCAAGCGCGCCTGCGACTAATCCCATCGGCCAGCCTAACTCCATTGCTTTGGCAACGCCTAACGCGGTGCTTGCCGTCGCTTGCAAAATGGATGCGCTCCATTGCCACATTTTAATTTTGTACTCTTCTTCCGCCGCTTTCTTTTTTATTTTCTTTTTTTCTTCTTCATACTGTTTTTCGCTTATTTCACCTTTGCGGTATTTGATTTCTTGCTCCGCCAGCTCTTTTTGACTTTGCGCTTGTGTATACTGTAAGGCAAGGTTTCCGGCATCCTTTACAATCTGCGCGGCTTGGTCGGCGTACTGTTTGACGACGGACAAAACCTCCGCCGCCTGCGCCGCCTTTGTTTCGGCTATCTTTTGGTCTATAACTTCAAGCTGCTTTTCTTTGTCTAACTCTCCCTTTATTTCCGTTTGCCGCAGTTCTTCTTTAAAATCCGCTAATTCCTGCGCTTTCGTTTTTAATTTTTCGTACCGACTTTCTTCGGTTTTTAATATTATGCTACACTTTGTAGATACAGCCTCTTCCTCTGCTTTTTCAAGCCCCGCAATAAGCTCGGCTTTGGTCATCTGCGTTATCTGTCCCTTTTGCGCCGCCTTTACTTCTTCTTCGCTGACTTCTTGTATTTTTTGTTTGACTTTTTCAAGCTCTTTGATGGTTTTGTGTAAATCCTCCGCAGGGGTGAGGGTAACTTTTACGCTGTCGATGGCGCGGGCGGCTTCCTGCGCGTACTTAATCGCCGCCGCTCGCTTTTCCTCCGCGTCCGCCGCTTCCTTGACGGCTTTTCCCGCCTCGCGCACCTGCTCGATACGCGCCTGTTCAATCGGCATACCCTCCGTGATAAGCCCCTCCGTCTGCGTAAGGAGGGCAACGTACGACGACATATACGCATTGAACTCATCTTGCGCCTTAACCGCAACGCCTTTGGCTTTCGCCTCGATTTCAAGCATTTTGAGCTTTTCTTTAAGCTGCTTTTCGTTTTCAGCGATGTACTCTTCCGCGCTTTTTTTATTTTGCGCTTTCTTTTCCGCCGCTGCGTCCGCAAGTTTTTTCTCTTCTGCGATAATCGCCTTGCGCTGGCGCAATTCGGCATTAACAATTAAGAGGGCTTGCTGTTCTTCCGCGTTTAAGTCTTTGCGCAGCTCTAATTCTTTTTTAAGCCATTCCAGATAATTAGTGTCCGCTTCCTTTTCTGCGCCTCTAACTTCCCATGTTTTAGGGTCGGTGATTTGCGTATTGATAAACTTTACGCCCTCGTCCACCGCTTTGTGAATATCGCTTGCCGCAAGTTTGCGGCTTGTCTGCTCTGCCCACTCGGCGAATTGCTCCGCTCTTTTCGTCCACTTTTTCCAGAAATCGGTCATTTTGACTGCCAACGCGTCGAATACAGGGGCTGCGATACGCCCGATGCTTTCCATAAAATCGCCGAACGCGTTTTTTGCTTGTATGCTTGCGTCCGCGCTGTTTTTGGCAAAACCTTTGTATTTTTTTGCGATGATGTCGACGGCTTCCCCGTTTTTTAGCTGCTCTTCGGTCAATGCTTTGACTTCGGGGAACAGTTCGCCCAATTCTCCGGCTAGCCCGCCGTAGGATTTGTTTAGGTTACCGACGGCGGCTTCAAGGCTGATGTGCTTTGCCGCCGCGTAGTCGGAGGCGGCTCCGATGAGCTTCATTATTTCGGCTTCGCTTCTGCCGGAGGCGGCAAGCTGTGCCATTACGTCAATCGTCCCCTCGTCCCCGAAGTTCGTAACGTTTTGCAGTTCGCTTGCGTAGTCTTTAAGCCGCTGGACGCTGTCGCTGTTTAAGTAGGGATTGTTCGCCGCCGCCGCTTGTAATGCGCCCTCCGCCTTTTCCTGCACCTTGTAGGCTTCGTTCGCCTCTTTAAGCGTAGAGATAAAGGCCTTTGCTGTCGCGATTGCCGCCGTAATGCTTGCCGCAGCAACGCCGCCTGAAGCTGCAAGCCCTTGCAGTTTGCTTGAAAAACTTGCCGCAGCTCCCCCGTTTTCATTGAATACGGTTTTTAGAGATTTTGCGGCTTTCTGCGTTTTAGACAGCTGCTTTTCCGCGTCCGCCGCCTTTTTTGCGGCTTTCTTCGCCTCTTTCAGCTGTTTGAGCCGCGCCTGCTCGATCGGCATTCCCTTTTTGATTTCGCCGTTCGATTTTGTTAAAAGGTCGATATAGGATTTAAGATAAACGTTATATTTCGCCTGTGCGCTGACGGCTTCCCCTTTGGCTTGCGCTTCAACTTCAAGGGCTTTAAGGCTTTCGGTAAGCTGTCTGCTGTTTTTCTCCGCATAACTTGCAGATTTTTCGTTTGCTTTCGCCGCCTTTTCAACCGCCTTTGCCGCGCTTTCGCTTGCCTGCTTTACCGCTTCGCTTGTTTCTTTGCCGGATTTTTCCGCCGTCTTTTCAATGTCGCTTCCGGCTTTTTGAGCCTTTTGCGTAAGGCTTTGAACGCCTTTGTCAAAGCCGCTTTCGTCTATTTTTGTGTTGATTACTATTTCGCCGTCGTCAGCCATATTCAAATCCTTTCGTTAAAAAAGCCGCATAAAATCGAGCGGTCTGCCGGAAAAACCGTCAGTTCAGCAAGGCTTCAAACCGCGCAAGGGCGGCATCTTCTTTGCTGTCATTTTTTTGCGGTAACATCCATGCCTTTTTTAGTTTTTCCATATTGCGGTCATAGTCGCTTTTCTTTCCCTTCGGCGGCGTAAAAAGTCGGTAGCCGATAATTTCATTCAATTTGGTGTCGTGCAGTCCCTTAAAGAGGGCTTGAAACTTGTACCAATGCATATCGGCTTCGACTAAATCAATGCCGTACTGCTCGTAAAACGCCGCATAGATATATTCCGCGTCTATTTGGTAGTCTACGACTTTCTCCCCCGTGTCGCGCGAGGTTATGCGCGGCAAAACAGACGGCGGCGAACAGAACGCTAACAGTGCGCTAAAACCCTTGAAGCGGTCTGAGGGCTTTTCGTTCACGTACAGAAAATCGAACTCATACGGATTTTGTTCATGCCGTTCAACAAGTTCCAAAAAGCGCAGCCAATATTTAAACGATGTCCGAATGCGGTAGAATTTGCCGGAAACGTTGACGGTTTCCGGCAAAACCGCTTTTGTTAATTCAATCATCGCCTACGCGTCCGGCGTAAATGTTTCGTTTTTCGCGCCGGAAAACGTCCCCTTAATCACCGTCGGCTTTTTATTGACGATTTCGATTGCGCATTCGTCGATGTGATTTAAGGCAAGGTCAACAGCGATATGCTCGTTTTCCGTGTCCAAATTGTTCACCTTTACCAGCGCATCCACCAGCCAGCCCATGAAAATCGTTTTTTCTTCCCCGCCGGACGGAGTGTATTTGCGCTCCTCTTGGTAAAAGGCAATCAAAACCTGTTTGTGCGCCTGCGCCCCCGTGTAACGGTGATAGAGCAGGTCGAACATCGCGTCATAATCCGGCTCTCCCTTGAACATGACGATTTCTTGCGGTAAAGACGGTTTATAACCGGTTATTTCTTCTACTTCATTCTCTTCGCTGATAAACGAATACGTTTTCGTTACAGGGTTCAACGCAAGATTAAACGACGTCGACTTTTTAAACTGCATCCAATCCGGCGCGCTTTCCGTTCCCGTGTTGATAAAGGGAACGATTTTCGTTCTGTTGATTAAACTTCCTATATCCATCTGTTGCTCCTCAGTATTTGTATTCCGTCCATACGTAGGCGGTATTTTTTATGTCGCTTTGCCTTGTTCAAGGTAGCGGCATTTAATCGATGCCGAATACGTCGCGTAGCCCTTTGCGTCGGTGCCGATGAACTGCGCAAGCGTTATCGCTTCTGTTGCAAGCGCATCCTCGCCCTCTCCGATGATTATGCCGTCGAGGGTATCGATAAAGGCTTTCGCGTATTCCCGCGCTTTTGATGCGTCTTTACAGCGGACAAAAAATGTGAAATTCCACGATACCAACCGCGTCCCGTCGATAAACCGCTTTTCCGCCGCCGGTGCGGGGTCATGCCGTATACACGCGCCGTCCGCGTCCGCGTCGGGGATTACGTCCATGTAAATGGTGAACGGCAGCTGTAATTTTTGCTCCGCCCATTCGCCTATGCGTTCAGCTATGTTTGATTTCATCTTCTACCAGCCGCCTCCATGCTTCCAGTTTCCGCGCCTTTGCGCTTTCAAACCATTTCGCCGTTGCATTCGGATTGTCGCTTTGGGAATGGTCGAAATGCACGCCGTAGTATTGACGGCGGGCGTAGTCGGTCGTCCAGCGCACCTGTCCTCTGCCCAAAATCGTATCAATCTTGGCGGAGTCTTCCAGCATATGCTGAAGCTGCGGGCAGTAGTAATTGCTGTCGGTTACCACCTGCGCGTCAAGTTTCATTTGCGCCCTGTGCGTCTTTTCGGCAAAACGCGCCTTTACCGCCGACGCGTAAAAGCGCACGGTTATATCAAAAGTCATTCCAGTGTAATCTCCCAATGGCTTGCGCCGTCAACCATCGCTTGAACCGCGCCCGCCGCATAGCACGGCGTTACGGCTTTTATCGCGTACTCTTTCCCGTAAAACCCAATAACATCGTTTTCTTTAGGAACGATGAGCGCGGTTTTTTGCCCGTCTTTGACGCTTTCGGAATTGCGAGCGTCGACGAATAAGGTCATCGTGTCCGCCCGCACCGTACCATGCGCCCCCGCCTGTACCCGCCGCGTAATGCCGACGCGCACGGAGCGCAGCGTGCTTTCGTCGTACACTGCGTTGCGGTCGCGGTCTTTGCCCGTTTCCCGTTTAAGCGTTACCGAATGAATGAGCAATCGTCTCGGAATGTGCATTGTCCGCCTCCTCCGTTACGCGCCGTTACCTGCGCCCGCTTGCGATAGAGCAAAACGCTTTAAGCCATGCGTATTTTTTTTCTTCAAGGCTCTTTGCCGTTCCGCTCCACGAATACCCGCCGACGCTCTCCGATGCGGTCGTACGGTCGTCCCCGCCCGCCATGCAATCCTCTTCAATCATCATGCATACCGCCTTATCTATGCCGCGCTCTTCGCGTTCGACGATTAAGCCGTCATCCGCAAGGGCTTTGACAAATTGACGGTTTTTGAGCGCATACCGATTGAATGCCGCCTCGTCGGGGATTTCCGCCCGCCCCATTTCGGTAGAATAAAAAGCGTAGTTGACGTTCTCGAACATGGAGAGCCGCCCCTACTTTTTACCCGCGCCTTTCGGCGGCTTTTGGGCGCTTTTCGGATTTTCGCCGTTTGCGTCTCCGCCCTCGTTTTCCGTTTCCGGCGTTTGAGTTTCGCCGTTTCCGCCGCCGGACTGCGTACCGGTTTCGTCCGCCTTTGCCGTTTCCGGATTTTCCGGATTTTCGTTACCGCCGCCGCTGCCCGCGCTTTCCGTTACCGGTGTCTGCGGATTTTCGCCGATTCCATTTTCGTCCGCCTTTCCTGCGTCCGGCTCTTCTGGAATGTATCCTATCGTCCTCATTTTTCCCTCGTTTCAATCAAAATCTTCTATAATGGGCGGGATTTACCCCGCCCATACCGCTAGTTCGTATGCAGGTAGATGCCTGCTTTCTTGTTTTCGTAAACGGTTGCGATGCCGTAAGAGCGATAATTAAACGCCCAGCCGTCGGCAAGCTGATTTTCTTCCGGCCGGAATACGCTTGCTACAATGTGCTTCGAGAATTGAATGAGCGCAGTCTTGTGGATGATCATGAAGTTGATATCCTTCGCGCTGCCATTCTTCTTGTAGCCGCCTTTTTCTTCGCCGCTGCCCTTGCCGCTGAGCTGGTCAATGGCCGTGTAGAAGCGCGATTGCGGCACCTTAATGATGCGCTCCTCGAACGTTGCCAGCAATTCGCGGCTCTTTGTCGTGTCGAGCGAGTGAATGGCGTTCCAGTGCGCGGGCGTGATAAACAGATACCGTCCCTCTTCCGGCACCTCCGCGTTATCCATCACGCCGATTGCGGAGGTAATGGCTTTCATAACCATCTGGCCATCCGCAAGAACTTGCGTTACTTTGGAATCCGCCCATTTTGCGTACTTTGCAAAGCGGTACGCGTCGAGCTCCGGCACCACCTTTGTGCGGATAAACTCGGAGGCAAGCCGCCCGAATGCAATGCCCGCCGTCTCTTCGTCGTCCATCGCGTCGACGGTAAAGCGGCGGCCTCTATCGAAGTCGCATTTAACCGTTTCGTATTGCAGGTTCACGCCGCCGGAAACGTAGCCGTCATTGCGCGAATAATCGCCGAGCCCGTCCATGTCCAGCTTTGGAATCTGGAACTCGCCTGCGTTGGCTCCCTGCGCAATCAATACCGGATCCGTTTCCAGCACGGCCGTTTTTGACGCGTATTGGTAAACGTCGTCCAGCTGGTCGATATACTTCTTAAATGTCGCGATGTTGTTCGCCATCTTCTAACTCCTTGCGCGTCGTGCGCTATTTTTCAGGCGGCAAGCCCATAACCGCCCGCGCGGCGGCTCTACCGTCGTCTTTTGCCCCGCCGCCTGCCATGCTGCCGACTACCGGCGGCGCAGCCTTTTTGTCGTCGACAAAGATATTTTCTTTGTCTTTGGTGAGCGCGGAAAAAAGGTCGTCAATGGACTTGCCTTTTGCCTCGTCGCTTCCTAGCTGGTCGGTCAATTTTGCGGCGATTGCCTCGCGCGTAATGTCGTTTACAAACTTCTTGCCGTTCAAGAAGTCTTTAACCGCCGCGCTGCGTTCAAGCGTTGCGATTTTCGCCGCCGATTCTTGCTTTATGCGTTCGCTTTCCGCCTTGTATTTTTCAACGTCGGCCTTGACTGCTTCATAATCCTTAAAACCTTCAAGCGTTTTATTGGCGGCTTCCAGCTGCGCTTTGGTTTCGTCGTAGTCTGCATACTTCGCCTTTTCGCGCTCTATGTCTTTGCCGTTTTCCGCCATGATTTTATCAATCGCGTCCGCTTCCAGTTTTAAGCCCTCTAAAAATTCCCGTTTCATTCGATACCTCTTACGCATGATTTTACGGCGATGCCCGCCGGTTTTAGGTTGCGCAGATTACGCGCCGCGCCGCTATAGCTATAGTCATTTGGCTGGCGGGTGAACTTTATCGTGTAGATATAACTTTCCGGCCGCCAGCCTCCTGTTTTGCAAAAGCAAAACAGGAGAGCTTGTTGTAGCGGGGGAGCGACGGGGGAATTTCACCGTGTGGCGGTAACGTTCCGGCCGCTTTTATTCTCTGCATTCGAGCGTGTCGAATGCGGCTTCGGCTCCGGCGATGTAGCGGACTATCTTTTTCCAATACCATAACGGCATTGATACGCGCTCGCTTGCATCGTCGAACGTTACGACGCTCTCACCGTTTACTAGCGGATCGGGCACCGTCGGGCGGACTATTGCGCTGTGCGCTTCCGGCAAGCTCCGACAAGACAGAAAGAGAATTGTCAAAGTCAGTGCGGCTGTTGCCCGTTTCCATGCGCTCTTTCCGCGCTTCCATCTCTCTGCGAATATGCGCCGCGTTTTGTTCATGTTTCCGCCTCCTTTCCTTTTGTTTCCGCCGTTCCCGCTGGCGCATCGCTGAGCTTATGATGCTGTTCACGTACCATCCGAGAATCAACAGCGCGATAGCCGCCAACCCTTTCGCAAATATGATAGGATTCATGCCGTCCCTCCAACGTCTTCAATCTTGAAATACATACGCTGCCATGTGGCGCGGGCGTGCGCGTGTTCCTGCCGCGCCCCGTCGCTGTCCTTCCAGTTTGAAAGGAAGTAGACCGCCTCGCAGACATTCTGCATCGCACGGCTTACGCGCATGTAGTCGCGGTAGTCAAATGCATCGAATGCGTCGGCGGGGACAATCCGAGCAGGATTCATTACGCTATGCCCTTTCGCCCGCAATGCCGCCTCCGCTTCGGCGAATTGCGCGACATAATCGGGATTGCCGGTTATTTTTCCGGCGATGTAGATTTTCACTGTTCACAAACCTCCTTTTCTGCCGCCTTGCACGTTTGCGCATCGCAAACGTGGAGCGGGAGCCGTACCCGTTTTATCGTTTTCATGAAAGTTTATGCGCCCGCCCCGTCCTTATGATAAATCTGTTTTTGCCAGACATTTGCGCCGATGTAGGCGAGCGGTACGCCGCAAAGCCATTGCGCAATGACGGTAAAGTCCGTGCGGTCGGCAATGACGATAAAGCTCACCATGA
>CAUTZW010000057.1:0-17837 GCA_963543045.1 uncultured Treponema sp.
TCAGCTCCGTAACCGCCGAAGTCAAAGACGGCTCGGAGGAGATGCTGACCGGCGGCAAAGGCGTCGCGCAGGAAATGCAGAAGCTCGACCGCTTGACGGCAGAAATCAAGGACAGCATGAACGAGATGTCGGCGGGCGTGCAGCAGATCAACAATGCCGTACAGGAAGTAAACGAGCTTGCGCGGAAGAACAAGGACAGCATCGAGGGGCTAGCCAGCGAGGTGCGGAAGTTTAAGGTGTGAGGCGGGGGCGGGAAAAAAGCACGCACATGATATGCGGGTCGGCCGCCTGCCTCCAGTTTCGCTCGCGCGAAACTGGAGGCAGGGTGTGGATGTTGGAGAGTGGGAAAACGAACCTCTAACCTGTTTTGCCTACGGCAAAAACTGGAGGCAGACGGTCGACCGGTTTAAGTCTGTAGAATGCAATTCCCCCGTCCGTCTGAGCTCGACCGGCAACGAGTTTGCCCTCCGGCAAACTCGGGCAGGCTGCAAGACCAGTATTTTTCACACGATAAATAGAGGCAGCCTGGACCACTCTTCCGCGCCCCGCTTAGGGGAGTCCCCCTAAGAACCCCCTGTGAGTTGCGTTTTCTAGCGGTGTTTTTTAACACGCGTGGGTGGCGGCGGTCGGAGAAACGAGCCTTCCATGATGAAGAGGCTCGTCCGACCGCTTCCCATTTTGCCTACAGGCAAAATGGGCTAGTGAATTGCAGGCAATTATTTTTGGTCGGTAGATAAGTATTAGCCGTAAATGATTCCGCTTGGCAGTCCGGCAAGCCCATATCGGCCAACAATGAGTTTGTCAAGTACGAGCAATCTCGCCCGCCCGGACAGCCTGCAAGGTTAGCTCTGCGTGCGTATCCAGTGGTCGATGAGGCGGCACGCCATTGAGCCTGATTTCGGGAGCGGGGGGAGGGAAGTCGGCGCGAACCATGCGGCTTCGTGCAGTTCGTCGGTTTGGATCGTGATGCGGCCGCTTTTGTAGTCGGCAAGGAAGCCGAGCATCAGTTGATCGGGATACGGCCAGCTTTGACTTGCAAAGTAGCGGATATTTTGTATTTCAAGTCCGGTTTCTTCCTGCACTTCGCGGCGGACGGCGTGTTCGGCGCTCTCTCCGGCTTCGATAAAGCCTGCGATGCAGGTAAAGACCGCCTGCGTGTGCTGTTTATGGCGCGCAAGCAGGATTTTTCCCTCCCGCGCAACGAGCACGATGATGCACGGTTCGATGCGCGGAAAATATTGCGTTCCGCAGGCGGGGCAATTTTTGGCGGTCAAGCGGGCATCGAGCTCAAGCGGCGTTCGACAGCGCGGACAAAAGCGCATCCCGTTCTGCCATTTGACGATGGTACGCGCGCGCGCAACGCACATGCTGTCGGATTCGTTCATTACGGCAAAGCATTCCCGCACGGGCGCTTTTTTGAGAGCGGAAGGCTCTGCGGCCTCGTCGGTCAGCTCGATGCTCAGCACTCTGGCCGGCATTTCCGCAATGCGGCAGGCAATGTGGGCGTCGGGAATCGTTTTGAGGACGGCCGCGCCGGCTGCTCCGTCGGGAATCGAACCGTCGGCATTCAAAAATACGTCTTTCTCTTTAAAGATGAGTGTACGAGCACAATCGGAAAGGTTATCAATAAGCGCCATGCGGAAAGTATATTCAATTCGCAGCGCTTATGCTATGATGCGCGCATGAATCTCAATGATTTGCGTGCAGCGGCGTACACGTCCGTTTCCAAAAAGAGCGACAGCGCTAATCCGAAAAATACCCAATCGGCCCCCCATTCTTCCCCTTCCCCGCACCCCCGCGCGCCGATGCGTCCGACCGGTAAAGAGCCCGTCCCCGAATCGTCGCCCGCTCAGGATGCGGCGAATGCGCTCGTTTCGCGCGGTTTGATGAAGGTCGCTCCGGAGCACTCAAGCGCGAACGAAACGGATTCCGTCTATCGCCGCGTCGCAAAGTTCTTGCTGCTCATCGGCGTGGACGAAGCGGCAAAAATCATTCCGCACCTTACCGAAACGCAAACGGAACGGATTATTCCCGAAATCGCTTCGATACGGAGCGTTTCTCCGGAAGAAGCGGAAGTGATATTGGCTGAATTCCGGACGCTGCTGGAACGCTCGCGCGAAAGCGGCGGCATGGACACGGCGCGCACCATTTTGGAAAAGGCATACGGTCCGGAGCGCGCAAAAGCGATGCTGGAAAAGGCGGCGCCCTTTGCCGGCAGCAAGCCGTTCGATTATTTAAATGATGCCGCCAGCGACCGCATCTTCGCCCTGCTCGACGGAGAGAGCCCGGCAATCCGCGCGCTCGTGTTGTCGCGCATCGAACCGAAGAAGGCTGCCGCAGTCATCAATTTGATGGAACCCGGCGACAAAAAGGACGTCATTACGCGCCTTGCGAAAATGCAGCCGGTCGCACCAGACATGCTCCGGCGCGTCGATCAGACGATGCATGAAAAATCGCTCGCGCAAACAAGCGAACAGGCGGAACATATCGACGGACGCGGCGCGCTTGCCGAAATCCTCAAGAAAATGACGCCCGCAGCGGAAAACAGCATCCTCTCCGCGCTTGAAAACGACGATCCGGAATTGGGCGAAGATTTACGCGGTATGCTCTTTACGCTCGACGACGTGGTAAACGCCGACAAACGCTTCATCCAAGAAAAACTCCGGCAAATGACCGACATCGACATCGCCATGCTGGTCGCCGGCAAACCCGACCCTTTCCGCGACAAAATCCTCAGCTGCATCTCCGCCGGCCGCCGCGTCCACGTGCGCTACGAAGCGGAAGCCGCCGCCCCGCTCCTCAAAAAAGACTGCCTGCGCGTCACCGACAGCTTCATGGCCGCCCTGCGCCGCGCCCACGAAACCGGCCAGCTGACCGTCTATGACGAGCGCGACGAATACGTGTAACGCCTCCCCGCCAACACCCGTTTACCTGCGGTGAACAGAGCGGACGGGGCGAGTGACGTGAGAAGTAATCACTGGGCGGGGGAACATTTACCGGTTGTAACCCGTATGGAAGCAGCTGCAACCAGCTTTGCCGGACGGCAAGCGGGGCAAACGGCGCGGGAATTAAAAAGTGGGCGAGGGAACATTCGACATTTGCGTCTTATAGCGGCAGCTACAACCGGCCTTGTCCCACGACAATCGGAGTAAGTGGCGCAGAAAGTAAACAGCGGATAAGGAAGCATTTGCGATTGCGCCCGTATAGCGGTAGCTGTAAACAGCATTGCCGGACGATATCCGGAGCAAATAACGCGAAAAGTAAAGAGCGGCCGGGGGAGTATTTGTCGATTACAGCCCGTGTAACGGCAGCTGTAAACAGCATTGCCGGACGACAGGCGGAGAAAGCGGCGCGAGAAGTAAACAGCAGACGAGGAAGCATTCATCATTTGCGTTCGCATAGCGACAGCTGCAACCGGCTTGCCGGATGACCAGTTGGAGTAAATGGCCAGCAAGTAAATACCAAACAGGAAAATATTTACCGACAGCTGCCCCTGTAAAGGTAGCTGCAAGCGGCGTTGCCGGAGGACAGGCGGGGTAAGTGACGAGAAAAATAATCACTGGACGGGGAAGCATTCATCATTTGCGCACGTATAGTGGCAGCTGCAACCAGCATTGCTGGACGGCAATCGGAGCAAGCGGCGCGGGAAGTAATCACTGAAAGAGGAAGCATTTGCCAATTGCAGCCCGTGTAATGGTGGCTGAAACCGGCATTGTAGAACGGCGAGCGGAACAAGCGGCGCGAGAAGTAATCACTGAAAGAAGAAGCATTCATCATTTGCTGCCCGTGTAACGGCAGCTGTAAACAGCATTGCCGGACGACAGGCGGAGAAAGCGGCGCGAGAAGTAAACAGCAGACGAGGAAGCATTCATCATTTGCGTTCGCATAGCGACAGCTGCAACCGGCTTTGCCGGATGGCAAGCGAAACAAACGACACAAGAACTAAGCAGCGGACGGGGAAGCATTTGTCGATTGCCGCCCGTGTAGCAGCAGCTGCAACCAGCTTTGCCGGACGGCGAGCGGAACAAGCGGCGCGAGAAGTAATCACTGAAAGAAGAAGCATTCATCATTTGTGCCCGTATAGTGGCAGCCCCAGCCGCTTTGCCGGATGGCAAGCGAAACAAACGGCACAAGAACTAAGCAGCGGACGGGGAGCATTTGCCGTGCACCGTATCGTGTAGAGACAGTTGCAACCGCTTTGCCGGACAGCAGTCAGAGCAGGCGGTACGAAAAACAAACAGCGGACGGGGACTATTTGCTGGCTGCCGCCCGTGTAGCAGCAGCTGCAACCGGCATTGCTAGACGACTAGCAGGGCAAGTGGCGAGAAAAGTAATCACTGAACGGGGGAGCATTTGCCAATTACAGCCCGTGTAGTGGCAGCAACCGACTTTACCGGACGGCAGGCGGAGCGAGTGGCGTGAGAAGTAATCACTGGGCGGGGGAACATTTGCTGATCGCAGCCCGGGTAGCGGCGGCTGCAAAGGCTCTTCCGGACGGCAATCGGAGCGAGTGGCGCGAGAAGTAAACGGCAGACGGGGAGCATTTGCCGCTTGCAGCCCGTGTAACGGCGGCAACCGGCTTTGTCGGACGACGAGCGGGAACACATTTGCCACATGGCAATCGGAACGAACAGCGCGAGAAGCAAACGGCGCGGGAAGTAATCACTGAAAGAGGATGCATTCATCATTTGCGTACGTATAGCGGCAGTTGCAACCGGCATTGACGGACAGAGAGCGGAGCAAACGGCGTAAGAAGTAATAAGCTGGCGGGGAAACATCCATCATTTGTGCACGCATAGCGGCGGCTGCAACCGGCTTTGCCGGACAGCGAGCGGAGTGAATGGCACGAGTGGCCAGCAAGTAAATACCAAACAGGAAAATATTTGCCGACAGCTGCCCGTGTAAAGGTAGCTGCAACCGGCTTTGCCGGACGACACTCAGAGTGAGTGACGCGAGAAGTAATCACTAGACGCGGAAATATTGTCGGTTGCCGCCCGTGTGTAGCGGTAGCCCCAGTCACTTTGCCAGACGACAATCAAAGCAAACGACGTGAGAAGTAATCACTGAACGGGGAGCATTCATCATTTGCGCCCGTATAGCGGCAGCTGCGACCAGCATTGCCTGACGACTAGCCGGAGCAAATAGCGCGGGAAGTAATAAGCGGGCGGAGAAACATCCATCATTTGCGCCCGCATAACGGCGGCGTCGGGCGGCTCATGTACGAAGCCGTCTTGCAGGAAGACATAAACCTCGTGCTTGCAAACAGTATGTTTATTTCCGCCCTCGTACTCGCCGGAATGCTCGTTTCGGACATCCTCCTCGCCCTCCTCGACCCGCGCATACGCTACGGCAAAGAATAAAGGAGAGTCAGTCTGTATGAAAAGATTTTTTGACTATTTGGTTTAATTTCGAGTTTTATAAACTCAAAGCTTATATCCTTCTAAAGGCAAGCCTTAAACCATTCTTTCAAGGGAGGGGCGGACGGAAGAGCGGGACTTGAAGGACATAACACATTTTCCGTCCGCTGCACGTTTCGAAGTTTCGAAACGTGTTTAACCAGTCATAGCCGCCCGCAGTTTTCTTCCCTTGCCCCTCCTTCCTTGGGCACGATACGTCAGCTTTTACGTAATTTTGCTGCACGGCAAAATTGCAGCGGACGGAAAACCGGTTATCCTCTTTATGTCCGCTTTTCCCGTCCGCCGCCCTTTGGAATCCCAACATTGTCTCCATATTTTAATTTTTTAGGTACGCAATATACGATAATTTATAAAAAATAGAGAAATTCGGCATTCAACCTATTTGAAAACGCGTCCGCTCAAGTCTCTTGGCAGCTGCAAAGTATTTTTATCGGTTCGCTAGCATTTATTGCCCCCCACACACACGTAATCATACCATCCCCGCTCCATCGTCTTTTTTCAAAATCGAAAAAATTTGCCTAGTGTACACTAGGCAAAGAATCTTGACAGGATTCTTTGCCCGAAGCCGTGTAATACGCGGCTTCAGGCGCCATTTATTTTGTAAGGAGTTTGTATGTTTGACGATGGATTGTTTGAGGATTTGCGTAAAGTGCAGGGACCGGCTCTTTCCGGCGGTTATAATATGTTTAATGAAAAAATTCACGGAGCCTGCCCGTACGGCTGCGGACGATCATGCGGCGGCTGCGAATATAGCTGCCAAACAACGTGCGGCGGAACATCTGCGGGAAACGGGGGAGGAGGCTGTTTTATCACAAGCGCAGTGTGCAATTCCTTTGACAAGGCGGACGATTGCCATGAGTTGACGGTTTTAAGAAAATTCAGAGATGAGTTTATGGAGTCGGATCCCGCAATGAAGTCGGAAGTTGAAGAATACTACCGTATTGCCCCGAAAATATGCGACGCGATTGATAAGCGCACGAATGCGGCTGATATTTACAACTCCATCTGGGAAAACAGGCTGAAAGATGCCGTTGTCGCCGTCGACAATGCGGAAAACGATAAAGCGCATCGAATTTATAAAGAAATGGTGTTAAATCTGAAAGACGAATATCTGCAATAGGAGCGGATGCCCCAATGAGCGCCATATATCATTATTCGCCTTCTATTTGCGTTACGCACCGCTGTAATTTGGACTGCGTTTACTGCTATCAAAAACATGAGAACGTACGGATGTCTTTTGACGTCGCAAAAAACGTCATAGAAAAAATATTCAACAGCGTTCCAAAAGAATGTAATGACATACATATCGGCTTTATCGGCGGGGAGCCGTTGCTTGAGTTTGACTTGATCAAAAATATTTGTGAATACACATGGAAATCCAAAAGGAATATTCCCTATGTGTTTTTTGCGACAACAAACGGCTCAGTCATTACCGAAGAGATGAAATCGTGGTTTATAAAAAACAGAAGAAAATTCAAATTGGGTTTAAGTCTCGACGGGAACAGAGAGCTGCATAACCTAAATCGCTCAAATTCGTTCGATAAAATCGACATTCCGTTTTTTCAGAAAAATTTTCCGGACGAGGCGCTCAAAATGACGCTTTCGGAGCATTCCATTCCTCGATTGGCGGAAAATATCCAATTTCTGCATTCTTTGAACTTGGATGTGCAGGGAACGAATTTGGCGGAAGGTGATTTTAATTGGGACGATGACAAATTTGTTGCGCAGCTGTCGTCCGAATTGCAAAAACTCGTCGAGTTTTATAGAGAAAATCCCAAGGTAAAAGTCTGTCAGATGTTTGACAAAAACTTAGCCTTATGTGAACAAAAAGAACGCGCGAAAGTCAAATATTGCGGAATCGGACACGGCGCTAATTTTTTTGACACGGACGGCAAAGAGTATCCCTGTCCTTTTTGCACTCCGATGACCTTTTCCAAAGAAGATTTGGAAAAAATAGCGAAAACAGAATTCGATAAAGATGAAAATTTTGTAGATGAGGATTGCTATGAGAACTGCTACCTCTATCCGATTTGTTCTTCCTGCGCAGGCAACAATTTTATGCACACCGGCTGTTTTAATAAGCATGAAAGAGAGAAGTGCAAAATCACAAAGTTTACCGCACTGTTTATTGCCGAACTGCAGGCGCATAAAATCATAAGCGGAACCGACGGATTTGATAAAGAGCGGCGCTATTGGACAATCGAAGCAATAAAAAAAATCAAAACACTGTATTTCGAGGAGTTTCGACGGTATTTAACGTGAATTATATGAACGACAATGAAGTGAGGGGGCAACGTATTAACAATGGCACTTTCTGCTAGAACTGTTGCATATAATATCAAACAATAAAATTCGTTTAGAGAAGCACGAACATTATGAAAGAAAAACGGTATGAAAAATCTTTTATGCCGTTTCAAATATCGATATAGGTTTAAATTGAGAAGAAATCAATAAACTTAACTTCTGTGATATAAAGACCGCATAAGCTTCCTCAGTCAATTTAGAGGAGTCCGTCTCATACGATTTTCCAGAATCCTTCAGATCTTTTATGTGTGTATCAACATTTTTTCCGTTCGGATTATCTATGCAATAATCCTTAGATTTGTAGCCGACATTTTTTACCATTTCTTCTACATATTCATCGCACTGATAAGAGCCTTTTTTATAGCATTCCTTTAATTCACCCTGAGCATCTCCGGCATTCTTACCGGCATCTTTTGCTTTTTTGGTGATTGCCTCCATCATTTTTTCGGGAGCGGTTTTAGTCTTGTCAGTTGCCGGAGTGCCAGAATTTCTACTCGGCTTGTCGCTGCTTCCGGATGAACTGCCTCCGGTTTTTTGAGAACCTTGGTTCCCATCAGACTTACCATCGTTCAACCTTGATGTGCCGCCGCAGCTTCCCCCACCGTTCACACCGAGAAGCTCTTTTTCAGCTCATCGCAATAATAGATATTGCCTGCCGTATCAATAACAGCATCTCTTCCCTGATAAACAACGCGTCCATATTTTCCTTCAAAAGTAAAAGCGGCATCAAACTTAAAAGGAATAACCAATTCAAAATTCTTATCCACATATCCAAACTCATGTTCATTGTTTTGTACAACGGTCAATCCATTTGAATATCCTCCCATCGTAAAATCATATTCTTGCGGTAACTCTTTTTTATTCCCTTTTTTATCAATCAGATACCAAAGGTCTTTTTCCGTTTGAATAAAAGCCACTCCTTCAAAAAAATTGTAATTAAGTGACGGAAAAATTCTTATGCCTAGCATTCTCGGATCTTCATATAAAGGAACTTTCATTACCATTTTACCTTTTTCATTTATATATCCGGATTCCCCATTAAAAAATAAAACCGGCATCAAGCTTTCAAAATATCTATACCCTGCTTGTTTTATACCGGAAACCAGCGTTTTTCCTTTTTTGTTCATGATGCTATATCCCAATTTATGAATATCATCATAGTATGTCAGTATTAAAGACACCCCATTTACAAATCTTGGAAGATTTTCTCTGGTTACATTATGGATGAATTCCGACTCTTTCTTTGTTTTTACATTGACCAATATAAATTTATTTTCCACTGCATATTTATGCAGCAGCCACTCATATTCGGAATACTGAGATACAATAGTTATATCTGCAAATGATAAAATTTTATTGCTATCCGGATCATATATATCAACGGTTCCTCCATTGCTGCAGGCAATATATTCCTGTTCAGATATCTTTATCTCCGAATATATGGGGTCAATAACTATCTTTCTGTTTTCATCAATCACACCGCATAAATCTTTTATTCGAAATTCGGTATATTGCTTTGCAAATACGTATGAACATAACAAAAAAACAATTAAAAATATCATCTTCTTTTTCATAACACACCTCAAACTTTAGGCTCTTGACTAGCATCTATAAAATATTTGCTTAATTAATTTAAGAAAATCATCATTTCGATGATTATACCGAAACTCGCACTCCTTTAGCACCTGTTTAGAGTCTCCTCAGTAGAATAGTTACAAAACCCAGAATCATAAATTGGAGTGCGGTATTATGTTTTCTCTCGCAGTTTTTCCACAGCCTGCGCTGTTTTTCGAGCCATGCAAAGCTTCGTTCCACTACCCATCGTTTGGGAATTACTTTAAACGTATGTAATTCATTGCGTTTGAGTACTTACACCGTCACTTGTTCGCCTAAAACTGCCTTTACTCCATCAGCAAACGGCTTGCCGTTATAGCCGCCGTCACACAAAATGCTTTTTACTTCTGTCAATTCATCTTTATTTTGCTCAAAAGCGAGCAAGGCGCCCTTTCTGTCGGTAACATTGGCTGCCGTCACGGCGAGAGCATGCGGGAAACCTTGCGTATCAACTGCAATGTGCCGCTTGATTCCGGATATTTTCTTACCTGCATCGTATCCTTTGCCTTCGGCGCTGTCGGTATTTTTAACGCTCTGCGCATCGACTATAAGCAAGCTGCTCTTGCAGGACTTGCGCCCCTGTTTTATACGAGCCTCGCCAATTAATTTTTTTTAAGCACTGATGCAAACGGCTCTCCTTCCCATCTGCTACCTTATTCCATAGGCTAAAATAGTAGTAAACGGTAGTCCATTTGGGAAAACCTTCAGGCAGCATGCGCCTCTGGCAACTCCTTTTGAGCAGATACAGTATGGCACAAAATACTTCATACAAATCAACTTTTCTCGGCGCCGTCTTTTTCCGTCCGCTTTCCAATAAGGGGCGGATATGTTCAAATTGTTTGCGCCTTATGCCGCTGGGATACTGTTTTCTCATACTTGCATTATAGCATATTTTTTAGACGTTAAACAGGTTCTAAGAAAATCATCTCCGAAAAGCCCAGCCCGATGCCTACCTCAAAGAAATCGCGGCCATATTTGACCGTCGTCCGTCATCCGCCCCGAAACACCTCCGCAAAATCGGCATCACGCGAAAAAAGCTTCCTTTTACAAAGAACAATATCCCCCAAAAAATAGCGGCATATTTGGAAAAAATTAAAGGCATTTGCAAAGAGAAGCTCGTATACAGCGATGAAACCTGCACCAAAACACAAATATTCCGGCAATATGTCCGCAGTCCGCGTGGGAAACAGCTCAATATGCGCATCGCTGGAAAACGTCACGCGCACATCGGCCTTCCCGCGGCTCACTGCAAAGGCAGATTAATTGCTCCATTTACCTACGGCGCAACATGATAACGCTCCTATTCGGACAGCAGTTTGAAAATAAGCTCTCAAACTCGTGCCGCAATACTGTGCATCATGGGCAACGCAACACTCCACAAAAAAGAGGTCTTGTATCGAATTGCGAAAAACATTCTCAAGCCTTGAATCTTCTGCCGCAGTATTCGCCGGAACGCAATCGCAGTGGACGCACAAGACTCCCTTTGAAAGCGGAATATATAGAGCAAGTGCACCGGTGCAGCCCCTTTCCGAAGTCAGCCACAACGTGCCGCTCCCGCCCACCTAAAAAACAGAGGCGGCCGCCGGATTGTATACGGAATCTCCGTCTTCCTCTCCCCAAGGTAGGTTGCACCCCTGTCCGAGTGAACCTATCTCCCCGCTCGGAGAAGGGGTGAGCATCATCCAGAGGGAGGTGCAGCCTATTCTTTCCGTTTGTAAAAATCTACGACGGAGCGGCCGTAAATGTGTTGGTCGCTTAATATAAAATTACCGATATGTTCAGGCATTTTGTGTTCGGATGGCCTGTGCAATAAAACCGTACCGCCTTGCTGCAAAATGTTACGCGCCGCAATCGATTCAACGAGCTGTTCCCGGAATTGATACGGAAACGGCGGATCGATAAAGATAAAATCGAACTGTTCTTTACATCGTTTGATAAAATATTCGACGGGCATAAAATGGCAGCGGATTTTTACGGCAAGCTCTTGTTCGGTAATTTTCACATTGTCGAGCAGGGTTGCAATTTTTATCTTGTCTTTTTCGCAGAGATCGATTTTTCCGGCGCCCCGCGAGGCGGCTTCTATCGCAACCGTTCCGGAACCGCTGAAGAGATCCAGCCACGATTTTCCGGAAATATCGCCGAGCACGGCAAACAACGATTCGCGCATTCTGTCCATTGCCGGACGAATGATACCGTTCGGACATTTGATAATTCTGCCTTTCAGCGCCCCGCCCGTTATTCTCATCTGTCTTTCCTAGCGGGTGTTGAGCGACCAGTAAATCTCATCGTGCGCAAGATGCGTGTTGCTTTCGGCAAACGAAAAAGCCGTTTTGCCCTGCGCATTCCGAATTGAAGGAATCGCTCCGTTTTCAAGCAGCTGCCGTATAATTTTTGTCGACTGGCAATATTCCGCCGCATACATCAGCGGCGTTTTGCCTTCGTAAAAGCGGTTGAGCGGAACTCCCCGCTCGATAAAAACATCGATTTTGGCGCTTTGCGCGGTAACCGTTTTCGATACGGAGGTCAACGTGAGGATAAACGACTTGAATATTTCATTCGTTCCGGAAGGATAGGAAGAGATGAGTTTTCTCACAATGTCGGGATTGCTGCTGTAACAGGCGGCAAGCTGCAGCGGGCTTGCGCCGTATTTATTGATCGAATGCACCTCCGCACCGTTTTGCAGCAAGATCATCAGCAAATCGAGGCTGTCTTGGTAACGCGCCGCATACATCAAAGCCGTCCAGCCGTCATCGTCGCTGATATTGACATCCGCGCCGGACTTTAAGAGCGAGCGTATTTCCCAATCGTTTCCGGCCATGACCGCTTTCATAAGCGCGGTGCGCCCCTTGCTGTCCTGCCGGTTCGGATCATCGATTTTTGCAAACGCGGATTGCGCCGACTCGGCAGGATGCGGCACAAACGGTTCATCCTTTGGCAAATAATCATAGAGATAGGTTTTTTGATAGCGGCCGACCGACGTATCGGACTCAGGCAGCAGCGTGTCGGCAACGTCCGCCGAATTGTCCGCATCCGATTCGGCGGATAGCAAAGCAGCCGTATCTTCTTGTGCGGTACTATTTTCATCCGGATCCTGCACATTGGAAGCATCCGATTGTTCCGCAGCGGCTAAATCAGCTTGCGGAGCGGAGGAATCCGCCGGAGGTGTTGGTTCGGGCTCTTCTTTTTGCGGATCGGGCGCAGGAGTTGCAGCCCCGTTTTTCGGAACGAGTCGCTTTAAGTCCGCCATAGTCAAATACTCGGAAATTAAAATCTGGGCGACCGGATTCGGATCGTCCCGCATATAATCGAGCGTATTCTTACGCGTCGCATCTTTTTTAAGCAGCTTCCGCCGAATTGCCTTCTTTTTTCCAGAATGCGTCAGAACAAGCTTGATTGCATCCGGATCAGATGAATAACGGCACGCATACATGAGCGTACTCTGCTTCGCCTTATTTTCCGCCGTTACGTTTATGCCGCTTTGAATCAGCAGCTCAATGATTTCCGCAGGCCTGTCGTATTTTAAAGCCCGCATAAGCAGCGTATCTTTTTCGGAACCGATTTGCACCTTGATCAGGTCGCGGTCGAGCTCCAATGCGTTCGCAATATGTTCGACCGTCCCCGTTTGCATCAACGCGTCATACTCATCCATTTTCAATACCGAAAAAGCAAGAGACATACAAAAAATGAAACCCAGCCCGAGAACCGCTTTTTTTACCGTATTGGATAGAGACATATGCCGTTATTATCGGCAGCTTGCTCACGAAAAATTACCGATTCAAAAGATGTTCGGCGTACGACGACGGCAAACAAGCCGGAGCGTCGCACATTCACTTGTCTATGACAGAATTAGCACTGCGCACGCTGAAAGCGCGACGTGTTTCCAGCAAGTGCACGATGTCTTTATGTGAACGTCCGGTTGACGGAGATGCGGTCGGTGCGGCTTTGGGGTAAGTTGCGATATCCTGCGCGAATATCGGGAGGCGCATAAAAGCCCATGCGTAGCTTTTCCGAAAAAGCCGAGCTGGTCGGCCGCTGCGTTCGCCGTCAAGGGACAGGATTTTATCGTGACCATAATGTCTTTTCCGTCAAACTTTACGCATTCGACTCGCATCCACGCCATTCCCATCATTCCTGCAGCCGATTGCCGTTGCTTTTCGTCTTAAAATCATGCGCGTATTGTGTAAGACCTCACAATGAGGATGATTTCTTCCTTATATATTGCGTTAATTTACCTGCTTGCCGCCGCAGCGCTTTTCTTTGGTGCCGCCGAGCACGATTCATTCTATCTCCCGAACGACCTGTCGAACATTCCCTCCGCGTTTATGCTTGCACTGCCGTATCTTGCAGCCCTTTTCATAATTTTAGCACTGCCGAGAGAGTACAGGACGGCGGGAGCGCATTACCGCCGCGATAAAAAAATCGCTTGCGCTTGCCGTCGGCATTATGCTTGCGGGAACTGCGGTCTTTGAACTGCTGCCGGCACAGCTTTTGGGACTGTTTGAAGCCTCTCCCGCACTGCTTCAAATCGGAGTGCCTGCAATGCGCATTATCGCGTGCAGTTTTGCGGGCGCGGCGGTTGCGATAACACTTGCGTCCGTGCTTCAAGCGTTCGGGAACGCCATTTACAGCATGATTGCAACCTTCGTGCGCCAAATCGTCGTACTGCTGCCGGTAACGTATTTACTTTCCCTCGCCGGAAATATCAACGATATTTGGTGGGCATACCTCGTCGCCGAAGCCGCCTCCGTCTTCACGTGTCTGCTTTTTATGCGCCGCGTTTACAAAAAGAAAATCGCACCGATGGGGGAAAAATAATTTGTAAAGGCGAACGGGTATTGCGGAAGCGGGCAGATTTTTAACGGCGCTCGACCGCGTAAGTCCATGTTTACGCCCGCCGCCGTGTCTCCGCTCCAAAACTGCGGCGCAGCCCGCCCCTTATAAGCCGTCCGTTAGGCCTTTTTCCGAAACACAATATACTTTTGGCAGATAAAGTTTGCCGCCGTAAATACGGCGCTTCCGAGAATCATTGCGGCATTGTCCTGCACGGTTTTGGAATATTGGGAGAACGCCATCCGGACACAGGGACGCGCAATTCCGTAGGCGAATGCGTAACAGGCGGCGATGCACAAAACGAATGCCAGCGCTTCCCGCACGCACAAACGCTTTGAGCCGAACGTAAAATATTTGTTCAAAAAGAAGCTGCACACGCTGCCCAAAATATAATTTGCGGCGGACGAAACCCAATAACCGGCATGAAAAATATTGTACAGCGTAAGCATTACCGCCGCACCGACAGCCGTGTTTATCACACCGACAGCAAGAAATTTCAGCGGCTCCTGCAATTTTTTGTTCAGCATTCTAAAACCCGTTGATAAAAGCGCGTTTGTTTTCGTAGTCGAATACGCGGTAAAAATCATCCGAATAGACTTCCCGGCCGCTTTTAAAAATATTGTGTTCCGGCGACGTTTCGTATTCTTCTTGCGTTACCAAGAAAAAGACGCGCTCGTCCGCTTTGTAATCATCATGATAAAATCTGTCAGGCGTAAGCCATAAATGACAATGAAAAGTTTCCGGAATGTAGTCAATACCGTCTATGGGGTCGGGTTCAAGATTACCGAATTCCAATCGCCCGTCCGTCATAAACGTCAAAACATTCGCATTCCAAAATGTCGCATATCCGAACGAATAATTTTTATCAAGAAAACGGCAAACGGCGTTTTTGTCTTCATTTCCGCTGGAAGTCAAAATATCTGAGAACGTGACGAAGGCATTGCCAATCAGAACAACGGAAACAGATACGCCGAGCAGATATTTTTTGAGCGGCGACAGCTCGGAACTTTCAAGAAAAAGCGCAAAACAGGGAATACAATAAACAAGCGCCGGAATTAAATACCTATCTTGATAATCCGTATGAACCGCTACGAATGTATTGCTGACAATTATCACAGCGGCAAAAATCATAAAAATCCGGTTAGACTCGGATTTGCTTCTTTTTAAGTACAGAGCAAAGCAGATAATAAAAATCAGCGCGGCGCCATATAAAACAACATTATTGATTCCGGCAGGGGAAAAAACACGTACATTGCTTCGAAAGCCGAAAATTCCGAATATATCGCGATGAAGGTCGGAAATGCGAACATCTCCAATCGCATTGAAAGTTTGATCGTTATATTTCAAAAAATGAAACAGTTTGGAAAGCGCCAGCGAATTCGCAACGTAGCCTGCGCCTCCGAACACGATATTTGCCGAAGCGTAAAAAACGGGTTTATCGGCAAGAAAAAAACGGGAAAAATTGAATTCTTCCTTTTTATTGGCCATACGGTATGCTGCAAGCGCAATAAGAGTCGCTGCAATGGGCAGTTGGAAATTCAAAATGGGGCGGATTCCCGAAAGCCCTGAAATAAATGCGAGCGCAAAAAAGAGCGCGGTAAATATTTTTGTCTTTTTTGCCGTCAGTTCGGAATAGGCAAGGGAGATAAACAGCGCAGTATAGACAAAACTGATTGCAATGTGCGGGATGTAATAATTTCCGAGCTCCACCATTCCCCACATCGTATTCGACCAAGGAAGAAAAATCAGAAGCGAGCATAACAATTTAAGCTGCACGCTTTTGACTTTCAGTACGCTCAATAAAAACCAAAGGGAAAACGGCAGCGAGAGGCACAAAATGACTGCAGAAAGCGCTTTTACCGTCAACCAGTTTGATGTAAACGCGAAAAGCGGACTTGCAATCAGCTGCGTGTGCAGGAGCCGGATTTCCGTTGAATAATGCCATGAGCGCGGCCAAAACGTCTTATGCGTAAAGCACTCTTTTGCCAGCATGATTTCCGACGCCATATCGCTATTCATGTATTGGGGCGTTTTCATAAAACACGCGGCTGTCGTCAAAACGAGCGCGGCGAGGCAGAATTGCAAAAGCAAAATGATTTTTGATTTTGCCGAAAACTTTACAAAAAACAGCGCGTCAAAAACGATAACTGCAAAAACCGGAAAAACGATAAACGGCGTAATTTTTTGGTGAATCGTTGCGGGATTTAATGGGTGATGAACGACTTTTGTTTCTGCAACATACTGAATCAGCGTAAAAACTTGTGCAGCAAAAAGAATCAACGCCGCGCTTACAATAAATGCCGCCGACGTTACCGCCAAAAGCGTCAAATCCGTCTTTTTAGAAAACTGTTTCATCATTTCTCCTAATAAAAACTTTTGCAGGAAGTTGCAACTTCCGAAAAAGTTTTTAGCCGTGCGCGTAAGCGCACCTGTTCAATAATCGAGTTTGCGAAAATATACGCTATCGTATTCATTCAGTTCTCATCAAGACAATACGTATACGTATCTTCCGCAACATCCACACAAACTCGAGATAAAAAGCGACGGCGATATTTTAGACGCGCTTTTTATCATTTCTCCTAAAAAATGAATTATAAAAAATATTGCCCGATACGGCGATATCTTCAAAAAGAAAAAATCACCGTATCTCTTTTCCGTTTATTGTGTCTCCCCCCATCTATTTTTCCTCCTTTGTTATATAGATAGGACGTTGTTTTACTTCGATGTAGATTTTGGCGACGTACAATCCCAAAATTCCGATGGTAAAAAGTTGCACGCCGCCAAGAAAGAGTATTACGCAGATTGTTGATGCCCAGCCCTGTACGGGGTCGCCGATAACAATTTTTTTGATGATAACGGTTGCAATCAATAAAAAAGCCAAAATAATGCTTACGATTCCCGCGCCGGCGCTGCGAATGCAAGCGGTTTTGTCGAAAATCCGATGATGCCGTCAAGCGAATACACAAACAATTTTCTAAACGACCATTTTGTTTTGCCTGCGGCGCGTTCGATATTTTCATATTCGAGCCATTTTGTATGAAAGCCGACCCACGGAAAAATGCCTTTGGTAAAGCGGTTGCGTTCGCATAAGGAGACCACGGCATCTTTATATTTTCGCGTCATCAGCCGGAAGTCCCGTGCGCCATCAACAACCGGAACATTGCTAAGTCCGCCCATAATTTTATAGAACAACCGTGCAAAAAATGAACGGATAGGCGGTTCATTCTTTCGCGTTATGCGCCGCGTCGCAACGCAGTCGTATCCTTCGTCTTGAATTATTTTGAGCATTTGGGGAAGCAGCGACGGCGGATCTTGCAAATCAGCATCCAAAACGGCGATATATTCGCCGGTTGCTTTTTGTAACCCCGCATACAAAGCGGCTTCTTTTCCGAAATTACGGGAAAAAATGATATAGTGTACACGGCTGTCGAGTTGGGCAAGTTTTTTAATCGTTCCGCTTGTATTGTCCGTTGAACCGTCGTCAACAAATATGAATTGAACGTTTTTTATCCATTCCGACCCCATATTTTCAATAATGCGGGAAGCCTCCGCATAGAAGATAGGAATAACGGCTTCTTCGTTAAAGCACGGTACGACGAGGGAAAGCCCCCCCGCCACCGCCCCCCCCCCCCGCCCCGCGCCCCCCTCGGCCCGCCCTGTGACGGCCGTCTC